>JBFMBU010000001.1:0-10823 GCA_040755035.1 Thermodesulfobacteriota bacterium
GGTTCTGATCTGGTCGAGGACCACCTGCCCTTGCTTGCCTTGAAATGTGCAGGCGATACGGGTCGGATATTCCCGGACTCGAGTGGTCATGGGGGCAATGATCACGGTGGAGATAAAACGGTTCATTTCATCTGGAGAGACGACGAGACAAGGGCGGGCTTTTCTAATCTCGTGCCCCACCGTCGGATCCAGGTTGACCAGGAAAACATCAAAACGTCTGGCTACCATTCCCATTCATCCCGGTCGAACCGGTTTTCAATCCATAAATCTTCCCGGATCAAGTCCTCTTCTTTCATTCCGGCCATAACGCTAAACTTCCGGTCCCACCCCTGACGGGATCCGCTGGAAGGATGAATCACGATTTTCCGATCCACCACCTCCAGTTCTACTTCCTTTCCGAGCCGGGCCTGCTCCAAAAGAACTTTCGGGATCCGGACCCCTTTAGAATTTCCTATCTGGATGATATTGGCTTTCATAAAAAGGTTCCCATCTATTAATAAATATCTACATTGTAATTACACGGTAGAAATTTGTCAAGAAACGGTGTTGAAAAGGGGAAATTTTGGTTATTTTTTGCTTTCCCATCTAAGGGAAATCGGCAGCCGGGCGGGATGTGGAGCGAAAAATGATTCGGCTACTTCCAGAAGGGAATTAATCTGTGCCGAAGTTGCACGGGCTTTGGGTATCCCAATCGGAAGCCTCCTGATTCAATTCTTCGTTGATTTCCCGAGGTAATTTGCTCATCTTTTTAATCCGTTTTAAATATTGCTTTTTAATAGACCTCCTCCGCCTGTTCAGGCTTGAGACCATGTCTGGAAATGTGAGTATTATGGTCTTTTTCCCCAAAAAAGCAAAAAAAGTCAAGAAACACCCCTAATAAGCTGGTAGGATAATCACCAGTTCAAAAGGAGATTCCCCATGGAATATATCAAGCCGGTCCTGAAAGCCCTGGACTATATAGAACAGAACCTGAAAAGGGATTTGACATCGGAGGATGTGGCCAAAGAAGCAGCTTTTTCCAAGTACCATTTTCACCGTATTTTCCTGGCCCTGACCGGCAACAGCGTGGCCGGGTATATTCGAAGGCGGAGGCTGACCGAAGCGGCCCGGGCCTTAAGGGAAACCGGTCATAAAATAATTGATGTGGCCCTGGACTTTCGCTTTGAAACCCCCGAATCTCTTTCGCGGGCTTTTAAGAGTATGTATGGTTTGACGCCACGGCAGTACCGAAGCGGGGAAAATCATTTTACCGTCCTTCATCAACCGCCAATCGGTCAGGACCTTCTGACCCTTTTGAAAGAGAGGATGCCCATGGAATCGAAAATTGTATTCAAAGAGGAATTTAAGATTGTCGGGATGCGCTATTTCGGTGAAAATAAAAACCAGGAAATCGGACAGCTTTGGGACCAATTTCTACCCCGGATAGAAAGGATCCCTAACCGCATTAACCCTGCTGTCAGTTATGGAATCTGCTTCCCCGTTGAAGGGGACAAAAACGACGGGGCTTTTGAATATATCGCCGCCGTTGAAGTCTCAGACCTTCTTGATATCCCGGAGGGAATGGCGGGAAAGACCATCCCAGCTCAGAAGTATGCGGTTTTCACTCATAAAGGACCGGTGGAAAAAATCCCTGAAACCTATCAGGCCATTTATGCGGTTTGGCATCCTAAGTCCGGCCATGAACTGATCAAAGCTCCGGACTTTGAATATTATGACGAACGTTTCCATCCGGGAAACCCGGAGATCTCAGAACTGGATATCTATATCCCGATCAAATAAAACCCGAAATCAGGAAAGATGCCGTTTAAGGAAGAAAATTAACCAGCGAGGAAAGGGTGTTATTCCTTTTAATCCAAACCCATCAGAATTTTAAGGCGGGTGACTGCCGGGGGTAATACTTCCCCGATGGTTTCCTGAAAGCGCAAATGGGTCAGGGCATCATAAGGGGTTTCTCCGGCATTGATGATGACTAATTTGGCACCGGCCCGCAGGGCCTCCCGGGGCATATCGGCTGCCGGGGTGACCACCAGGCTGGAGCCGACCACCACACAGAGATCACTTGCCCTGGAATGTTCATAGGCCAGGGCCAGATCCCGGCCGGGAAGGGACATGCCGAAATCCACCACACTGGAATCCAGTTCTCCCCCGCAGTCACACATCTTTTTCCCCAGGGAGAGGTCAAAGGTCTGCTCACACCTACGGCAGCGCAGTCGTTGGATGTTGCCGTGCAATTCGGCCAGCAGATCAAAAGGGATGCCCGATTTCAGGTGCAGGTTGTCGATGTTTTGGGAGATCAGGAATTTCAGTTTGCCGATTTGATACAACTCCATCAGAGCCAGGTGCCCGCTGTTGGGATCGGCTTTTTCCCAGGGTCTTCCCCCTGGTTTGGGGGGAAGACCCTTATCGCGCCGAGTCCAAAGGCCGTCCGGACCGCGGAAGTCCGGCAGGCCCGATTCGGTGCTGATTCCGGCGCCGGTGAAAAAAACCGGATAACGGGCCTTGAATAGTAATTTGGCCAGGGTTTCGATACGGTATTCCATGTCGGTCATCATCATAGTAGGTCCCAAGGGTTTTATAAAAAGCCTAAGGCATTATCCGGGACCGTATCCCAGCTCTGGCGTTCCTGTTCGTAAGGGGTCTTCTGCAAACCCGACTCCCGTCCCAGGATCATCGTTTCCTTGGATTCACTATATACCGGCCAGGTCCCAAGGATTTTATTGCTGGGATCGCCCTGTTGGGCGAAGGCCAGCCAGGCATCCTGGATTTCCCGGGCCAGTGTATCGGCCGCCGGTCCTGAACCAAAAAATTTTTCCTCGTGGGTTCCAAAGAGGAAACCCAGTTCCAGGGCATGGCAGGACCCTAACTGACCCCCGTTAAAGGGAGAAGGCCAGGTAAAAAGATAGACATAGGCCGGAGAACCCTGCCGTCCTTGTTCTTCAGCCAGACGCAGGGCCGGTATGCGGAAGATCCGGTCGGTCTGGAGGGCTACAAACAGATCGACCGGACCGGCGGGTTCACCCCTCCGGGTCCTGGCCTCCCGGTAAGAGGTGATAATGGCTTCCGCATCTCCTCCGGGAATGAGCCTGCGGCAGCGTTTGATCAATAAGGCCTCATCGGTTTTGGCCACCCTCGGATCCATGGCCGCGAACAGTTTCCATTCCTCCAAGGTTGACCCAACCAGAACCGGTATTCCCCTGGCCGTGCCTTCCTTAACCGCCTCGAAAGGCATTTTGGGCAGCACCTTTCCATCCACAATGGGTTGAAGCGGCATGCCGCCGATCTCCCGCACGGTGGTTTGTCCCCTGAGGGCCAGTTCACCGGCTGCCTTTATAAGCTGATCGGGAGGAACAGCCAATAAGGCATCAATTTTTTCCGGAATGAGCCCGAGAATATCTAAAAAATTTTCTGAAATAAGAACCGCCTTCTCCAGGGGGTTTGAGATATGGGCCGCGCCGCTCTGGGGAATGGCCTTCTGAAACAGGCCCCGGGCCGCCGGAAGGGTCAGCAGACAGCCCACACTCGCCCCCCCGGCCGATTCCCCGAAGAGGGTAACATTTTCAGGATCTCCGCCAAAGGTCTCGATGTTTTCCTGCACCCATTTCAGGGCCGCCACCTGATCGAGCAGACCTTCATTGCCGGTAGAGGGGATTCGGCCCTTGGTGATTTCATTTAAATTCAGGAAACCAAGAGGACCCAAGCGGTAATTGATGGTTACGACCACTACATCTCCCCTTCGGCTCAAGGCAGGGCTGTCATAAAAGGGGTGCGAACCCGATCCGGTGCGGAAGGCCCCGCCGTGAATCCAGACCATGACCGGCCTTTTGGCCCCGTCCAAACCCGGACTGGTGACATTCAGGTACAGGCAGTCTTCATCCTGTTTTTGGGTCCGGGCCTCCTGATCCACGATGGATAATAAAAGTTCCAATTCTCCTTTGGGCTGATGAGCGATTGAACCGAAGGCCTCAGCCTTTCGCACCCCTGACCAGGGCTTGACCTGGTGGGGTGGAAGCCAGCGCAGGTTTCCTACGGGAGGTGCGGCATAGGGTATGCCCCGGAAATAATTCAAGCCGTCCTTTTGAAAGCCCTGGATCTTACCGGAAGCGGTTTCAACCATAACCTCGGATTTCTCTGCCATCTCTCACTCCTTTATACATGGTTAATGATTTAAGGCTCTTGGAAATTTTTTTCTTTCTTTGTGCGGATAATGGGCTTTGGTTTCGATACTATTATACATAATTTGAAATAAATTTCAAAAACCTTAAAAAAATGTTATTGCTTAACCAAAAGATTGAGGCTAATGAGAAAGAACTTTACCAAGAAAGGCATAAAGGTATGAACAGCACCACCGTAATTTTCGACCACGTACATTTGATCAGCAAAGATCCAAAATCAGCGGCCGCCTGGTATGAGGAAAAACTGGGGGGAAGGGTGGTGAACAGCAGTGAGGTTCGCGGGGCCCCTTCAATCGTTGTGGCCTTTAAAGGGGCTACGGTCATTATCCGCGGCCAGAGGACCGGTGAGACCGTTGTCGATAAAAAGGGTAACGAGTATGGATTGGATCATTTCGGATTACGGATTGAGGGGGATTTTGAAGGATTTTGCGCGGACCTCAAGGGAAAAGGGGTCCAGTTCACTCTCGATCCCATGGATTTTTCCCCCAACTTACGCATCGCCTTTATCGAAGCCCCGGATGGGGTTAGCATCGAACTTATACACCGGAAAGGGTGAGAGAGAAAACATGGCTATCCGGATTGGGACGGTTCGCCGTCCCCCGCGAGGGGTCCCCAAATCGGAATTTTCCAAAAGGGATTTTTACGATGTCTGGCTGCCCAATCTTTCCCCAAGCGAGGATTTATTGAAAGAAGGGAAAAGCGCAGACGAAGAAAAGGCCTGGAAAACCTTCAAGAGAAAATTCCGTTCCCAGGTCAATGAAGGGGAAACCGGGAAGATATTGGACCTCACCTTTAGGCAGTGGAGGCCCTGGATTTCAAGATCTCAGGACAGGGTTTTTTCCCAATCCCCCCTCACCCATTCCAAGATCTTTTTGGCCCGGTCGAATTGAAGCTGAATCCCCTCCCAGTGTGGGCGGTTCCGGATTTTTTGCATCAACATTCCGTCCTGATCAAACCAGCGGGGCAGCAATCCTCCAATAAAATATTTCCGCCCCCGAAGCTCTTCAACCAGGCGATTGACCCAGGGCCAGGACAGATTCAACCAGATCTGGATCACCACCACACCCGCGGCCAGGATCCTTTTTTCTTCCCGGTCCAGGACGGTTCGAAAATCCGGGCCGGCCCTATTAACTGAAACACGGGCCACCTGGGCAAAATCAAAGATCCGGGTTTCCAGTTCGGAGGATTCCGGGGGAAAGTCCTGCCGGTCGGAGATGTCAATCCGCCGTTCTTCATTGAGTCCTTGATAGAGAAATTGGAAGAGATCCACATAAGGCTTCGGCACAAATACGGTTTGAGGGTTGGGGTTGAAGGATTGACAATCCACAATAGAGGCCACTCTTCCTTGGGCCGAGTCTTCCTTCTCATAGGCCGCAGCCGGCATCAGGTCCACTTCAACGGCCTGAGTGATATAACCCAGGCCGTGACACATCTTCTGGGAAAAAACATGATTACAGACCGATTCCCCGAAAATGGCTTCGGCCCCGAATTGTTTTTCGCCGACCTCCAGGCCGTGGATAACCAGGCCACTGAAGATCCCTTTTCCTCCCCGGTAATGGGGATGAACCACGCCGGCTCCGGTTTCATAGATCCTCTTAAAGGGGGCCGAACAGAAAAGGGCATTATGACCGACGATGTCCCCCCGGGGGGTTCGGGCTACGCTGGAAATAACCCGTCCGGCCTTGTTTTCTTCGATCAATCGTTGGGGATCAATAAAGGTCCTTATGGGATAACCCTCCCCGTAAACCGTTTTGAACAACCGCGCCACACCTTCGGCATCTTGGGGTTGTAAAAGGTCGAAGACATACGGCTGTCCCGGTTCGATGGGATCGACAGGGTTGGCACTTTTCATGGTTTCTCCTTCTTAATTTTTTTTAAGGAAAGGGTAAGCAGTATAGCGATCAGGACCATCAGGCCGCAGGTGTAATACAGCCCCTTATAATCCCAAAGCTCCAAAACCCATCCCCCTGCCAGAGGGCCCAGAAAAAACCCGCCCTGAAACATGACCATGGCCAAATTGGTGTTCAAGGCCCGGAACCGGGGTTGGGAGCAGTCAAAGATCAATCCGTTCAGAAGGGGCAGGGCCACGCCCCAGCCGATCCCAAACCAGAAACCCAGTCCCCAAAAAGCGATCGGGTGAGAAACGTGGGCCAGGAAAAAACAGGCCGCGGTCAGGCCTGATAAAGAGAAGAGCAGGGTCCTGACCTTGCTTCCCCGGTCCAGAAGGCTTCCGCCCAGCACCCTGACCGCAATCTCCATCAGGGTGGACAGGGTGAAAAACCACCCCGGGTTGGGGATGCCCTGCTTCAGGGCAAATCCCTTGAGATAAAAAAAGACCGGGGAAAAAGACGAGTAGACCAGCAGAGAGATCAAGAGCAGGAAGAAGATCCTTGGGTCTTTGAGATTTTCCTTCTGGTCCTTCCATGAAGGTTTGGATAAGTCCGTTTCAGCTATTTCACCCTTCTGGCTTTTTACCTGCAACAGCAAGGGGAAGGTGAAGACCATGAGCCAGGCGGTTATAAACAGGACCGGCCTAAATCCGCCCCCCACCCGGATCAGGGGATCCAGGAGGGGCGGCAAAACAGCATAGGGGAGCAGGGTAATGACCGTGATCAAGCCGAAGGCCTGGCCGCTTTTGTCTTCCGGGATGGAGTCCATCATTTTGGTCAAAGCGGCAGTGGCCAGGACGACATAAATTCCACCGTGCCCTATCCGTACCAGGGTTAAGGACCAGAAGCTCCGGGCCGGATAGTACAAAAGGAGGGAAAGGACGACCCCGACGGCACTTATGAACAGCCATTTCCGGGCATTGGCCGAATGCAAAAAAGGACTGATAATGGGCCGAACGACCAAAGCGGTCAGGGCAAAAACCCCGATCAGGGTCCCCTGCTGTCGGGCGGGCAGATGAAGCTCGTTCTGCAGGTACTGCTGAAACTGAAAAAAGACGGCCACATTGCAAAAGACCAGGAAGATGATTCCGTTTAAGGCCAGAAATTCAGCGCTAAACAGGGAGCTGAAGAGGCCGTTTTTTTTCAGTTCGGAGTCCAGGACCGATTCCTTTCTCTATGGATTCTTACCCGAAAAGTCTGAGGATTTATCTCTTACTTTCGATACCCACCATCTCAAATAAATTTGGTTAGTTCTTCGGAACAAGATCTAAAAGGCGAAAAAGCAAGTTCCCGGCCACCTGACGTCGGTATTCGGCCCCTGCCCGGAGGTCCGTTATGGGAGTCACGGACTGCCGGATAGAAGCAGCGGCCTTTTCCAAAAGGGCCGCGGTCAAGGGATGGCCTTTCAAAATCGCTTCGGCCTCCGGGCAACGGATCACGGTGGGTCCCACACTCCCCCAGGCCAGGCGGGCGGATTGAACGATCCCCTTTTCCATCTTAAGGGCCGCGGCCATACTGACCAGGGCGATGGCCAGTGATTTTCTCTGCCCCACCTTTTCAAAATACTGAAGGATTGTTCCCGGCTGTTTTTTTATCCAAACCCCGGTGACCAGCTCATCCGCTTTCAAAGAGGTCAGACCGGGGCCCAGGAGAAAATCTTTTATGGCCAAACGATGCCGGGCGTTCGACTTTTGGATCTCCACTTCCGCTTCCAGAACCGTCAAGGGAGGCAGGGTATCCCCGGCCGGAGAGGCCGTCACTAAATTACCTCCCAGGGTCCCCATATGCCGGATGGGCGGAGAACCCAGGACCCTCAAGGCCTGGGACAGAACCGGGAAATGCCTCTGAATCAAAGGATGGGCCAGGGCTGCGGCATGGGTGGTTCCAGCCCGGATTAGAACCTCCCGGCCCCGGTCCTCGATCCCCTTCAGTTCCTCGATCCGCTCCAGACAGATCAAAACCGGCGAATCCGAAAGCCTTAGACGAAGCCTGACCAGAAGGTCCGTTCCACCGGCATAGACCAAGGCCTGGGGATAATCGGCCTTCATGGACCAGAAGGTTTTTAAATCCGGGGGAAGGAAGACCTTTCTCATTGTTATCGATTTCTTCCACCTTTCTCCGCGGCCAGGATTACCGCATCGATTATTTTTTGGTAACCGGTGCAACGGCAGAGGTTTCCGCTCAGCCCCTCCCTTACCTGCTCCCGAACCGGATCAGGATGATCTTTCAAGAAATCCAGGGCCGCCAGGATCATCCCCGGGGTGCAAAAACCGCACTGAACGGCCCCGGTTTGGACAAAGGCCTCCTGCAAAGGATGCAGCCCTTCCCCGTCGGCCAGACCTTCGATGGTCGTGATCTTCCGTCCCTCTAATTGGGGGGCCAGCATCAGACAGGAAAGCCGGGTTTGCCCATCGACCAGGATGGTGCAGGCCCCGCACTCCCCGGACCCACAGGCCTCTTTGGTCCCGGTCAGACCCAGGTCTTCCCGCAAGAGATCGACGACCCGCCGATCCGCCGCGACATCGACCACCCGGGGGAGATTGTTCAGGTAAAATTGAATTTTCAATTCCGGTTTTCCTCTCCGGTTCGCCGCATTTTCTTAAATTCCACTTTTCTCCGCCCCTCCTCCAAGGCCTTCAGAACCCTTTCCGCTGTCAGTGGCGACTCATAAATCCTTCGACCCACGGCCGCGGCCAGGGCATTGGCCACGGCCGCCAGAGGTCCGTCCATGGCCAGCTCACCGCAGCCCTTCAAGCCGAAGGGTCCGCTTTCCTCAGGCAACCCCAGGGCCTCGACCTCCATATCCGGCACATCCATGGCCGAAGGAAGGATATAGGTGGACAAACCGGTGGTAATGGTCATTCCTTGATCGACCTTAAAATCTTCGAACAGGGCATAGCCCAACCCCTGGGCGATCCCGCCCTGAATCTGCTGTTCAAAGAGCTGGGGGTTGATCAACCGGCCGCAATCATTGATTGCCAGATATTTTTTAACCTCCACCCGGCCGGTCAGTTCATCAATTTCAAGATAGACCAGATGGACCCCGTAAGAAAAAATCAGGTGAGGGAGCCCATGGAGCTGCAGTCTCGTATCCGGGGTGACCCTTTCTTCACTGACCGGGGCCTTGAATTCATGAATGACTATCCTTTCCGTTTCCCTTATATCCAGGGCCAGGTCTCTCAGGTCAAGGGTTTGACCGGAAGAGGTATGTCTTATCCTGCCCGGCTCCAGGATCAGTTCATCCAATCGGCCGGTTTTTATCCTGGTCTGGGCCTTTACAAGCAGCCGCTGTTTCATTTCCTGCAAACCCTTGATGAGGGCCTGCCCGAAGGTATAGGTAGTCCGGCTGGCCGAGGCCGAACCGGAGGGAAGGGTTTGGGCCGTATCGGGAAGGACCAGTTCCAGGTCGGCCCTTGCCTGATTTAACAGATCTCCGGCGATTTGCAGAAAAGTGTCGCTATTGCCCTGGCCCATGTCCACCACCCCGCAATAGATCCGAAATTTTCCTTCTCCGGTCAATTCAATTTTGGCCCGGGCCGTGTCCGGGATGACCGGCCCATAGCCCATGGCGTGGTGGACACAGGATAGACCCGCACCCCTTCTGGTCCCGGGCCTGGCGGCCTCCTGCCAGGACAGGCTTTCCTGCCATACAGGGTGGGCCTCAACCCTGTCCAGACATTCTTTTAATCCGGTCGAGGTGGTCAGCCTGACCCCCACGGAGTTCTTGTCCCCCTTTTGCAGGGCATTGCGCCTGCGGATTTCCAGGGGCGAAAGGCCCATTTTTTCGGCCAACAGATCCACCATCTGCTCCAGGGCGCCGGTTACCTGGGGGACGCCGAAGCCCCTGAAGGCCCCACTGACCGGGTTATTGGTATATATCACCTGACCCTGCAAATAAACATGGGGAACCCGATAGGGTCCGCCGGCATGCTCCAAACCCAGGGTCAACACCGCCCCTCCCAGGTGATCGTAAGGGCCGGTATCGAAGATGATGCGGGCTTCGAGGGCCTGAAAGGTGCCGTCCTGGCCGGCCCCGAGGCGATACTCCAGCCGGGCCGGATGGCGCTTGCACCCGGCCAGAAAACTTTCCTCCCGCTCCCAGTACATCTTCACCGGCCGACCGGGGCAGTGAATGGCCCCTAAGGCCAGGAGACTTTGAACGGTGATCCCGTCCTTTCCGCCGAAGGCCCCGCCGCAGCAGGGAGCGATGACGCGTATTTTTTCCTGATCCAGGCCCAGGGCTTCGGCCACCTCGGCCCGGTCTCGAAAAGGGGTCTGGGTGGAGACCGCCATTTCCAGGAAACCGTTTTCATTCGATACGGCCCAGCCGTTTTCGGTTTCTAAGTAGGCGTGCTCTTGTCTTGAGAAGGCAAAGGCGGCCCGGACGGTTGCCGTACATCCGGAAAAGCCGTCCCGGCCCAGCCCTTTGACAATCTCCCCCTTCAGCAGACAGTTGCCCTCCGGGTGATCTTCATGAATCAAGGGGGCCTGTTCCTTCAGGGCCTCTTCCGGATCATAAACCGGCGGCAGCGGTTCCCAAAAGACTGCCACCTGGTCCAGGGCTTCTGGTAAAAGGGCCTTGTTTTCAACCAGGACCAGGGCCACCGGGTCCCCGTAATGGCGGGCCTTGTCATCCACCAAGACCGGTTGATCTTTTCGGACCACACCCTGGCGGTTGGTCCCCTTGATATCCTTATGGGTCAGAACGGCAAGAACGCCGGGGATATTCAGGGCCCGGCTCCGGTCAATTTCTTTCAGCCGG
>JBFMBU010000002.1:0-53946 GCA_040755035.1 Thermodesulfobacteriota bacterium
TCCATAGTCCCCCAGTCTTGTCCGCAATGTTTTATCCGATCAAAATAACCGACAGCCCAGGCCGCTTTTGTGAAGGAAATGACATCACCGCCCCACAAGGAACAGTAAACAAAATCAGCCCCGGCGGACATTATTTTGGAGATATAAGGGGTCCAGTCCTGGTTGCCCAGCTTGGGCCAGAGTTCCCCGACTACCTTGGCATCGGGAACCAATTTCAGATAGGCCTCCATAAAATCGGTCGAGGATTTATGGCCATATTCATAGTCAGGACCGATGAGGAACACCTTCTTACCGCCCCAATACTTTGCCGCGGCATTGGCCATTGACCGGGTGTAAGTATCGGTGTTGGTACTGATCCGAAAAACATAGCGATGGCCTTTTTCCTCGGTGATGGCCGCAGACTGGGAGACGGTGATGATAAAAGGCACCTTGGCTTCTTTACAATAGGCCGAAACGGCCAAAGCCACGGCACTGCTTACCGTCCCCTGGATCCATTGTACCTTTTGATTCAGGATCAGGTCCTTGGCCTCCCGTACGGCATTCTCCGGGTTCAGTTTGTCGTCTCGGGCAATCATTTCCAGGGGACGGCCTAAGACACCGCCGGCTTTGTTGATTTCCTCTACGGCAATTTTGACGGCCTCCTGATCGGGAATACCGTAAACCTGCCCGGTCCCCCCGCTGAGACTATGCAAGAATCCAAATTTGATCGGCTCAGCCGCAAAGGTGGGTATCGATACCAAAAAGCAGAATACCATTGCCAACAGCATAGGGATAACTGGTTTTCTCATGTGATACTCCTTTTTGTCTTTTGAATGAATTCGGTTAATAGTGAAGATGAGACCTGTCGTCTTTTATCCGGATCGCCTGATTAAAAATCACCTCCTCCCAAAATCCTCGATCCCGACAGAGAAACGATATCAAACCTGTGATGCCTCGTTTTCAAAGGGAAACAAGGTCCCCGGTATGATACCACCCTTCGGCCAGGGCTTCCTTGGTCTCGGCCTCCTTATTCAAATATCCTTTCATAACCATATCCCCCCCGGACAGGAGCTCTCCGATGGCTACCCCGTCCCAGGGAAGGTCTTTCCCGAAATCATCCACGACCCTGAATTCAACTCCGATCATGGGAAATCCCCTGGTTTCCTGGGCCCGATGTCGCAGGGTCTCCGGGTCAAGGCCAGGGGGGAGTTCCGGGGCGGCGATGAGAGGAGAGGTCTCGGTCATGCCGAAACCGGAATGGACCGTACATCCGAAAGCCTGGGAAGCCCTGCCAGATATCCCGGTCGGGCGAGGGGCACCGCCGATCAACATATCCTTTAGGCCGGACAGATCATAGGCCTTAAAGTTGGGGTGTTCGATAAGGGCATTGACCATCATGGGAATCAAAAAAAGCCGCCAGATCTTTTCTTTTTGGATGAGATCAAGAACCGATGTGGGCTCAAATTTCTTGATCATGACATGCGTACCGCCTTTGGCGGTAAGATAGTGGGGAAGGCCCCAGCCGTTGACATGAAATAAGGGGATAAGATGGAGTTGAACATCGGTCTCGGAAATCGGATAGGTAGCCATAGTAGACAAGGTATGGAGGTAAAGATTCCGATGGGTCAGCATGACCCCTTTGGGAGGACCGGTAGTTCCGCTGGTATAGAACAGTTCAGAAAGATCATCCTCCTGAAAGGGATATTCCCCTGGCGCACGTCTGTGATTGGCCTCGGACTTTTCCAGCAGACCATCATAGGTTCCGACCACCCAGTCCGGGGGATTCATCCGGCTATCTAAAAGGAAAAAGGACTTAACGGATGGAAGGTTGGATAGAATGGTTTCAAGTTTATCAAGAAAATCAGGATCAACAAAAACAACTTGAGGTTCGGCGTCTCGAATGATGTATTCCAGGTCGGAGGAAGACAGTCGGATATTTAAAGGCAACAAAACAATCCCTATCTGAACCACTCCGTAGTAGCATTCCAGCAGGCGGTGGCAGTTAAACCCTAAATAGGCGACCTTATCACCGGAGCGAACCCCCAAATCCTCCAGGGAATTAGATAGCCGCTCCACGCCTTGTCCATATTCGGCATAGGTCCAGCGTTGATCTTCACAGACCACCGCAGTCCTGGAATGAAAGAGCTTAACCGCCCTTTCCAAAAATCGCACCTGCGTCAAAGGGATGTTCATGGTTCCCTCAACCGGGTCGTATGAAAATGTGGGTTTGAGAGAGGATCGGTATTGTTTGAAATTTGGCAATAATATCTTTTCGAACAGATAATGTCAAAATTTTTTTAAGAACAGGGGGGGAAGAAAAACTGCAGCTCGGATTGATCAAAATCGGGTTGAAATCGGATTTAATTACCGATAGATACTTTTATGCCGACTTTTTCAATAATTCCCTGTAAGTTATGGATATGCTCTTCATGTGGGGCCGCGGCCTCTGGCAGGGGATAGGAAATCCCCAGTTGGCCGGATTTGGATTTCCCCCCTTCGTGGTAGGGCAGGAAAGAGATCTTTTGGACCTTTAATCGTCGACTCAGGGCGGCGATTTTTTTAATGTGCTGTTCTGAATCATTGAATCCGGCGATGAGGGGGATGCGCAGCCAAAGGGGGGCCTTGGCCGCGGCCTTGGTCAGATTTTTGAGTATGCGATCATTGCTGACCCCGGTGGTCCTTTGATGCTCCTTTGAATCCAGATGCTTGAGGTCGAAAAGCAGTAAATCCACAAAAGGCAACAGGCCTTCCAGGTCCTTCCAGGATCCAGCACCGGCCGTATCCAGGACCGTATGGAGCCCTTCGTTTTTACATTGCTTGAGTATTTTTTTGGCGAACCGGCTTTGCATCAATACCTCTCCCCCGGAAAGGGTAACCCCGCCGCCGGAATTTTTATAGAAAAGCCGGTCTTGCAGGACCTCCTCCAGGACCTCATCCACCGTCATAAATTTCCCGCAAACTTGTAACGATTGATATAGACAGGCCGGAACGCAGGTCATACAGCGGTTGCACTGCTGCCGATCGATTTTTCTCCCCTCTTCCCGGGTCAGGGTGATCGCCCCCTGGGGGCAGGCGGCAACGCAGGCCCCGCACCCTTTACAAAGAACATCCCGGACCATCAGATCCGGAAAGGGGTTTTGCGATTCAGGATTGGAGCACCATAGACAATGGAGGGGGCAGCCCTTTAAAAACACAGTGGTCCGGATGCCCGGTCCGTCGTGGACACTGAATTTCTGGATATTGAAAACGAGGCCGGTCTCCCCGCTATTTAGGCTCAAAGCTTTCATTCGTTAGAGAAAAGTTCCCTTTGACAGGGTTTTAATAATGGCTGGTTGAGGCCAGCTTCGCCTGAGGAGTATCCCGCAAACGGGGTTTGAGGCAGAAGGCAACCGCCGTCAACCTCAAGTGCATTGAAAAAAGCGGTCCTCGGGCAAAGCAGCTTTGTTTTATTCAGGTGTTCGCCGAACGCTGATCGACGAACACCGAACGATTCTTACCCCAAATTCTGCTCGGTCCGGGCAATGATATGGTCCTGCAATCCCCGGGACAGATCGGCGAAATAGGCGCTGAATCCGGCCACCCGGACGATCAGGTCGGCATATTTCTCCGGTGCCTGCTGGGCCGCCACCAGGGTCTCTTTATCCACAATATTGAATTGGATATGGGGGACCCTCATCTCCTTCCAGGTCTTCAGATAGCTGATAAAGACCGGTTTTATATCCTCTTCCAGAAACTTGGGCAGGAATTTCTGGTTTAAAAGATGATTGTAGGTCTCCACGGTCCCAATTTTTGCACAGGAGTTTAATACGGAGGTGGGACCCTTCTTGTCCATTCCCGGTGAAGGGGCCAGGGTCGAATCGGCAAAAGGCTCCCCGTCCAGTCTTCCGTCGGGTGTGGCCGGGGTATCGACGGCCAGGCCATAGGTGGCCGAAACCGCGCTGCCGTCCCCCCGGTTGGAAAGACCATAGCGATCTTTAATGGACTCCATAGCCGCCTCTCCCTGGTGGTGGACCTCCCGGGCGATAAGATCGGCATAATCATCGTCATTCCCGAATTTGGGCGCCTTCAGACAGGCCTGGCGGATATCCTCACGGCCTTCCCAGTTGCGGTCCATAATGGCGATCAATTGCGGAAGGGTCACCTGTTTATCTTCAAAGACGACCTTGCGGATGGCCGTGATGGAATCAGCCACATTGGTCCCGCCGATGACCTGGGCAAAATGATGGACCATGGAAGGATAGACCCATTTCCGGGACTCCTTCCCGCTTTCAATGCAGCCGTCGATCACCCCGGAATAAAAGGGCCGGGGGCAATATTTTTCATAGAGCTCCAGATTAACCCGTTCCAGTTGTTCGATCTTGTTGGTAAAAAAGCGGACCTGTTCCACATAGGCCTCAAGGACGTCTTTCCAGTCTTTAAAAAGGGCTGGGTCTTTGGTCCTGGCCCCCCGCTGTTCCCCGGTCTTGGGATTGACCCCCTGGTGGAGGGCCCACCACAGGCATTTGGGCAGGACATAATAGCCCACGGATCGGCGCATCATATTCTTGCCCGGGATTTCAATATAAACACAACCGGTGACGGCATAGTCCACGGCGTCTTCTTCGGGAATGCCCCATCGTTTATACAAAGGGATCAAGGCCTCATCATTGAATAGGGAAGGGTAGCCAATCCCGGTTTTAATCACATCCACGGCCTTGGAATAGAGTTCGTCCGGGGTCCGGTCATGCATTCTCAGGACAATGCTCGGCTCGATCAGCCTTAATTGACGGGCCGCCTCCAGCACGAAATAGGTCAGATCATTGGTCACATCCCGGCCCTTTTTGTCGGTCCCTCCGATGGTCACGGCCTGCAAGGAAGCCACGCCGCCGTAAACGGAACTGACCGTAGGGGAATACACCAGGCCCAGCTCATTGAGTTTGATCCAGAGCAATTGCAAAAGGTCCAGGGTCTCCTCTTTGGTGATCTTTCCTTCTTTGAGGTCCTTTTCATAGAAGGGGCCGAAAAGAAGATCCAGCCGGATGCCGATGCCCAGGGTGGAATACTCCAGATAGCGGACCAGATGGATGAAAAAAAAGAATTGAAGGGCCTCTTTAAAACTCCGGGGCGGGTTTTCCGGCACCCAGGCGCAGGTCTGGGCGATCTCCAGGAGTTCGGCCTTGCGGTCCTTTTTCTTCTCTTTGCCGGCCAAACTTTTAGCCAGTTCGCCATAACGCCGGCCAAACCGGATGACTGCTTCCAGAGACAGTATCACCGCCTCTAAGAATTCCTTCTGTTCCACATAATCGATGGGGACGGTCCGGTCGATCTCCTCTATCCGTTCCCTGGCGGCCTGAATGCGTCCCTTCAGTCCGACTTTAAAAAGTTCATCATAATTGGGAATGCCCAATTCAGACAACTGGCTCCAGAGGAAGGTCCCTTCGTAGGTCCAGTATTTATAAAGGTCTTTGGGCAAGATTTCCTGATGACGATCGCTCATGGCCTTGCCTTTCCAATATTCACAAAGCGCATCCAGCTCCTTCCGGCCGGCGTCATCTAAAAGGGTCTTTCCCGCCTCGCTGTTGACTAACCGCTTGACCGATTTCCAGTTCTGATCAATGGGATGATAAATCCCGTTGGGATCCGCAGTTTGATAGCCTACGATCCGCTCGTGATCCCGGATAAAGATGTCCATGTTATCCAGCAGATTGGCTAAGGCCTTGGCCCGCCGCAGGACCATGGCCTGCCCGTCGGTTTGTTTATAAGATTCCGTAAACAGACGAGATCGCTGAAGGTCCAGCCGGATTTCGGCCCGGAACATCCCCCGCTTGGAATCATCATCCTCGTAACCCCTTTTGATGTTGCGGATGGCCCGGCTGACCACTTTTTTCCTGAGTTCTTTTGCCTTTTCCATAACCTTCCTCCTAACTTCCTTTAGACCGCTAAATATTTTCTTTTTATTTCTTCGTCGGCATTTAAGGTTTCTGCCGCCCCTTCGAAACAAATGACGCCTTTTTCTATAACATAAGCCCGCTGGCTGATTTTACAAGCAAAATTTAAATTTTGTTCAGCCAACAGGATGGTCATGCCCTGTTGATTCAATCTTTTAAGGCCCTGGCAGAGGTGATTGACCACCAGCGGAGACAATCCTTCCCCCGGTTCATCCAACAGCAGCAGCTTAGGATTGGTCATCAAGGTCCTGCCAATGGCCAGCATCTGCTGCTCCCCGCCGCTGAGATATCCCCCCTTATGCCTGTCCAGTTTCTTCAATCCCGGAAAGAGATCATAAACATCCTCAATGGTCCAGCCCTTTTTATCCTCCTGATAAGGGACCAGCAAATTCTCCCGGACACTCAGTTCGGGAAAAATCCTTCGTTCCTGGGGGACCATACCAATGCCCATGCGGGCAATGAGATAGGGGCGTTTGCCCAGGATCTCCTGACCTAAAAAGGTTATCCTTCCCTCCCGGGGCTGCTTCAGGCCGACAATGCTGGAAAGGGTGGTACTCTTTCCAGCGCCGTTCCGGCCCATCAGGCAGACCACCTCCCCCTTGTAGATTGCCAATGATATCCCAAAAAGGACATGACTGGTATCATAAAAGGTGTGAACCCCGGAAACCTCCAGTACCTTTTCAGAAGCCATACCTGTTCTCCCCTTCATTCCCCTAAATATATTCGCTGCACTTCTTTATCCATTCGAATCTCAGCCGGGGCCCCTTCCGCTATGAGCGCCCCCTGGTGTAATACCGAGATTTTTTCAGCCACGTTAAAGACAATGGATATGTCGTGTTCAATGAATAAGACGGTTAATCCCATTTTTGTGATTAATCCGATAATCAATTCCATGGCCTCCCGGGCCTCTTTGGGGGCCATTCCGCTGGCCGCCTCATCCAAAAGGAGCAGCCTGGGGTTTCCGGCCAGGGCAATAGCCAGGTCCAGCCGCCGCCTTTCCCCATGGGACAAACCGGAGCTGAGCATATCCGCCTTTTCGGCCAGCCCTACGCTGTGTAACAGTTCCAGGGCCTCTTCCCGAAACATCTTTCGGGCCCAGGAAAAGACGTTCAAGCCCTTTCCATTTGCGGAAAACAAGGCCAGCTGGACACTCTGAAAGGCGGTCAGCCTCGGATAGAGATTCAGGTGTTGAAAGGTTTTATGGATCCCTTTTTGATAGGCCTCGTAGGGTTTAAGGCGGGTGATTTCCTGCCCCTCAAAAATGATCTTTCCTTTGTCCGGGCATAAATTGCCGGCAATCAGTTTAAACAGGGTGGTTTTTCCGGCCCCGTTGGGACCGATCAAGGCGCGGATTTCATTCCGTTTTAATACCAGGCTGACGTTATTAACCGCCTTCAGGCCGCCAAAGGACTTTTCTAAGTCTTGGACTTCAAGGATCATCGGATTATCCCTTGTTATTAGAGTGAAAGGACATTTTCTGCTGGATCGTACCCAAAACACCCTGGGGAAGGCCCAGGGCCACCAGGATGAAGACCGCTCCCAGGATTAGGGGCCACCGTTCGGTAAAAAAGGATTGGGCCAGACTTTCCAGCAGGATCATAAACACAGACCCCAAGGCCGGTCCCAAAAAGGTGAACATGCCGCCCAGGACACAGGCCAGCAGGACCTCCCCGGATTTGGTCCAGGATACCAGGTCGGGGAAGGCCCCTCCGGAAAGAAGACAATAAAGGCCCCCAGCCAGCCCGGAAAAAAAGGTGGAAAGGACAAAGGCCAGAAGCCGGTAGCGGTCCACATTTACCCCCACGCACTCGGTCCGCTCCGGGTTCTCGCGAATGGCCGAGAGCATTCGGCCGAAAGGGGTATTGGTCAGCCAATAGAGAAGGCCGATACCACAGGCCGAAATGGCCAGGATAAAATAATATAAACCGTGCTTTCCGGAAAGGAAGGCGGGAATCGGTATACCGATAATCCCGTCTTCTCCGCCGGTCACCCCATGCCATTTGAAGATAACTGCCCAAATCAATTGACCGAAGGCCAACGTCAGGATGGCGAAATAGAAGGCCCGTAAACGGACGCTTAAAAACCCGATGATCAGACCTGCCAGGGCCCCGCTCAAGGCCGCCGCTGTTAATACGGCCGCCAGGGGGAGGGAGGTCCCTTTTAACAGGCCGGCCACCACGTAAAGCCCGATCCCATAAAAACCGGCATGCCCAAAGGAAATCATCCCCGTGTAACCGACTACCAGATTGAGGCTGGTGGCAAAGAGGGCCAAAATAATGATTTCCATAACCACATGCAGCCAGTAGCCCTGAATCCCCAGGGGCAAGAAGGCTAATCCGATGCCAATGAATAGCCCAACCCCCAATGACCTGTAAAAATTCTGTGCTAACCTTATTCCCATGACGACCTGCTTTCCCTCTGAGGTTATAACACCGGCTTCCCAAACAGGCCGAAAGGCCGGAATAGAAGGACAATAACCATAACTAAATAAATCAGCACCAGGACAAATTGAGAAAGAAATAAAGAACCGAAGGCCTCCACCATCCCGATGATGATACCGGCCGCGGCGGCCCCGGTGACGCTGCCCACCCCTCCGACGATGACCATGATAAAGGCCAGGATGGTAATGTGTGTGTCCATACCTAAATTTACAGCGCTGAGTTGGGTGGCCAATACCCCTCCGATGCCGGCCAGAAGGGACCCCAAGGCAAAGATACCGGAATAGATCAGATTGACATTCACCCCCAGCAATTCGGCCATATCTCCGTCAAAGGCAATGGCCCGGGAAAGGCGGCCGAAGCGGGTATTGCTCAGCATGGCCAGCAAGATGAAAAAGACGACCAAAGAACAGGCAATGATAAAGAGATTGAAGGTGGGCATCAAGGTCCCTAAAACGTCGATACTGCCGCCGAACAAATCTATCTGAGGCACTATTTTGGGCATAACCCCCCAGCCCATGCGGTAGACATCCTGAAAGACAAAGACCAGACCGAAGGTCAGCAATAACTGGATCAGGTGTTCTTTGCCGTAAACCCGCCGAAGGAGCAGGTATTCCACCAGAAGACCCACGGCCGCCAGGCTTAGGGGGGTTAAAACCAGGGCCAGCCAGAAGCCGTAAGAAGAACCTCCAAAGAGATCCACCGAAAAGGAGTAGGTCAGATACATGGCCAGCACGTAAAAAGACCCATGGGCAAAGTTGATGATCTTCCCCACCCCGAAGACCAGGGTCAATCCGGCGGCGATGAGAAAAAAGATACTGGCCTTGGTCAAACCACCGATCAGTATTAATAAGACTGTTGACATGCCTTTTCTCCTGTTTCCGATTCCCTTACCAAATACTCAGCAATGTTTTTTGAATCTGACCCTGTGGGGACCAAGAAAAATCCCGAGGAAAAACCCCCAGGCTCCACCCGACCCTTTCTTTTAAAAATTTTAAGGGGTCGGGGGAGCCGGTAATAATAAAGATTTATTTGGGACGGATGGCCTCCACTTCCTTACAGGTATGCATGAGATCGGAGGCGGGAATATATTTTACCCCGGTTAAGACAGAATACCCCAACTTGGCATCAAACTTACTTTTCCCCCACCATTCACCGATATTGCATTTCAAATCACAGTCACGGATGGTCATCTTTCCTTTGGGGGTGTCCAAGGTCAGCCCTTTCAGGGCATCGATCACCGCTTCGGTATCGGCGCTCTTGGCCTTCTCGATGGCCTTGGCGAAAAGCCACATGAGGATATAACCGTCGGCGGCAAAGGCCGGTACAAATTTTTCCTTGGTCGTTTCTAAATAGAGTTTTTCAAAGGCTTGGGCTTCCTTGGTCTTGAGCAGTCCCTGAATATACTTGGTGCTGCCCACCGCCCCTTCCGGGAAATCCTTGCCCAAGGGCCGGACCAATTCGGTCTGCATGGTGATGGGAACGCTGATGACGGTTTTCTTAAACAGGCCATAGGGCCGGGCCTGTAAAGAAAAAGACTGAAAGGCGGCGCTGATCAAGACGCTGACCAGCATATCCGGTTTGGCCCGGACAATGGCCCCGATCGGTGTGGTAAATTCGGTTTCTCCCATTTTTACCCAGGTTTCTCCCAGGATCTCACTGTCGGGTTTGATCTTTTTTATCGTTTCTTTAAAGTATTTGACTGCGTCCCGGCCGTAGGCGTAGTCGGAACCGATGATCCAGTATTTCTTGTTGGGGGTGTCTTTGTCAAACATGGCCATGGCCCGCCCTTCGTAGGTGGTATCCACGGAAATGCTGCCCACATAGCGGTGCCCTTCTTCCTCGGTCAAGGTGGAAGTCCGCACCCCGCAATCCATGAAAAGGACCTTGTGCTTCTTGGCCACGGCCGAGATGGCCAGGGCCGTGTTGCTGTAGATCGTCCCGGCCAGAAAATTGACCTTTTCATTCAAAATCAGTTCTTCCGCCTGCCGGCTGGCGCTTTCGGCATTGCCTTTATGGTCCCGTAAAATGAGTTCAAAAGGCCGACCCAGGACCCCGCCCCGTTTATTGATTTCCTCCACCGCCACCTTGGCCCCCTGGACCATGGGCACGGCATAGACCGCCCCATGCCCGCTTAAGGCATTAGGCATGCCGATCTTGATCGGTTCTTTGGCCCCAGCCCCGGCCATCCCGGCCGCCAACATCAATCCCAGTACTGCATAAAAAACAAGCTTCAGTCCCTTTTTCATTGCTACTGCCTCCTTTGATGTTATTTAAAAATGGAATGCTCCATTCACCCTCATCCTTGTTTGGCATGGTTTTCCCTCAAGACCCTTTTCAGCACCTTTAAACTGGCATTCCTTGGCAATTGATCGACAAATTCCACAAGTTTTGGTTTTTTGAAACCGGCTAAATGCTGTTTGGCAAAGTGGATAACCTCTTCTTCGGTTAAATGTTCCCCTTCTTTACAGACGACTACGGCCTTGACCGACTCTCCCCATTTTTCATCCGGCACGCCGATCACCGCCGCTTCCTGAATCTTGGGATGGGAATAGAGGACCTGTTCGATTTCAGCGGGATAAATATTCTCCTCTCCGCTGATGATCATATCCTTCTTGCGATCAACGATATAGGTAAACCCCTCTTCATCCACCCAGGCCAGGTCCCCGGTATAGAGCCAGCCCTCTTTAATCGTTTCCGCCGTGGCCTTGGGGTTGTTCCAGTATCCTTTCATCACCGTCGGTCCTTTTTGGATCAGTTCCCCCACTTCTCCGGGTTTGACCTCTTTGCCCTGGTCATCCACGATTTTCAGGTCCACATAAAACAGGGGTTTTCCGGCCGACCCCTTTTTGCGGGAGGCATCCTCCGGAGAGAGTATCGTGGACAGGGCCGTGCCTTCCGTCAAACCGAAAACCTGGTTGATATGATAGCCCATGCGGCGGTGGAAATTTTCTATGGTCACATCGGGCAAGGGGGCCCCTCCGGTCATCACATAGCGCAGGCTGCTGAGGTCATAGTCGTACAAAGTAGGCAATTGGAAAATCATATGGAGTAAGGTGGGCAGTAAAAGGGCCGTGGTAATCTTTTCCTCTTGAATGATCTCCACAATTTTTTCCGGATCCACCCGGCGCATGATGACGATCTTCCCTCCCAACTGCAGGACAGGGAGGGTAAAATCATTTTGCGCCCCGCAGTGATATAAGGGGGAGACCACCAGGGTGGAATCTCCTTCTTTCAGGTCCCGGAAGAGCAGAAGCTGGTTAAAACAGGTCCACAAGGTATTGGAGTGGGAAACCAAGGCCCCTTTAGGGTATCCGGTGGTGCCCGAGGTATAGATAATCAATTGGTCATCCTCCAGCCCGACCCCGGCCTCCGGCTCCTGATCAAAACCGTTGTTCAGCAGGGTTTCATAATCCATCATTCCGGAGGAGCGATGATTTTCGATCAGGATATGAAATTGAATATAAGGGCAGCGGTTTCTGATGGAGGAAACGGTTTCGAAAAATTCTTCTCCTAAAAAAAGAATAATCGGTTTGGAGTCATTAAGAATATATTCCAATTCCTTGTCGATCAGGCGGTAATTCAGGGTGACCAGGCAAATCCCTAATTTGGCCATGGCAAAATAAATTTCCAGGTATTGACTGCAGTTGAAGTGGAGTATGGCGGCCCTGTCCCCTTTTTTTAACCCAAGGCCGTGAACGGCATCGGCCAGTTGATTGACCCTGGAATTAAATTCCCCATAGGTATATCGGGTGTCTTCAAAGACGATTCCTTCCTTTTCCCCCATGTTTTCGGCATTTCTTCTCAGGATCATTCCCACACTCATCGATGGCCCCTCCACCCATATTCAATTTGGTGGGGTTATTGCAATAGAAAGGCCAAAAAAATTCCGAAGTAATCCAATGATAACTGACTAAAATTACAATTCTTTTTTTTGGGTACCCTTTGGCCGGGAGGGGCTGGAAGTGTAGAGGAATCTATACAGCGAGGAACAAAGAAGAATGAACCATAAAAACAACGGGTTAAGTATGTACTGTTTACTCTACATGTATAGAAAACTATACATTTTTTTATGAGAAATTATATTTTTTTAGTTTCTGATATAAGGCCGTGCGATGTATCCCCAATAGCTTGGCCGCCTGGTTTTTATTATTTTTTGAGACCTGGATGGCATATACTAAGGCCTCTTTCTCTGTTTCTTCCTTTAGATGTTTCAAGTAGGTAAAAGTATCTCTTTTGATCAGTTCCGAGGCCTTATTTTGAAAAAAAATGGGGAGATGGTGCAGTTTAATCACATTGGAATCGATGGTGGAGAGTATCCGCTCTAAGAGATTGGCCATCTCCCGCACATTCCCCGTCCAATCGTAATTTTGAAATATATTTAAAACTTCCGGTGAAATTTCGGTAACATGGACGCCCATCTCTTTGTTGATTCTCTTGGTCAGATGACAGGCCACCAGGGGGATATCGCCTCTCCTTTCCCGCAGGGGAGGTATGGTAAGGGGAATGACGCTTAAACGATAGAACAGGTCCTTTCGAAACTTGCCCTGCTTTACCGCTCTGGCCAGGTTTTCCCCGGTCGCCGCGATCAAACGGAAATCGACCTTGGTGATCTGATTCCCTCCGATCCGTTCCACCTCTTTTTCCTCTAAGACCCTCAGTAATTTCGGCTGCATTTCCAGGGGAAGATCGCTGATTTCATCCAGAAAAATGGTGCCCCGATGGGCCAGTTCGAATTTTCCGGGTTTCCCTTTGCTTCCGGCCCCGGTAAAGGCCCCGGGCTCATAGCCGAAAAGTTCGGCTTCCAGTAAATCTTTGGGGATAGCGGCGCAATTCAGGCGGATAAAGGGAAAGGGCCGCCTTCGACTGGCAAAATGGATGGCATGGGCAAAAAGCTCTTTTCCCGTCCCGCTCTCCCCCAGAAGCAGCACCGGCGAATTGGTATTGGAGGCCTTCAAGGCCAGCCCCTTAACCTCGTTAATGGCCGTACTTTCCCCGACGATATCCTTAAAGGTGTATTTTGAGGACCTCAGGCTTTCCAATTCTTTTTCATAAAATTCCACTTTGGATTCCAGGACATTGAGCTTTCTGGCCAGGGTCTGGACATCCCGGACGTCGGTAAAAATAATCTGTCCGAAGACCCCGATCACTTTTCCGTTTTTTTCTATGGGGATCCTCTGGACAATCATTTCCTGCCCGGCGATCCGTTGGGTTTGATTGATTTCCGCCTTTCCTGTCTGGGCCACAATGTCCATACGGGTACTGGGAACCACCTCCCGGCAGTGCTTGCCGATCACCTCTCCAGGATCGATGCCTAAAAATTTTCCGTAAGTCTTGCTAAAGAAGATAATTTTTCCTTCCGGATCAACAATCATGACTCCGTTATGCATATTATCCAGAACGGCTTCGAAAAAATGAACCTTTTCAACGGGGTCGCTAATGGTTATCCTGTTCAAGATATTTTACCTTCGGAAAAAGTGAAACTGCACCACCCCAATTTTATTAAAACCTGAATCGTCTCCAACCGGAAATCCAAACTTTCCGGATAAAACTTACAGCAGCCAGCGATCAGCAAGAAGCAGACCCGCTCGAATAAAGGGTTTTGCTGAACGCTGCCAGCTGATCGCTATTCGCTCCATCCGGAAAAGGCTCTTTTCCGGATGGATCCTAAATAGATTTTTCGAAGAATTCGCGAAAACCCCCCACCAGAGTAAACCAGGTGAATTCCGAGTCCCATTCCTTAAAGATCCGAAATTCCGGGACTTGTAAACGATGCTTGACTTCTTGGAATTCACTGCGGAGCAGTCCGGAAAGAACCACCCATTTTTTTTGTAAAATGGTCTTAGTCTCGATGAGTTCTCGGATGACGGCGAAATGAAGATTGGCCAGGACCAGATCGGCCGGTCCCCGGATATAATCCTCCGCCCGGCCTTCCAAGACCTTGATCCGATGGGACAGGTTGTTTAATTGGGCGTTTTTCTCCGTGGTCCGGACACAAGCCGGATTCATATCCACGGCCAGGACCTCTTCGGCTCCTAAAGAAACCGCCGCCAGGGATAAAATACCCGTACCGCTCCCTAAGTCCAGGACATTGCGGGGCCGGTCCTGATCGTAGACCCACTGCAAGGCTTGAAGGCTGTCCCGGGTTGTGGGATGGGTTCCGGAGCCGAAGACCACCCCCGAGTCTAAACGCAGGAGAATCCCTTTATGCTCTTCAGGCAAGGGAACCCGGGGAGGGACAAAAATAAAATTTCCGATGGACAGGGTTTCCAGGGACTCTCCTCCCTGCCAGTCTTTATACGTTATGGTATGGGAGCGGACCCAGTTGATTTCCGGGTGTTTTTGAACAAAATCCTTAACCAGGTCTTCTTGGGCCCTGGAAAAAAACAGGAAATGACTATCTTCCTCCCGCCAATGGGCGACAAAGTCTTCCTTTCGCCACGTTTCAGGAAGAGTAAGTTCCCCCTCCAATTCATAGATATATAAGAGGTCTTTCGGGTTCATGAAATTCTATCAGGGCCTTTGGCTTGAATGTCCGGATTAAAACTGGTTGAACCCGAACACCTTAGGATATACCGGATCGAATTTTTTCTGGCAAGGAAAAAGGGGGAACCCTATTCCCTCCCGCCAATAATCAGCGGGCGGGCTGCGGTTTCCCCCATGGATAAGTCCTGAAAAGACAGCGCGCTAAAGTCAAAGACTCCTTAACATACAACCTCACCTGCTTCGGTAGTGGTCTGTATTTTTTTAAAACCCTTAAAAAGTACCCGGTCGATCCTCACCGTAATTATATACGGCCATGGCGGCGATGGAAGCCAGTCGTTCCAGAAAAAATTGTTCCCGGTGGGTGAAGCTCGGATGAGGGGTGTTGGCCCTAAGATATAAGGTTCCCAAGTTTTTTCCCCGGAATTCCAAGGGGATGATTTTCAATATATACCTGGAAATATCTTTGGACAAAGGCGTTTCTTCCTCAAAATCTTCAGGACCGCTTTCCTTATTCAAGGAGGCTTTCAGTGCCGGATATTTTTTAAGGTCCAGCATCAGCGGAGGAGCTTCGGGTTTGTCATTGGAGGAAACCATACAGCCGCTTTCTTCATTTTGATCGAGGAAAACGGCCGTACAACGGGTGAAGGCGAATTTGCTGGTCAGGATCAGGGTCAGCCGCAGCAGGAATTTGGGGAGGTTTCGATTCAGTTCAATGGACCGGGCCACCTCGGTCAGGACCTCCAGCTCCCGGTAATCCCCCTTTAGGATTTCTTTTTCCTGAAAAAGACGGTTGTAGGATTCGATCATGCCGTGGAAGAAAAAAGTGACGATGAAAAGGAAGGGAAACCGGAGCAGCGTTTCCGTTTTCAAGAAATCTCCCGGTGCTCTGAAATAAAGGGAGGCGCCATAAACCACCAGGATCAGAACCAGGGCGGCGTAAAGCAGCAGGGCTTGCCGGGAAGCGGCGGCCACCAGGAGGATTAGAAAAAATACCATATAAAACTGGGAATCATTACCGACGGCCAGATAAAGACCCCAGGAGGTCAAAACCACATCGATCAAGAGGATACAAAAAGAAAAAAAGGATTTTTGAAACCATTGTTCGGGAATGAGGCTGAGGAAGATATTGGTGGACAGATATATGAGGATGAAAAAAAACGATAGGGATAAAAGGGATTGGGGAGGGGCGCTATAATAGAGGATGCTGCTGACAATAAGTATTAAAATCCAGCGCAGGAGTAAGACAAAGCGCTTACCAGAGCCTTCTCTAAAGAGCATGATACTTCCCCCAAGTAAGTTCAGTAATAACGATAAAATCCTCCTCGGACGACTACCGGATAAAGCCCGACAGCTATGATCAAAAATAAAAGAGCTTAACACCTATTATACCAGCTTTTAATTCTTTGGGAATATTTTTTTCAGAGGGGGGATGTTACGCAGTCAAGATTATTCCGATCCAAGGAAGCGGTTAGGGCGACCTCGCCTTGCACGGACGGAGGGGCAAGCGTGCAAGGCAAGGTCGGATGGGTGCGGACTATAGGTAAACTTTGGGATTATTCTGCCGGCACCCAATAATAATCCAGGACGGTGTTGGTCGGTTTTGAGGTCCGGAACTGGGCCTTGACCTTCATCCCAATAAAAGGTTTTCCATATAGAAGGTAGCTTTTGGGAATAGTGGTCAACCCGGGAATCTGGACATCGATCTGCCAATAGGGCGTGGAAAGTTCGATGCCGGCCCCGGCATAGGCCACCTCGGTAAAGGCATAGACTTTCCCGATCACCGGATTGCGAAGGGTTTTCCATTTCATTTCCGTGTGACAATCCGGGCAATGGGCCCGGGGAGGTATCCAGAGAAGGTTCTCCGGGCATTTTTTGTTAGGGCAAAAGGTGCCTTTCAGCGTTCCTTCCTTCAAGCCCTGAAAAAATGGAGAGAGCATACCATAGGTGTGTACATGCGTTAAGGTTCGCGGCCATTGGATGACCGTTTGAGGTTCGGTTTGCTGTATTTTGGTCGTTTGACCGATGAACTTTATCTGTTGCGTTTTTTTGGCCATGTTCCCATTCCTCCTTTACCAGCTTTTTTTGAGAATACCGACGGTCACATGGGAACCGACCCCGGCATGAGAGACCCAAAGGGCTTGTTTGCTCTTCTTCGGGATTTGAAGGCTCTTCCAGTCCCGGGGCTTGGTTTTACCCCATTTCTTCCAAATCTTGGGGTCTCCATGAAACTGGTTGTATTTTTGTTGTAACTGCCACAGACATTCCACCGCTTGAAAAATCCCGGTGGCACCGACAGCATGCATGGTGCCCAAGAGTCCTCCGGATAAATTGGAGGGGCACTTTCCGCCGTAATAGGCATCCCCCGATTCGATGTAGTCTTCTTCCTGTCCGTAGGGTCGGAGTCCGATGTCGCCATAGGTTTGCAGGTCGCTGATGGTAAAGGCGTCGTGCAGCTCCACCAGGTCCAACTCCTCCAGAGGATCATATATCCCGGCCATGCGATAGACCAGCCAGGCGGCGAAACGGGCGGCCAGAAAACTCTCAAATCCCGGCCAGCGGCCTCCCTCTTTGATCAGGCTTTTATACATCCCCTTGGTCTCATTGGGCAGTAAGGGGATTTCCATGGGCCGTCTGTCGGCCACCCGCAGGGTATGGGTCCCGCCGCAGATAAAAACCTCCACCGGATGATCGGTCAGCTTATAGGCCGTCTTCTCATCACATAACAGAACACAGGCCGAACCGACGCTCATGGCACAGCATTCCAGGAAACGCAAAGGATAAGCCGACATGCGGCTGGCCAGGACTTCTTCTACGGTGTGCTTTCCCGGCTGCTGAGCATAGGGGGAGGAACAGGCATAGAGACGGTTCTTGACCGCAATTTTGGCCCGGGTCGTTTCTGAAACATTGAAGGCCCAGGCAAAGCGGTTGGCCATGGGTGCATAGTAGGAAGAATAAACCCTTCCCAGCCGGGTTTCAAAATCCTTGCAGGCCGCAGTGGAAATATAAAAATTTCCCGTCCGGGTATCCACCTCGTCCATCCGTTCCCAACCGGCAGCCAGGGCTACATCGGCATAACCGGAGGCCACGGCCATAGCCGCATTAAGAATGGTGGTGCCGCCGGTGGCCCCCCCGGTCTTGATCCCGGTGTTATAAAGGGGATCCAGTCCCAGGTAGTCATGAACCTTGGCCTCACATAATAATTGGTCCTGGAAATGATCGGCAAACTCTCCATAAGCGCAGTAATTGATCAGACCCTTGACTTCCAGGGGATCCATTTTGAGGTTGTTGTCCTCCAACATCTGTTTAAAGGCCAGCATAACCAGTTCTTCCAGTTTGTATTCAGGGAAAAACTTTTTATAGGCGGTGGTGCCGCCGGCGACCATGAATACTTTGCGGTTCCATTTTGGAATCCGTAAGTTCCCTTTTTTAAAGGTAATCATCCCTTTTCCTCCTTTTATTTTTTTAATTGATGGATGAAAAATTTTAGTTGACTGACTGTCTGTTTCCAGGTGGCCGGGTCTCTTCCGGCCGAATAAAGGGTCACAGCCCCATTGATGGCAATGACCAAAAAGTCGGCGATTTCCTTAAAGTCCAGCCCCTTTTTTACCAGTCCTTTGCGGTCCGCCTCCTCCAGCCAGGTGTTTAATAATTTGGAAAAGCCCACAAAACCCTCGAGGACCTGTTTGCTCATCGAAGCCGATTGCCCGGAGAGTTCCACCAGCATATTGACGAAAAAGCAACCTCCCTCAAAGACATTTCCGCCCAGATAATCCCGCAGAGCGTTTTCAACGGTTTTTTCAATCCGTTTCAACGGGTCGACGGTTTTGCGTACGCCTTTGAAAACAATGCCTCGCCAGATACGGACCGCTTCCTCATACACAGCGTACCAGATATCCTCCTTGCTCCGGAAATGACCGTACAATCCCCCCTTGGTCAAGCGGGTGGATTCCAGGATGTCATTGATGGAGGTGTTGAAATACCCCTTAACCGAAAACAGTTGCAGGGCTGTTTTCACCACCTGCTGCCTGGTTTTGATTCCCTTGGCCCCCATAATCCTCCTCTTGACAAAATACAGAACGGTTGGTATATTTTTTCAAAACGAGGGAAAAAGTCAAGAAAAAAATCAGACCAGGTCCTTTCTTCCATAAGTTCCGGAAAAGGAATGGAGACATCGATTAGGGAGTATTCGGCAGGGCCGTTACAAAAAAGCGTCGGCCTATTCTCGATGCAAGCTCAAGAAAAAACAGTTCCCCTATTTTTTAATGACATTCCGGGTCTCCTATAGTAATTTTATTTCATGAGCCTCAGCCAATTGGACACGCACCTGTTTTTTTGGATTAATCAAGGTCAACGCAATGCTCTTTTTGACCTTATCATGCCTTTTATCACAGAATTCGACCACTGGCGCTATCCGTTGCTTATCGTCTGGATCATTCTTTTTTTCGGTGGAGGGAAATCGTTGAAAATCACCCTCTTCCTTTTGGCCCTGATGGTCGGGATCCTGGATTATTCCAACAGTTTTTTTTTCAAACCTATCTTTGAACGCCTGCGGCCCTGCAATGCCCTGGCCGGGGTTCACCTCTTCGGCGGCTGTCCTTCCTCTTTTTCTTTCCCGTCCAACCATGCCGCCAATATTTTTAGCGCCGCCTTTTTTCTGGGGTTTATCTATCGGGGTTGGTCCCCGCTATTATTATTCGCCGCCGTTGTGGTCGGTTATTCCAGAGTTTATGTGGGAGAACATTATCCCTTTGATGTGGCCGGGGGCCTGCTCCTGGGATTTCTGGGGACGGTCCTTTTCCTCGGGGTCCGGCGAGGTTGGCTTTCCTTGGGAAGGAAGGCTGATAATCTACAATCCCAAAGCGATAAGGAGACTGGGTGATGGATTTTTCCTTAACCATGGAACAGGAAATACTCAGAAAGTCGGTGCGTGATTTCGCAGAAAAAGTAATTAAACCCCGGGCCAGGGAATTGGATGAAAAAGAGGAATTTTCCTATGAAACCTGCCGGGCCATGGGGGAATTAGGACTCTTCGGCATGTTCGTTTCCGAAGATTACGGCGGCCAGGGGTTGGACTATATCTCTTATATCATTGCCGTGGAGGAAATCGCCCGCATCGACGGTTCCCACGCCGCCACCATCGCCGCCGGCAATTCCTTGGGGATAGGGCCGCTCTATTATTACGGCAGTGAAGAACAAAAAAGAAAATATCTGCCCAGGCTCTGCAGTGGAGACCAGCTCTGGGGATTCGGCCTCACCGAACCCAATGCCGGCTCCGATGCCGGAAATACCCAGACCACGGCCCGTCAGGAAGGCGGGAAGTGGCTGATCAACGGCAGCAAAATATTCATCACCAATGCCTCCACAGAAATTACGGCCGGGGTGACGGTCCTGGCCAAGACCGGGATGCGGGAGGCCGGCAAGAAAGAGCTGAGCTGCATCCTGGTCGAAAGCGGAACCCCAGGTTTTGAAGCCCGGCCTATGCATGGAAAAATGATGTGGCGGGCTTCCAATACCAGCGAACTTTATTTCGATGACTGTCAGGTCCCGGACGAGAACCGCCTGGGCCCCCAGGGGGAAGGTTTTCATCAGATGCTGGGCACATTGGACGGGGGACGTTTAAGCATCGGGGCCATGGGACTGGGCGGGGCCCAGGGCTGCTTTGACCTGGCCCGGCGATATGCCACAGAACGTCTGCAATTCGGAAAACCGGTCGCTTCTTTTCAGGTCAACGCCTTCAAGCTGGCGGATATGGCTATGGAAATCGAACTGGCCCGGTTGCTCCTCTACAAGGCCTGCTGGCTCAGGGATATCCGTAAGCCTTATGCCAAAGAAGCGGCCATGGCCAAGCTCTATTGTTCGGAGGTCATGTATCGCTGCGCGAATCATGCCGTCCAGCTCCATGGGGGATACGGTCTGATGAAGGACTACGATGTGGAGCGGTTTTACCGGGATCAGAAACTGCTGGAGATCGGCGAAGGGACTTCAGAGATCCAGCGGCTGGTTATCTCCCGTCTGATCGGGGTGATTTAACACACTGAAACAGACCGATTTTATTCTTTCCTAAACCGAGAATACTCCCCTTCCCGGGGAAAAGAAAAAACTTGCCTAAATTATAAAAAAAGGGGTAAGTTTGAGCCAATTTTCCCCATGTCTGCAGCAAAAAACACAAGGAACAGTGAAAAAAGCATACCACCCCACCCGGGCTTGTTGGTCCTTTCCCTGGGGGCACTGGGAGTGGTCTACGGGGATATCGGCACCAGTCCTTTATACGCCATCCGGGAATGTTTTCACGGTCTCCATGCGATTTCCTTGAATCCAAAGAATATCTTCGGGGTCCTTTCTCTCATTTTCTGGTCCCTAATGATTGTAGTCACCATCAAATATGTTAGCTTTATCATGAAGGCCGACAACCATGGTGAAGGCGGTATCTTTGCCTTATTGGCCCTGCTGCGGAAAACAAAAGAAAAAATGTCCTCGGCCAGTTACCGGGTAGCGGTATTGGCCGCGGTTTTCGGGGCCGCCCTTCTTTATGGAGATGGGATCATCACCCCGGCCATTTCGGTTCTTTCCGCCATGGAGGGCTTGGAGATCGCCACCGAGGCCTCGAAGCCATTTATCATTCCTTTAACGACCCTTATCCTTTTCTTGCTCTTTTTTTTCCAGAGGTGGGGAACTGCGGCCATTGGAAAATTTTTCGGACCGGTCATGATGCTCTGGTTTTTTTCTATTGCTGCTTTGGGATTGTCGGCCATTCTCAAAAACCCACATGTCCTCTGGGCGATTAGCCCTGTGTATGCCTTTCAATTTTTTTCGGCTAACCACTTTCACGGCATCATTGTCCTGGGCTCGGTGGTCCTTTGCATCACCGGGGGGGAAGCCCTTTACGCCGACATGGGACACTTCAGCCCCAAGGCTATACGTCTCTCCTGGCTGGGTGTGGCCTGTCCGGCCCTTTTATTCAATTATTTCGGACAAGGGGCCTTGCTCCTAAGCCAGGCGGAAAGTGCAGTTAATCCCTTTTATGGATTAGTTCCCAAGGAATTGATCTACCCGTCAGTACTCCTTTCCACCATAGCCACGATCATTGCTTCTCAAGCCATGATCTCCGGGGTCTATTCTTTGACGCAGCAAGCCATCCAGCTCGGATACCTTCCCAGAGTGCGTATCGTCCATACCTCGGCCTCTCAGAAGGGGCAAATCTATTTGCCTGAAGTGAATTGGGCCATGATGGTTGGCTGTATCGGTTTAGTGTTGGCCTTTCGGGAATCCAGCCGTCTGGCCGGGGCCTATGGCATCGCTGTAACAGCAACCATGGCGATCACCTCGATAGTTTTTTATCTGGTAGTAACCCGGCTTTGGAACTGGCCGGTCTGGAAGGCCGGTCTATTGGTTGGATTGTTTCTATTCTTCGATATCAGCTATTTAGGGGCCAACCTCTTAAAAATCTTAGACGGAGGATGGTTTACGGTCGGTGTGGCTGTTATCATCACTTTAAGCATGACCACCTGGCGAAAAGGTCGAAAAATATTGGCAGAAGTTTTTGCCCTTCGTCTAAGTATGGATTTATTTTTAAAGGATATTGAACAGAAAAAACCCTTACGGATTCCTGGGACGGCGGTGTTTATGTCCGTCAATCCCGTAGGGGTTCCCGTGGCCCTTCTGCACCACTTCAAGCACCACCGGGTGCTTTTTGAACAGGTGATTTTACTGTCTATAGTAACCCAGGACATTCCCCGTCTTGACACCAAAGAACGACTGAAGATCGAAGAGTTAGGACAGGGGTTTTTTAGAATCACCGCCCGATATGGGTTCATGGAAACGCCTCAAATTCCAGAAATCATGTCTCTGGCCGGCCGGCTCGGGGTTAAAACAAAAGTATCAGAGACCACTTTTTTTCTGGGACGGGAGACCTTATTAATTACTGGGGAATCTCGAATGTCCCATTGGCGTAAGTTATTGTTTTCTATGATGTCTCGAAACGCCATGAACCCCACCAACTTTTTCGGGATCCCTCCTGAGCGGGTTATTGAGATCGGGGCTCAAGTGAGATTTTAAGAGCATTATATTCCCATGGTACTCTGGCATATTTCCCCCTTGAAAAAAATTCGGAAATTAGAAGGCGGGACGGTCTTTATTATCAGCTACCTCCTGTCCATCTTTCTGGGAGGGTTCCTGCTTTGGCTGCCTTTCTCCAATCCTCGGATGAAGGTATCCTTTCTGGATGCACTTTTCACTTCCACCTCCGCTTTGTGTGTGACCGGTTTGTCTGTGGTAGACATAGGGACTCAATTCAATTTTTTCGGCCAACTGGTGATATTGATCCTGATTCAAACCGGAGGCTTAGGCATTACTACCTTTTCGGTCTGGTTCTTTTTAAGCCTTGGGCGGGATATCGGCTTTAAAAGCCGGTTTCATCTTCAGGCCTCTTTCAGCCCCCGCCCTTTGGATGAATTGCGAGGTCTGCTGCGGCTTATTTTTCGGTACACCTTATTTATTGAAGTTAGCGGAGCCCTAATTCTGTTTATGTACTGGCGCCGGATCTTTCCTTCTTCTCGGGCACTCTATCTTGCTGTTTTTCATAGTGTTTCGGCTTTTTGTAATGCCGGTTTTTCCCTTTTTCAGGATAATTTGATTAAATTCCAAGGAAGTTATATTGTAAGTCTGACCGTGGCCTTCCTTATTATCCTGGGAGGGATTGGGTTTCCCGTGGCTCATGAGATTTTTGTGGGTGTTAAAAAGAAGAGAAAAGGGTTACGGGTAAAAGTAACCCTTCATTCCCGTTTGGTATTAATAACTACCGCTATTCTCGTTTTGGGAGGGGCGATCATTGTTTATGGAATAGAGTATAATGACGCCCTGGAAGACCTTCCCGTACCACAGGGGATGCTTATTGCTTTTTTCCAGTCGGTGACCACCCGTACCGCCGGATTCAATACGATTGATATCGCTTCCCTAACCAACGCTTCCTTACTGGTCATGATTATCCTCATGTTCATTGGTGCTTCTCCAGGGTCCTGCGGCGGTGGAATTCGGACTACTACTTTTGCCTTGCTCTCCGGTTTGCTCTGGAACCGACTTAAAGGGAAAAACCGGGTCCATCTGTTCCGACGAACCGTCCCGGAAGAGGTTATCTCTCGGGCCATGGTTTTAGTGGCCTTGGCCGGCGGTTTGATTTTGCTTTTAACACTGCTGGTTTTACTGGTGGAAAGCGGTAATAGGCCTTTTCCCCAAGCCAAGGGGGGGCTGATGGAAATTTTGTTCGAAGTGGTTTCGGCCTTTGGAACGGTTGGGCTTTCCCTGGGAATCACCCCACAACTGGAACCGGTCAGTAAAATACTCATCGTTATCACCATGTTTTTAGGCCGGGTAGGAATACTCAGTCTGGGATATTCCATCGCTAAAAGAGAGGAAAGGTATCCGGTTTCTTATGGCGAAGAAGGGGTCATGACCGGGTAGGAGGAATACATGAAACGGTTTATCGTTATCGGATTGGGAAATTTCGGGTTCTATATGGCCAAGACCCTTTTTGAAGATGGCAACGAGGTCCTGGCCATCGACCGCAACCGGGATAGGATAGCCCGCATCCAGGATTTTGTCAGCCAGGCCATTGTGCTGGATGCCATCCATAAAGAATCGCTGGTCGGTCTGGGCATTACCGAAGCGGAAGCGGTAGTGGTCAGTATGGGTGAGGATATCAGTAACTCCATTTTAACCACTCTCTATTTAAAAGAACTGAAGGCCAAAAAAATAATCGTTAAATGTCAGGATGAAGACCACGCCCGTATTCTGGAAAAATTAGGTGCCGATGAGATCGTTTTCCCGGAAAAGGCCATGGGGCAAAAGGTAGCCAAAGGGCTCTCCCGGGGGAATATTCTGGATTTTATTCCTTTATCGGAGGACTACACCATTATCGAGGTCGCCCCGCCAAAGAATTTCGTGGGGAAGTCACTTAAAGAATTGAAGCTGAAGACTCTTTATCAGGTATATATCATCGCCGTCAACCAATTGATTCCGCCGGCTTTTATCCTTTCTCCTCCCGGAGAGTTTGTAGTCAAGGATTCGGACGGTCTGGTCCTGCTGGGGCGGGAGAAGGACATTGAAAAGATCAAGGGATTGGTAACTTAAAAAAATCAGGTAAACTTTTTCTGTTACAGGTTCCTGGTTTTAACGAGCCCCCAGCAACGAGTAACGATCTCATGAAAATCAGCAGCAGGATAAATAAAGTCAGAGAAAAATTCCAAGATTTAGGCTGTTAGAAGCTAACGCCTCATACCTCCTGCCTGTTTACAATCCGAGGTAGGTCTTGCGGATCACTTCGTCTTCCATCAACTGCTCCCCGGTTCCCTGGGCTATGATTTTACCCGAGGACAGGACATAATTGCGTTTGGTCAGTTTAAAGACCGTGCTGACTTCCTGCTCAACCAAAAGGATGGTGATCCCCAGCTTGTTAATCTGGACGATTTTGTCAAAGACCTCCTGACGCATTTTTGGTGATAAACCCGTCGATGGTTCATCAATGCAGAGGAGTTTGGGTTCGGACATAAGCGCTCTTCCCACGGCCAGCATCTGCTGTTCTCCACCCGATAGGGTCCCGGAAATTTGTTTGGATCTTTCTTTGAGCACCGGAAATAAATCATAAACCTTATTCAGGTTATCTTGATTTTTGTTCTTGTCTTTTTGCAGATAGGCTCCGGCCATCAAATTTTCCAGAACGGTCAATTCCCTAAAAGGTCTTCTTCTTTCCGGGCAAAGGACCAGGCCCATGCGAACGATTTCATGAGCCGGAATATGCTCGATCCTCTGGCCGTTAAAAGTGACCATCCCTTTGATCTGAATCTCTCCGGCTGTGGAGCGGCGTTTGATCTCCCGTTCCCAGGCCACCAGTCCGGTGATGGCCCGCAGGGTGGTGGATTTCCCGGCACCGTTCGGACCTACCAGGCTGACCAACTCTCCGGTATCCACGCTCATACTCAGCTCATTAATGAGTACAGCCTTTTCATATTGGACATGTAAATGTTCAATTTCTAAGAGCACGGTTACTCCTCTCTACCCTGTCCCAGATAGGCCTCGATGACCTGGGGGTTATTGACCACTTCTTCCGGTTTGCCTTGGGTCAGCAATTCCCCGAAATTCAGGACGATAATGCGATCAACGATCTTCATTAATTGCTGTAACTTATGTTCGACTATGATCATGGCCGGCCCTTCGCTGTGCAAGCGGCCGAAACGGCCGCCTTTATGGAGCCGACGAATGGACTTGGCCATCAGGTCTGTTTCCGCCGGGCTTAACCCTCCGAACGGTTCATCCAGGAGCAACAGCTCCGGGTCCGTAGCAACGGCCCTGGCCACTTCCAAGCGCTTCAGGTCGCCCTGGGAGAGCACCGATGCCTTTTCCAGGGCCATATCCGAGATCCCGGCAAATTCCAGGGCATCCATGGCCTTGGATTCCACCTTCTTGACCCATTCCCCCCGCTTCATGGATCTTGGCGACAGACAGGAGACCATGACGTTGGCAATGATCGGCAGGCGACGGAAAGGCCTCATATTCTGAAAAGTGGTGGAAACTCCCAGGTTGACAATGTCCCAGGTTTTCATTCCTACCAGCTCCTTGCCCTTAAATTTGACACTGCCGGTATCGGGTTTCAGAATCCCGGTGAAAAGGCGCAACAGGGTAGTTTTACCTGCCCCATTGGGACCGATGAGTCCGATGACCTCTTTCTGTTCCATGCGGAAAGAGACATCATTGACCGCCCGTAACCCGCCAAAGCTTTTGGAAAGATCTTTTACTTCCAATAATGGTTCGGCCATATCAGACTTCCTCACCCTCTTCTCTTAATTCCCTCCGGGAGACCTTGCCCACGTCGGTCTTGGGCAGCTCTCCCCGGAATTCGATGATTTTTGGGACTTTATAATGGGCCAGTTTCTGATTACAAAATTCAATAATTTCCTCTTCCGAGATTTTACCCCGTGCCTCACTTTCCAGTACCACATAGGCCTTGATGATGTTCCCCACTTTGGGATCCGGCACCCCGACCACTCCAGCGGCTTTGATCTGGGGATGCTGGTAGAGGACCTCCTCCACATGTCTGGCAAAGACAGAATACCCTTTGTATTTGATCAAATCGCGCTTACGGTCAAAGAAATGGAAATACCCCTCTTCGTCCATACTGACCAGGTCCCCGGTTCTAAGCCAGATCTCTCCGTCGATTTCCATCATGGTCTCTTTAGTGCTGTCCGGCCTTTTCCAGTAGCCTTTCATGATATTGGGACCGGCCAGAATCAGTTCCCCTACCTCCCCCACCGGGATAAACTCGGTTCCTTCATGTTCGACGATGGCCGCTTTCATGTTGGGGATTGGCACCCCAAAAGATCCTCTTTTAGGTCGTTGGTAGGGGGAACCATGACTGACCGAGGTGGTTTCGGTCATTCCATAGCCTTCCAGGATTTTGGTTTGGGTCCGTTTTTCCCAGGCTTCCACGGTTGAATCATGCAGGGTATCGGCCCCGCAAACGATCATCTTCAGGCGTTTCCAGTTGACCCGCCCGGTTTTTTCATATTCTTTGAGGTATTCAAACAAGGTGGGAACGCCGAAAAAACCGGAGGCCTGATAGCGTTCCATAGCATCCAGAATTTCTTCAATATCCGGAGTGGTGAACAGGACCAGGGTCGAACCCTGGACCAGACCGGAAAGCATAACCACTACCTGGCCATAAATATGGAAAAAGGGCAGGAAGGCCATGACCACTTCCTTGCCGTCTTCCAGGATAGGCCAGAAGGCCCGGGTTTGGGCCTGGACGGCCACCATGTTGTAATGGCTGATCTCCGCGGCTTTGGGTAAACCGGTGGTCCCCCCGGTATAGGGCAGGGCGGCCAAGTCTTCCCGGGGATTGATGGTCACCTTGGGGGGGTTAGGAGAATATTTCTTGATCAATTCCTGAAAGGAATAAATGCCTACCCCTTTCAGGGAATCTACGGTCGGTGCTGCCTTTCCGGCGTCCTCGGTTTTTTTCCCGAACCATTTCTTCATGGCCGGAAGATATTCTTCGATGGCCGTTATGATAATCTTTTCCGGTTGGACTCCGGATTTGTGCAGATTATCATAAAGGATATTCTGACAAATGGCCAGCTTGGCTTCGCTGTCCTGGATCTGGTGTTTGACTTCGATGCTGGTATAAACCGGACTGATGGGCGTAACCTTGGCCCCCAGCCGGAGAATCGCAAAATAGGATATGACATACTGGGGACAATTCAAGAGGTATAAGGCCACCGTATCCCCCTTTTTTATCCCCAAATCGGCCAGGGCTGTCGCCAGACGATCGACAGCCTCCTTGATTTCCCGGTAAGAAATTTTCTTCCCATAAAATACCAGTGAAGTCCGATTTCCATATTTCTCCACCGATTGATCAAAGAGGTCCATGACCGAGAGGTCCGGAACAGGGACCTCGGCCGGTACTTTGTCCGGATAATGTTTAAGCCAGGGTTTTGCTAAATACGCTTCTTTCGGGTTCATGATACATTCCTTCTTTAAGATAAAATTTGTTTCTCAATCCAACTCCGCCGTACAGATCCGGCAGTTTTTCCGGGTGGCCACATTTCTTATTTTGCATCGGGGGCATTCTTTTTCCATTTTGTCCCTGACCCAGGTAATTAATCCTTCGGGCATATAGAGGAGGATCAGCAGCACGACAAAGGCAAAAATCATCATCCGGTATTCAGGCCAGAAGCGGACGAACTCCAAAAGAGGGAACAAAATAAAAACGGAGGCGATGGGGCCGTAAATGGTAGCCACCCCACCGAAGATGGCCCAGATCACCACATTGAAGGACATGGAAACTTCCAGGGTGGATGGACCGGCGATCCGCATATAATGGGCGTAAAGTCCGCCGGCGATTCCGGCAAAAAAGCCGCTCAGGCTGAAGGCCAATAGTTTATATAAAGTGGTGTTAATGCCGGCGGCTTTTACCGCCAGTTCATCCTCACGGATGGCATGAAAAATGATGCCGGTGTTGGAATCGGTGATTTTCCACATGACGAAGCATAAAACCAGCATGGTGATCACATGCAGATAATACAACCCTACGGGGGAATTGGTGAAACGTTTTAAACCTGAAATACCCAATTCTCCTCCCGTATAACCGGGTACGGCAAAAATGATCCCCAATAAAATAATAGGGAAAGCCAGGGTGGTCAGGGCCAGATAGGTATGTTTCAAACGGAGGCAGGGGATCCCGACAATCAACCCGGCTAAAACAGCGACCACCGCCCCTAATGGAACGCTTCCCCAGGGTGGGATATGTGCCTGAATATTTAAAATAGCTGACGAATAGGCCCCAACCCCGAAAAACAGGGCATGACCGAAATTCATTTGGCCGGTGAAGCCGGAGAGCAGGTCCCAACTGGCCGCCAAAATGGCGAATATGCTGGTCAAGACAATGATACGGATCACATAAGGGTCTTTTGTGATCAGAGGTAGAAGGAGAAGAAATAGAATAAACAGGCCCACAATGGTTCGGCTGGGAAGGACCAGTATTTCTCCCCTGATGAGTTTAAACAGTTTTCTGATATAAAATCCGAGAAGACCCATGCTTTTTTACCTTTCTTCCTCAAAAGCGATTCCAAACAGTCCTTCGGGCCTGATGAGCAGGACCAGGATCATTATGGATAACGCTATGGAGCCCTTCAGGAAAGCGCCCGTGGGAACCAGAAAGATCACCAGGGCTTCGGTAAATCCCAGAATATAGGCCCCAATAAAACTTCCTTTGATGCTGCCGAGTCCTCCCAGAACCACCACGGCCATCATTAAAATCAAGGGTTCCATCCACATATGGGGGTGAAGCACATAAAGGGGCCCTATTACAGCCCCGGTGACTCCGGCCATGGCCACGGAAATCCCCATAGTGATCATGGCCAAACGACTCTCGTTCATGCCCATCAGATTGGCCACCTCCCGGTCCTCGGCCGTAGACCGGATGGCCAGACCGATACGGGTATTCATTAACAGAAACCAAATGAAGAGGAGAATCAACAATACTACCCCGAAGGTCAGCAACTGCTGGTATAAAATCTTAACCCCGCCAAGGGTAAAGAATCCTTGTATTAAGGAATTAACGCTTAAATTATCGCCGGTGAAAATCAGGAAAATGAGTTCCTGAAAAATCATGGCCAAAGCAATAGTGGCGATTAAAACCGCTCCCTCGTGTTCCCGGATAGGGTCGATTAAAAATTTATAGGACAGCAGACCTAAAAAGGTGACCACCAGGACAGCGATCACCATCGATAACACCGCATTCATACCGAATTTTATGGAAAGGTAATAAATGCAATAGGCCGCCACCATGTAAAAGGCTGTGTGGGCGATGTTGACGATCCGGGCCACCCCGAAAATCAGGGAAAACCCGATGGAGAGCAAAGCCAACATGCTTCCAAGGATCAAACCGGTGATAAGAATATCCATAAGGCCTCAAATAATAATAGGGTTCAAGGATTCAGGGGTCCAAGGATTCAAGGGGGGAAGATTGGACATTCACTTGAAACCTTGAATCCTCGACCCCTTGAACCCTCGTGTTCTTAAATTACTTTTTCATCCAAGGCGGCAGTTTGACCGGAACCATCCCGGAATAGGTTACCTCCGGAGCGGTGGGGGAGGCCTTCCATTTGTTGGGCCAGACACCGACAAATTTTCCGTCCTGCCATTGACCGCAGACACCGGTTAAGTAACCGGGCCCCCAAGTCAGGTCGTGGAGATGGTTCCCCTGGGCATCCTTCATGTATTTTACTTTTCCACTGCAGGTATAATATTCCCTGTTTTCCAAATGGGCTATGATCTTATCCGCATCCAAGCTCCCCACGGCGGTGATGGAGGGAACCAGGCCGTACAGGATAGCGCTGTAGGTGTCGGCATTATAGGTCGGGGTCTCCTTAAATTCTTTAATGTAGCGTTCGATGAAGGACTTGGTCACTGTGGTTTGTTCAACCCCCCGGATATAGGTGTTTTGGGTGATGACATAATTACCCATCCCCTTGGTGGCTTCCCAGAAACCGTCCTTTTGGGCCTCCACATTGATACCGGTTAGGATAGCCGGAATCTTTAACTCCCCGGCCTGACGGGCAAAAGGAATCCCTACGGAAGAGGAAAATACAGTTAAAATCACATTGGCCCCGCTCTTTTGGATGGCGGAAAGCTCGGCGGTCAAATCCGTGGCCACGGCCGAAGGTCTCCAGGTCCCGGCAACTTTCAGTCCCATCTTGGGAATCTGAGCTTCAAAAGCGCCAACCATGGGGTCGGCCCAGACGGCCTTTTCGGCCACGATGGCTACACTAACAGGGACTTTTAATTCATTTTTAATTGCCTCCGCGGCTTGGGCCACCTGGGCAAAACAGACATAAGCCAGGTAGGTGGAATTAAAGGGGGTCCCCCGGAACCAGTATTTATAGCGCTTATAATCTTTAGCCACACGGAGGCACAATTCCGGATGGGCGGCTCCACAGCCGATAAAGATTTTTTTATAATCCATGGCGATGTCCTGCATGGCCAAAACAGCCTCGGTCCGGAAACCGCCGACCACAAAATCCACCTTGTCCTGGGTCATTAACCGTTCCATGGCGTTAGTGGCATCGGTAACATTTAAAAATTCATTGGAATCGGCCTTTACCAGTTCTATTTTCATTTTTTCATTGCCAACCTGTACCCCGCCCCGGGCATTGATTTCTTCCATGGCCATTGTGGCCCCGTTCCAGTGCCCTTTGCCCTGAACAAACTGCATCGGGCCAATGACGCCGATCTTGATCGTTCGCCCCCAAGCCGGGAGACACATCAAGACCACCAGGCAGGCTACGAGTAACATACTCCATCCAAAAGTAAACTTCTTCATCGCTACTTCTCCTTTCATGTTTTTGGGTTTTTTATAATAAAGTGGTCGGTAAAGAATAGGGAGAGGTTATTGCTCAGGTAATAAAAGGAGCTGTTGAAAATTTGCATCCCTACCCCCGACAGAAGAAATTAAAAAAATCACTTCCGCCAAGAAATAACCCTCCGCAAATAGCGAGGAATAATTAATTAATTAAATAGATGAGTTGGCGATTTATCGGAATCAAATAAACTCTGTTCTTCTTATCAAATAGATTTTATTAATGTCAACACTTTTTTCTCTTTAAATTCGAAGTAATTAGTGCTCGTCCGCGATAGATAGCCCAGTTAGCGCTGAATACCGAGCGGTAGGCTTGACATTTTCTTTGAAATTAATTAGATTTAATAAAAAATTGACGTTAACTTAAAAGGATCTCCTTATGAATATAGATGAATCCAAAACCATTTGCCCTCACTGCGGGCAAAAGATGAAAAAATGGAAGACCCCGGCGGCCTCCACCTGGGGAACCGAATACCAATATGTCTGTTTCAATGATGAATGCCCCTATTTTGTCCGTGGCTGGGATTGGACGATGAAGACCATGAAAGACAATGCCTCCTACCGTCACCGCTACAATCCGGCTAATGGAGAAACCGGTCCGGTCCCGGTTTGGTCCTATGAGGCCTTAAAAGCGGATATTGTCGAAGAATAAGCCTTTTTACCCTGAGGATCACCATGAAGAATTAAAAACCCCCACCCTTCCCCTCCGATGGGGCTGTGTCGTAATGGGTTTCCTGTCATTTCGACCGTTGGGAGAAATCTTGGGGTTCAGTAATTTCAAATCTTAAGATTCCTCGCTTTGCTCGAAATGACATTCTTTTGTGATACGAAGCAGTCTAAAGGGTGGAGGGGTGGTAATTTTTAATCTAGAAATATTATAAGGATATCAAGCCATGATCAAAGCCGGTCGAAACGACCCCTGCCCCTGCGGGAGCGGGAAAAAATTCAAAAAGTGTCACCTGGGACGGGAAGGGGAACTCTTTTTAAGAAAAAATGAACCGTTGCAGGGGGAGGCGGCTGACCAGATCTGCCGGCTCCCGGAAGTCCATTATGGTCGTTCCCAAGAGATGATCGACCTTTTAAAGCAGGAAGGCTTTCTGGATGGTGCTTTTGCCGTCAAGTGTATTGACTTAGAGGCTTATCGCAAATTGGGGGTGTCTGGCCAGGAGATTCCGGCTCAATCCCTGAAAGTGAGCTCCGGGATCCTGGTCAATCCGCAAAAAACAAAGGAAGCCGACCCCCATCACCTTTATCTGGCCGTGACTCCTCACCTCCAGGATTCCACCCTGATTCACGAATTAGCGCATATCCTCGATTATCTGAAAGGGGAAGGACCGCTTCCCGGAACGCATCAACAAATGAGCCTGGAAACCGGCATTCCGATCGAACATCTTGACCATACGCAGGAATTCGGGAAATGGCTGACTTGGCTGGCCGACCGCTTTCAGGTCGACCTGGATGCCGAGGACGCCATTGTCGGTTATTTGTTCCAAAACGAGATGCTCTTGAAAAGGGAAGAAATCAATACCCCGGATGCCAACGCCCTTATTTTCCGGTCCAAGCAAATCCTGGATTTCCTGATAGCCAATAAGTCCCATATCAATACCTTGATCCAGGATCGGGCCGGGTATATTGGAAAACAGTAAGCCCGTTCAGCGTATCGCGTTCGGCGACAAGACATAACCCTAACAGACATTACCCCTCCCCAACATATAAATATTAAGGAGTAAAGATCCTTTTTGTCCCCAAAAAAAGGCAGTATTCGCCGAACGACGAACACCGAACGCTCAACGTTTTTTCCCTCATCGGCATTCCCCCTGCAACCCCAGACCCTCGAAGGCGGCCAGGATCTGCTTTTCCAGCTTGAGGCGTTTTCCCGGCAAGGGGATGAATTTCAAATCCGCCATTTGAGCAAGAAGGGTGTTTTTATCAGGGATGATATCGGCTCCACAGACCAGGGTTTCCCCGGTCAGTGTATCCAGGAGGGCTGCCTCTTCCCCATTGGTAACCACGGTCAAGGGAATCTGATACTCCATTATTATTCGGGAAAGGGCTAAAGCGGCCCTTTCCCGGGCCAGGATTGATCCCGGGCCGCATTTTATCAAAACCAGACGCCGGCCATTAAGGCGAATGATCAGGGAGACTTTGAGATGAAAGGTCTCTTGCCCGGTATCGAGGTCCAGGGGAACCTCCTCCTCAATTTCATCCAAAAGATATCCCTTGGTCCAGAGGATATGGGCCAGGACCTTTTTCCGGACCCATTCTTCATTAATCGTTTCGCAGGAGGAGGGAACGAGTCCCTTACCCTTGAATTTTTCTCCGGGACAGCTCTCCGTCATTTTCTTCACCTCATTGAATTATTATAAGCAGTTAGGAAAAGGCACCAGGGTCGAGGAGAACCTTGTCCGATTCTTTTACCCCTTGCCCTTTGCGCTATGCCCTCATTATCGGGCGCTTTCCAGCACAAACTCCCCCTGTTTGGAATAACCCAACTCCCCTTCATATATCATGGTCCTGGTCTGGCGGGCGATGAGCTCCGGGTCTATGGAAATTTTTGCCACCCCGGTTTCAATGGCCGCCCGGGCCACGGCCTGGGCTACTACCGGGGGAACGCGAAAATCCATACCGCTGGGGATAATATAATCGGGATGCAATTCCGTTTGCAGGACCATGTCGGCAATAGCCCGGGCCGCGGCGATTTTCATCGCTTCGTTGATGACCCTGGCCCGAACATCCAGGGCACCCCGGAACACGCCGGGAAAGACCAGGGAATTATTAACCTGGTTGGGGAAATCGGAACGGCCGGTGGCAACGATCATGGCCCCGGCTTCTTTGGCCTGTTCGGGGAGGATCTCCGGTGTCGGGTTGGCCAGGGCGAAAATAATAGGGTCCTTGGCCATGGATTTGATCATATCCTGGTTCACGGCCCCGGCCACGGAGAGGCCGACAAAAACGTCCGCTCCGCGGATTACCTGGGCCAGGGTCCCTTTTTTCTTTTCCGGATTGGTCTGTTCGGCCATTTCTTTTTTGATCCAGTTCATTCCCTCGGTTCGTCCTGAATAGATGGCCCCCTGGGTATCGCAGAGGGTGACGCTGCCGATCCCGACCTCCAAAAGGAGTTTGGAGACAGCAATAGCCGCCGCACCGGCCCCATTGACCACGACCTGCATTTGCTCCAGTTTTCGATTGGAAAAGCGGACGGCATTGAGCAAGGCAGCGGTAACCACAATAGCCGTTCCATGCTGGTCATCGTGAAAGACCGGGATGTTCATTTCTTCTTTAAGCCGCCTTTCAATATAAAAACAACGGGGGGCGGAAATATCCTCCAGGTTGATGCCGCCGAAGGTGGCCTCCATGCGTTTAACAATTTCAATAATCTCGTCCGCCACCTGGGTGGCCAGGCAGATAGGAAAAGCCTCCACACCGCCGAAGGTCTGAAACAGTATGGCCTTGCCCTCCATTACCGGCATAGCTGCCCGGGCGCCGATATTGCCCAGGCCCAGGACGGCACTGCCGTCAGTGACGATGGCTACCAGGTTTCCTTTACAGGTCAGATCAAAAATGGCTTCCGGGTCCTGCCGGATCAGGCGGGCCGGTTTCTCGGCCAGGGGAGGGAGATAAAACTGTCCCAGGATATAATTGTCCCGGATGGCGATTTTGTTTTTGATCTGGAGCACCCCCTGGTATCTTCGATGAAGCTCTAAGGATTCTTCCCTTAGTGACCCGCTTTTTCCCGAAGGAGGAGGCACCGGCCATTGCCCTTCATAAACATAGCGCCGGGTCTTCTCGGCGATCTGGGCCGGGTCGGTATCCCCCCTGGCCTCTCCGGTTTCAATGGCCGCCCGGGCCACCGCTTCGGCGATTTTGGGGGCGACCCTGAAATCAAAGATTTTCGGCATGACATAATCAGGGGCTAACTCCTCCGCAGAAACACAATCAGCCAAGGCCTGGGCTGCGGCCAGGGCCATAGTGTCGTTGATGTTGCTGGCCCGGCTGCCCAGGATCCCCCGAAAGAAGCCGGGAAAAACCATAGCCACATCGGTTTGGTTGGGGAAATCGGCCCGGTTGAAGGCCATGACCCGGACCCCGGCCTGCCGGGCTTCTTCCGGCATAATCTCCGGCGTCGGGGTGGCCATGGCCAGGATAACCGGGTCCTTGGCCATTTGGCGGATCATATCCGCCTTCAAGGCCCCTTCGGCGGAAAGACCGATACAAACATCGGCCCCTTTTAATGCGCCTTCCAGGGTGCCGGTGAAATTTTCCGGATTGGTTTTTTTAACGATATCCCATTTGGCCCAACTCATGGCCCGGGGCCGATATTTGTATAAAGCCCCATCCCGGTCACAAACCACTACCTGTTTAATCCCGGCCTTAATCAGCAGGTCGGCCGTGGCCAACCCGGCCATGCCGGCGCCGTTAATGACCACCCGGCTCTGGAGCAGGTCTTTTCCCACGATTTTCATGGAATTGATCAGGGCAGCCAAAACCGGAATCGCCGCCCCAAGGCCATGATTGTTGAAAACCGGGATGTTGGCCCCCCGTTCCAGGTGCTCGGTTATGGTGAAACTCTGAGGACTGGCAATATCCTCCAGACAAAAGGCCCCAAAAGTCGAGGTCAGGGCCAGTGCCGTATCGATAAACTCATAGGGGTCCCGGGTGCGCAGGCAAACTGGAATGGCATCCACCCCGGCAAAGGTCTTAAATATGACTGCTTTGCCTTCCATAACCGGCAAGGCCGCTTCCGGTCCGGCGTGCCCTAAGCGGAACAACCCTGACCCATCGGTTAATATTCCTACAAAATTTCCCCGGCAGGAAAGGGAAAAGGATTGAACCGGATCACGGGCGATCTCCAGACAAGGTTCGGCTACCCCGGGGGTATAAACCAGGCTCAGAATATTGACGTCTTTAATGGGGATCTTGGAGGTGATTCCAATAACCCCCCTATATTTTTTCCGATAAGCCAGGGCCTCTTCGCCGGCCCCGTTTTCAAACAACATGGGATTCTCCTAAAAAATACTTGTCAAATAAACTTATTAAAAATATCCAGGCAGGTGGAAGGGTTTCAATCCTCTAAAGGATACTGGATGCTGGATACTGGATACTGGATAAAAACAAAAAGCGATAGTCGATTCTGGATCAATCTGGCATCCAGTATTCAGCATCCCGCATCGATCGATCAGAGACGCCTTACCCCTTTTTAGAAAAGTTAGAGATAACTTATTTGGATTGGTATTAAAACACATAAAAACTCTGATCCTTATTTAAAACCTTGGCCTTTTTTTCTTGAATCACCGCCATATTCTCCAACCGCACCCCTCCCCATCCGGGCAGATAGATACCCGGTTCAATAGTTACTACCATGCCGGTTTTCAAGGGTTCCGGCCGGACCGGGCTAAGGCTGGGGGGTTCATGAGTAGCCAGACCAACCCCATGGCCCAGGGAATGTTTGAAATATGGGCCATAACCACCCTTTTCGATTTCCGATCTGGCCAGGGCATCAGCGGCCGCGGTGGTCATTCCGGCCCTCATGCCTTTTTCAGCCGCCACCTGAGCCTTTCGAACCAGGGCATAGACTTCCTTGAAACGGTCCGAAGGCCGCCCAAGGATAACCGTACGGGAGAGGTCCGAACAATAACCCCTCCATTTGCTGCCAAAATCGAACAGGACCGGTTCTCCTTTCCTGATTTCCCGGTCGGTCGGTTCGGCATGGGGCAGAGCGGCATTCGGACCGGCGGCCACAATAGGTTCAAAGGCTATGTCCTCTCCCCCAAATTGATGGATCAGGCTTTTAATCATCCAGGAAATTTCCTTTTCTGTTTTACCCGGGCGCAACGATTTAAAAACCTTCTGGAAAACCTTTTCGGTGATGTCCAGGGAACAGCGAATGGACTTAAGCTCACCGGGGTCTTTTTGGGCCCTTATTTCCTCCACCAATTGAAACGTTGGAAGAAAAGAACAGGCGTTGCCTCCGGAACGGATCAATTTCTGAAATCGCTGATAGGTATGAAAACTCAAGGCCTGGCCTTCAAAGGCCATTTTTTTAAATGGCTTGAGATGATTTTGAATTTCCGCCCAGGAATTTTCCAGCCCTTTCCTATAGATGAAGGGGAAAAACCCTTTGGCCTGTTTGGAGACCTCCCCTTCAAAACGGGGATCGGTCCCCAGTATGGCCAGCTTAGGACCCAGAATCAAAAAGCCGGAAGATTCATTGAGTTGGGGATCCCCGGGTCTAAACCCGCTTAAAAATCGGCGGTTTTCCGGCTGGGAAATTAATATCGCCGAAAGCCCTTTTTTTTTCAATACCTTGAGTAAACGATGCCAACGGTCCTGATAAGGTTCCGGGATTGATGACTTTTTTTCCACCAAAGGTTCCTTTTTTCTTTAATGGGTTGACTTTCTTGATAAAAATAATTATTATATGCCAGGAAATCCGATTTTAGCCCATTTGAGGATAAATGGAAATGGGGAAAGGATACAGGCATTTTACTCCGGGGGAAATTTCATGGGTGGATAAAGCCCTGGAAATTGCCGAAGACAGTACTTGTAATTATTACCATATTTCTACCAGTAATTGGAAGAAATATGATTTTGAGATTTCCAATCTGGCCCAGTTGAGAAAAGAGGAAATCACCTCCAGGGGACTGGCCCAGATCACTCGTTATGTCTTTCCTTCGCCCTATCGGATCCCAACCGTTTATCCCAGGGATTATTATCATATATGTCTGCAGGATCATAATATCCTGCGAGTGGTTGATCGCGGCGAGGGGATTGAATTATTCCCGCTGATGGTCTATGTCCTGACCCACGAACTGGTCCATGTGGTCCGATTCCGGAAATTTATGCAGCGTTTTGATGTCGGAGCTGAAGAAAAGGTCCTTGAGGAAAAGAAAGTCCATCAGACCACATATCAAATCTTGAATGCTCTGAAAGGTATCCGTTTGGATCCGGTCTTTGAATCTTATTTGGGGCATCGCTGTCCCAATGAAATACCTTTAGTCGATTAGAGGAGGGTTTTGAAATGCCCATTTATGAGTATGAATGTCAAAAATGCAACCAAATAACCGAGGCCATGCAGAAGTTTTCCGACGCGCCATTGAATGAATGTCCTCATTGCTCGGGCAAACTAAGAAAACTGATTTCCCAAAGCGCCTTTCACCTCAAAGGCAGCGGCTGGTATGTAACGGATTACGCCCGCAAGGGGGATTCTTCCCCGACCGGGAAAAAAGAAAAACCGGCAGAAACCAGCAGCGCAAAATCAGACAGCGCCGATTCGGCTTCCAGCACCCCGGCGGCAACAACCGGCGGGACGACGGAGACCAAATAAAAAAGTGAGGAAAGACAAATTCAAAAAATGAGAATTTCGGATTTCGGATTTCGGAGAAGCCCCTTTTTTTCATAATCCGAACTCAAATTTATTGGGGTTGTTATTAAGGGTCTCAAAATAATATAGACAAAAAAGGATCGGGGAGGTTTTCTTTTTGGGGATTGTCCAAAGGGTAATTGGTCGCCCTATCCCGGCCAGTCCAGCTAAGTTATGTTCGAGGCAGGGCATAAACCATCGTCCGTTTCCATCTCCGGTGAAGGCCTGCTCTCGGTTTAAACAAATAATTTGCCCGGCAAAGAAGCTTCCAGGTTCAGGGTGGACAACCCCAAAAAGAAAACCTCCCCGATCCTTTATCAAACACATAGCACAAGTTTCATGTCCAGACTTATGAGACTGTTAATACTTCCGCAATCCGCAATCCGCAATCAGAAATCTTCTTCCCTTAATACCGGCGCTATCTCATCATATCCATGAGCGACCATACCCCTATTTCTCGCTATCTCTGCATCCATGGTCATTTTTACCAGCCGCCGCGGGAGAATCCCTGGCTGGAAGCCATCGAAGAGGAAGAAAGCGCAGCCCCCTTTCATGACTGGAACGAACGGATCCTGACCGAATGCTACGCCCCCAACAGCCGTTCCCGTATCCAGAACGACCGGGGTCAAATCACCCGCATCAGTAATAACTACCAAAAGATCAGTTTTAATTTCGGCCCCACCCTCCTGTCCTGGATGGACGAAAAGGCCGGTTTCACTTTGACCGGAATCCAGAAAGCAGACCGGCAATCACAAATAGAGCGGGATGGTCATGGAAACGCCCTGGCCCAGGCCTATAATCATATCATCCTCCCTTTAGCCCAAAACCGGGACATCCGGACCCAGATCCGCTGGGGGAAAGCCGACTTTCAGAAACATTTTAACCGGGACCCGGAAGGGATGTGGCTGCCGGAAACGGCGGTTGACCTGCGGACCCTGGGACTGCTGGCTGAAGAGGGGTTCCGATTCACTATCCTGGCCCCTCATCAGGCCAAACGTTTTCGCCCCCTGGGGCACACCCAATGGACCGATGTTCAGGGGGACATCAATCCCCGACGACCCTATTGGTGCAACCTGCCCAAGGGTAATAAAATCGCCCTGTTCTTTTATGATGGCCGGTTGGCTCACGGCATCGCCTTTGAAAATTATTTACAAAACAGCGAGCTCCTTTTTCAGCAGCTTAAAACCGGTTTCGATCCCGATGATGTAGGTCCCCAACTGGTTCACGTGGCAACGGACGGTGAATCCTATGGGCATCATCGTCTTTTCGGTGACATGGCCCTGGCCTTTGCCCTGCAACTACTGGAAGAAGATCCCCGGGTCAAGCTGACCAATTACGGATGGTTTTTATCCCATTTTCCCCCCCAGTATGAAGTGGAAATCCAGGAGAACAGCTCCTGGAGCTGTGCCCATGGCATTGAACGCTGGCGCTCGGATTGCAGTTGCCGTCTTGGCGGACCGGAAAACCATCAGGGCTGGCGGGCGCCCTTACGGAATGGATTGGACCGGCTGAAGATGGAACTGGACCGCCTTTTTGAGGAAAGGACCGAAGGGTTATTGAAAGATCCCTGGCTGGCCCGGGATGCCTATATCCAGGTTATCCTGGAGCGATCGCCGGAAACCCTGGAGCGGTTTTTTCAGGAACATAGTCGGAAGCCAACCCTGTCCGGGGAAGAGCGGATTCAAGTGTTGAACTTGATGGAAATGCAGCGCTGCGGCCTGCTGATGTTTACCAGTTGCGGCTGGTTCTTCGATGAAATCAGCGGGCTGGAAACCACCCAAATCCTGAAATACGCCTGTCGGGCCGTGCAGATCGCTCGAAATTTCGGTCAGGATCCGGAACCGCTGCTTTTGTCTTATCTGGAAAAAGCCCCCAGCAATAAAAAAGAATACGGAAACGGGGCTGTGGTCTGGGAGCGGAAAGTCCGCCCTTTCCAGGTCGATTTAAACAGGGTTTTGGCCCACAACGGGATCAGCTCCATTTATGAAAAAAACCCCAAGCAGCGAACGTATTGTTTTGAAATAGACCATCAGGATCAGGTGATCATCCCGCAAAACGGCAATCACCTGGCGGTAGGCCTGAGAAAAGTCACCTCCACCATTACCCTGGAGGAACTGCAGGGGATTTTCGCCGTCTTTCACTATGGGGGAGTGGATTTTCAGTGTCTTTTAAAACCCTGCCTTTCTGCTATTGAATATGAAAGCATTAAAAAGGAGATGCTGGCCCTGTATAAAACAGGATCTCTGGGAGATGTGTATGACTGGGTTAAAGGGTCCTTTCCTCCCCGGCGTTATTATCTCAAGGACCTTTTTCCCGAAGAACGGCAACGCCTGATCCATCTGATCCTTCAGGAAGGGATAGAAAAACAAATGCATATAATGGAGGAATGGGTCAAGGAGGATCGGGGGACCCTGATTAAACTGGCGGAAATGGGCGTAGCCAGGCCCGCTCCGATCCAATCCGCCCTAAACCTCGTTCTGGACCGGGACCTGGATCAAGGGATCCGGGAGGCCTTTTCCTCCCGTCATCATCTGGAGGGATTAAAAGATTTTTTTGAACAATCTCAGGAACTCGGCTATCCCTTGCCCAAAGAAGAGGTCCGGCAGCGGATTGAAAGAAGGATGGCCAGGGAGATGGAAAAGGTCAAGGGATATCCGGATCCCGGATCGCTTTTCGCCTGCATCGCTGAGATCCTTAAGCTTTGCCGCCGTTTCGATATCCCCCTTAACCTTTGGGATATTCAAAACAATTTTCTGGATGCAGGGAAAGACCTCCCTGCCGGGCGACAGGAGGTTCGAGACGCATATCTGTCCTTCGCCAGGGAAATCGACATCCCTCCTGAAGTTATCGAGAGGGAAATCCCATGAAAGAACTCTTCGATGCCTTGGCCCGGGGGGACTATCACGACCCCCATCATATCCTGGGTGGGCACCCCTATGAAAATTCGGGAAAGAAAGGGGTTGTGGTCCGCGCCTTTCATCCCGAGGCCCTGGAGGCCTCCTTGGTACTCGATGGTCGATACCTATCCATGACCCGCATCCACGGAGGAGGGATTTTTGAAACGGACCTTGCTTCAATGTCCTGGCCTTTTTCTTACCGCCTTCTTTTTTCTTTCCCCGATGGAAAACAATGGGAAACCGAAGATCCCTACCGCTTTCCCCCTTCCCTGGGGGACATGGACCTTCACCTGTTTAATGAAGGAACCCACCTGCGTTTGTATGACATTCTGGGGGCCCACCTGCGTACCATAGACGGAGTGGCCGGGGTTTCCTTTGCCGTCTGGGCCCCGAATGCCCGCAGGGTCAGCCTCCTGGCCGAATTCAACCATTGGGACGGCCGCTTGTCCCCTATGCGGGTCCTGGGTCATTCAGGGATCTGGGAACTTTTTGTCCCTGGTTTGAAAGCGGGACTTTTGTATAAATTTGAAATCAAAACCCGGACAGGCCAACTACGAATAAAAACCGACCCCCTGGCCTTTGCCATGGAACATCCTCCGGCCATGTGCGCCCGGATCTGGAATCTTTCCACCTATCAGTGGGGGGACCGGGAATGGATGGACCAAAGGGCCGACGTTGATCAACGCAAGGCTCCCATGGCCATCTATGAATGTCATCTGGGTTCTTTCCGCCGGGTCCCGGAGGAAAACAATCGACCGATGACCTATCGGGAGATTACACCCCTTCTGATAGAGGAGATGAAAAAATACGGGTTTACCCATTTGGAATTGCTGCCGGTGGCCGAGCACCCCTTTGACGGGTCCTGGGGATATCAAATAACCGGCTATTTCGCCCCCACCAGCCGCTATGGGACACCGGAAGATTTCCGGTTTTTAGTCGATTCCTGTCACCAAGCCGGCATCGGGGTGATCCTGGACTGGGTCCCGGCCCACTTTCCCAGGGATGATTACAGTCTCCGCTGGTTTGACGGTACAGCCCTTTATGAACATGCCGATCCCAAAAAAGGCGAGCACCAAGATTGGGGAACCTTGATTTTCAATTACAGCCGGAACGAGGTCCGCAATTTTTTATTGGCCAATGCCCTCTTCTGGCTGGATCAATACCATATCGACGGGCTGCGGGTGGACGCCGTGGCTTCCATGCTCTATCTGGATTACAGCCGCAAAGAGGGGGAGTGGATCCCCAATATTTATGGAGGCCGGGAAAATCTGGAAGCCATTTCTTTCCTGAAAACCCTTAACGAAAAGGTTTATGGCCTTTTCCCCGGCTGTTTCACCATTGCCGAAGAATCCACCGATTGGGGCGGGGTCACCACCCCGGTCTATCTGGGAGGGCTGGGTTTCGGCTTCAAGTGGAATATGGGCTGGATGCATGATACGTTGTCTTTCTTTTCCAAAGATCCGGTCCATCGCTGTTTTCATCACAATGAATTGACCTTTTCCATGCTCTATGCCTACACGGAAAATTTCATACTGCCCTTTTCCCATGATGAGATCGTCCATGGAAAGGGATCCCTTTTTTCCAAAATGCCCGGTGATAACTGGCAAAAATTTGCCAACCTGCGGCTCCTGCTGGGCTATCTGTACACCCACCCCGGCAAGAAGTTATTGTTCATGGGGAGCGATCTGGCCATGGAGCGGGAATGGGACCATGACCGCAGTCTGGACTGGCACCTGACCCAGGACCCGATGCGTAAAGGTCTGCAACAATTCCTGGCCGATTTGGGGCGGATGTATCTGGAACAACCCGCCCTTTGGGAAAAAGACCATTATTCCCAGGGGTTCCGCTGGATCGACTGTCAGGATTGGCAGCAGTCCGTTGTGTCGTTTCTGCGACGGTCGGAAAATTCCTGGCTGGCAGTCGTTCTGAATATGACCCCGATCCCTCGTTTCGGGTATCGTATCGGGGTCCCCGAGGCTGCCGTGTACCGGGAAATCCTCAACAGCGATTCCCTGTGGTACGGGGGGAGCAACCTGGGTAATATGGGACAGATCCCCACGGAATCGGTTCCCTTCCATGCCTATAACAGGTCCATCCGGATAACGCTTCCCCCCTTGTCCTGTCTTATCCTGGCCCCCGGGATGCTGGAGGGAAAAAAATAAAATAATCCCACCCCACCAATGGGTTCAGTTTTTCATAGACAAGGCGGGATTGGGATTATAGAATGATGTTAAATTTCCCCTTGGAAAGAGGGGGGTTTTATCAAGTCGACCGCAAGCCCTTTTTCCATAGAGCACCGGCAATAAAAACAAAGGGGGTTCTCCGGACTCCCAGTTTTTCTCTCTGCATTTTTTTATATCATGGACCTTCGCTGGGCCGTAAAAATTTTTGGTTTTTTCATTCTGGTTGTCGCCCTCCTGGTGATTCCGGCGGATATTTATCTCAGCTCCCGGCTTAACGCCGGACTCCTGAACCATCAGCAAGAAGGATTAAAGCGGGATTTGCAGATAGCGGCCTTGATGACCTCCGATTCTCTGAGCAAGCCTGGCTCTGCCTCCTCCACAATACAAGCGGCAGCCCTCCGAACCGGCCGACTTCTCCGGGAGAGGGTGACCCTCCTTTCTCCGGACGGGCGTATCATTGGGGATTCTCATATCACCCCGGACCGTTTGGCTAAAAGCGAAGATCTATCCCGCCGACCCGAAATACTGGCGGTCAAGACCCAGGGGTTCGGTCAATCGATTCGTTACAGCCCGGATTTCCGGTCCAAAGCCCTTTTTGGGGCCCTTCCCGTTCGGAAAGACGGGGCCGTCGTCGGTTACGTACGCCTGGCCGTTTCATTGGATCAAATCGAAAGGGCCCTGGCTTCCCAAAAACAAGGCCTTTATTTCATCGCCGGAATAATCCTGTTGTTGGCCGTTCTGATCAGCCTTCTATTAAGCAGCCGGATAGTCCGTCCCCTGCGGGATTTGACCGATATGGTCCAGGCCATGGACCAGGGGGATTTTAAACAACCCTTCCACTTGTTGACCAGTAAGGAAACCCAGGGACTTTCCACGGCCTTGGAATCCCTGGCCGGCGGATTAAGGGAAAAAATGGAGTTGCTGGAATCCGAAACCGGTGAATTGAAAACCCTGTTACTCTCCATGCGCGAAGGGGTGCTGGTAACCGATGAGAAGGGTCGGATCATCCTTATCAATCCATTTCTGAATGAAGTCCTGGGGGGAAAGAATTCCTGGAAAAAACGGTCAGTCCAAGAGGCCTTCATGAGCGCCGAACTCCAGGACGCCGTAGAAGCGGTCTTGAAAGGAGACCCTTTCCAAAAACTACAACTCTCCTTCGGGCGGGAAACCCCTCGTAACTTTGAGGTCCAGGTGGTGGCTCTTTCCTCCCCCCGCCGCCAGCCCCGGGCCGTAGCCCTTTTCCACGAAACCACTGAACTGAGATATCTGTTAACGGTCCGCCAGACCTTTGTGGCTAACGCCTCTTGGGAATTGGACAAACCGCTCACGGCCATGAACCGGCGTTTGGAGGCTCTTCTGCCTCGGGTCCCGGAAAACCTGACCGAGGTCCGGCAGGAACTAACCTCTGTCCATAAGGAAATCAAACGGCTCTGCCTGCTGGTTTCGGACCTGCTTGATTTGGCTAAACTGGATGTGCAGGAACAGGGTGGAAGGGTGTTTGAGCGAGTAGCGGTCAAAGAGGTGATTAAATCAACGAAGGAAATGATCGATAAGCAGGCCTCGGGGAAAAAAATAAAAATGGAGGTGAAGGTGGAACATCTGCCCGACCCTTTATTCGCCTATTGGGAAAAAGATCGTATTCAACAGGCTTTGTTCAATGTCCTGGACAACGCCGTCAAATACACCGCGGAAGGAGGAGAAATCCGCCTGACCGCGGAACTTATTTCGAATTTCGAATTTCAGATTTCGGAATCAGAAAAAGAACAAAAAACCGACGAGGACCGGCCGAAAGCAATCCGCAATCCGCAATCCGCAATCCGAATTTCCATTGCGGACACAGGAGTCGGCATACCCAAGGAACATCTGCCGCGGATCTTTGAACGGTTTTATCGAGTGGACCGGGATTATTCCCGCCAGCTTGGAGGAACCGGCTTGGGTTTGTCCATTGTCAAGCATATCATCGAGGCCCACGGGGGAACTATTCATGTGCAGACCTCGGTAGGAAAAGGGACCATCTTTATCCTCAGGATCCCCTTGGAACCGAAAAAGAATTCTCCCCATCTTTTTAAGCCGACTTCCATCTCCTGCCAATTATAATCCAAGTTGTTCTTCTAATTTTCGGACCAGCTCTTCCAGTTCCTGACGTTCCTGGGCCTCGAGGTCTTCTTCGGCCAGTCTTTTCTTCAAGGCCAGTAATTGCTGGGTCTCCCGGTATTCGGAACAGGAAATGGTCATAATTTTTCCCAGAGTTTTTTCTCTTTTTTTACCTTTTTGGACATACGAAAAGCCTTTCCTTTTTTCTTTTTCAACGGGGTGGGGATTTCCTCTTCATCCCCAAACCCCTGCCGGTTTTTTAATCGCTCTTTCTCTTCTACCCGGGCGGTAAAGGATTGGGAAGGTATTACACCGGCCCGACAGGAACGGCAATAATTCCCAAGTTCCAGATCGGAAGTCACCACCAGAAACCTCTCTCCCTCCCGGGAAACCAGTCCTTTGATCAAATCGTCTGCCGTTTGTCCCGAGCGGGAATACAGGATTTTTATCCCTTTGTACACATCCCTTTCTTCGGCCAGGGCCCCTCCCTTGTGCCCGTCAAAGACCACGGTAAAAGGATGGGGAGCCATTTTCCGGTAGGCGGCCAGCCATTGAAGCAAGGCTTCTCTGCCTCTGGAAAAATCCCGATATTCCTCCTTGGCCAAGGGCGGATAGTTGCGGATCAGATTATAGCCGTCGATGATAATATGGAAGGCCATATATAAAAAATATCCCTTCTATACAGACAAGATATGCCTATCCGAAGACGGCTGTCAATGGAAACATTATAGAATCGTGATAGGGGTTTTGAAGTCAGAGAGAAAGCGGTTTTTTCTTGACCCTTTTCCGGGCATCTTTTATAGTCCATCCAAATGGATAGAAAAAAACCCATGTTCATCACCTTCGAAGGCATCGAAGGATCGGGGAAAACCACCCAGATAAAAAAGCTGAAGCGGGTGCTTCAGGCGCGGGGCATCCCCTCTCTGATCACCCGGGAACCGGGGGCGACCCGGATCGGGCTCCAGATCCGGGCCGTTTTACTGAATCCGAAAAACAAAAACCTGGCTCCTCTGGCGGAATTATTTCTTTATCTGGCTGACCGCTGCCAGCATGTGAATGAAAAAATCCTGCCGGCCCTGGCCCAGGGGCAATGGGTGATTTCCGACCGCTTCTGGGACGCCACCACGGTCTATCAGGGCTTGGCCAGGGGATTGAATATAAGGCTCTTAGGCAGCTTACGCCCTCAGGTCTTGGGTCCCCTTTGGCCGGAAAAGACTTTTCTTCTGGATTTGCCCGTTTCCATCGGCCTGGGCCGGGCTTGGGAGCGTATCAACCATTCTCCGAAATCTCAAAAAGAAACCCGCTTTGAAAAAGAAGCCCGGACCTTCCATGAAAAAATACGCCAGGGATACCTCTTGCTGGCCCGCCGGGAACCGGGACGGATTACCGTGATAAACGGCACCCTGCCGGCAGAGGAAATTCATCAGCAAATTATCAAAAGGCTGTTCTTGTCTTAGATTTCAAAAAGTTTTTACAAGGGGCCTTTTTCAACGGTTCCTTCCGGTTTTTCTCCTTGACACCTTATCTGTAAATTTATTATAAATTCAAAATATATGTAAGTGGGGGGTTAGGTATGAGAACCAAGGCAGGTACCTCTTAAAAAATAAAATGATTAGAAAGGAACGGTTTTATGAAATTCAGAAACGCAGTTATTGTTGACGGAGTGCGATCCCCTTTTTCCTGGGGGGGCCGGGGGATGTTTGAGGCCACCAGGTTGGATGAAGTGGCGGCCAAGGTCGTCCGGGTCTTGATGGAAAGAAATCCCAAGGTTAAACCGACCATGATCGAGGATTTCGGGATTGGTAACGCCGGAAATGCATCAGACCTGACTTTACTGGGAGGCATCTCCCGCCTGGCCGGATTGCCGGCGGAAACTACCAACTTTTTCACCAACCGCCAGTGCGGATCATCCATGGAAACCATGCAGCGCATCGCCATGGCCATCATGGTCGGGTCCATGGATTGCGGGATTTCTCTGGGTGTAGAACGGATGGGGCGGACCATTGGCGGAGGCCGGGATGGAGGTCCGCCTCCGACCCGTGTGACCGGGATGAACCCCAATGTTTTTGTGAAATCGAAGCTCCAGCGGGACATGGCCGAGGATCATTTCGATTATTTTTCCGTACCGATTCCGGATGAAATTCTGGACTCCCCTCCTTTACAACCTATGGTCCAGACCGCCCAGAATGTGGTGGATATGTATAATATTTCCAGGGAAGAGTTGGACGCCTTTACCGTTCGAAGCCATAAAAAATTGACGGCGGCCTATGAAAAGGGGATTTACAAAGACGAGGTGATCCCCATGGAAGTGGAGAAGCCGATTTTTAATGAAAAGAAAGAATGGGTCCCGGAAGAAAAGGGTGAAATGGTCCTTTTTGACCGGGATGAGTGTATCCGGCCGACCTGCAATATGGAAGACCTGGGAAAGATGAATCCGGTCAAGGGGATTGTCAGTTTCTGCAACAAACCGCTTCAGATTACGGCCGGCAATTCCTGCCCCACCAACAGCGGGGCCTCGGCGGTGTTAATTATGGCCGAAGACCTGGCTATCAAAATGGGGCTGACCCCATTGGCCCGAATCGTCGGCATGGGTGTTGGCGGCGTTAAAGGGCAGTTGATGGGGATCGGCCCCATTCCGGCCACCCGCAAAGCCCTGAAACATGCCGGCTTAACGGCCGATCAGATCGACCGGGTGGAATTCAACGAGGCCTTCGCCTGCCAGGTGATCGCTTCCATAAAAGACCTCGGGATCCCGGAAGAAAAGGTCAATGTCAATGGCGGATCGTTAGGCATCGGCCATCCCCTGGGAGCCACCGGCGCTCGCCTGGTCCTGACCGTGGCCAAGGAATTGCGCCGCAGCGGTAAACGCTATGGTTTGGCCACTCAGTGCATCGGCGCCGGTGAGGGTATCACCACCATCATCGAAGCTATGAACTAAGAAATTTTTTAATGGCAGCCGGGGGGACTAATCGTCTCCCGGCTGTTTTTTATTAGTCACTTACGAATAGAATTCTACGCAAATTGGATAGAATTTATTCTAAAATGGGAATTTACCCGGACCGAATGAAGTATTTTCAGAATTCCTTTTTAGTTCCGGCTGGTCCGGGTTGGGGGAAGCAGGTTAAATAGGGGTCCGGTTTTCCTGGGGGATATTAAGGTTCGGTATAATCCTTCCAGAAGTTTTGATCCTTTTTTTGCCAATCAGGACCAAAGCGTTTATTGAAAAAATCCCCCAGCTGCTGAAACAGCTTTCGCCAGGCGGGCAGGGCTTCATAGCGGAGGACGTCCTCTAAAAAGGGAACAATCTCTCCTAATTTTTCTTTGGGGAGGTAAGCCCGGGCTCCCTGCTCAATAGATTTTTTCAAAGCCTCCGGAGTCAGGGCGTGAGCGGTGAGCATCACCACCCGAAGTTTTCTGGCCGCGGCAATCTCCAGCAGATCGAAGCCTCGAATCCCCATGATATCTAAAATTACCAGATCATAGGTCCAGGAAACCAGATAATCGACGGCCTGCTGATAAGTGAGGGCCAAATGGATTCGGCAGTCCGGACAGGTGTCCTGGACTTCCTCCCGGATAAGGTCTAAGACATCCTGCTCGTCATCCACTGCCAGGATCTGAAGATCTTTCAACACGGATTCTTTCATGAGAACCCCTCCAAATCGTTTTAAGTTAATCCCGAGGCCGATCTATCTTTCGGATTATTTAATAATCACCCGGTCAAAACGCCCACCGATTTTACCTGAAAAAGAGTTCCAGAAGCGGGTGTCCTGTTCCTGCCAGTCCTGTCCGAACCGTTGATCAAAAAAACCCCCCAGGCGCCCGAAAAGCCGATTCCAGCTTTCTTCGGATTGATATTGGAGGATGTCCTCCAGGAAGGGAACCACCTCCCCCAGTTTTTCCTTGGGCAGATAGGCCCGGGCCCCTTTTTCAATGGACTTCTTCAGGGCCTCCGGGGATAAGGCATGGGCGGTGAGCATAGCCACCGGCAAGCCCTTTTGGGTCGCCTCTTCCAGGAGGTCAAACCCCCGCACCCCCATGATGTCCAGGATGACCAGATCGAAGGGCTCTCGGGCCAGGTATTCCTTGGCCTGCTCAAAGGAGGTCGCTTTGGAAATGCGGCATCCCCGGCCTTCGGCATTGATTTCCTCCTCCAGAATATCCAGGATATCCGGTTCATCATCCACGGCCAAGATGGTTTTTCCATTCAATATAGAATCTTTTTCCTTTCCCATGGGAATCCCCTTTCTTCGGTTTAATGGGGGTATGGTCAGCGAAAAGACCGTTCCCTCCCCTTCACGACTGTTAAATTCGATTTTTCCTTCCATGGCCTCAACCAGGGTTTTTACCCCGGCCAACCCCAAACCCAGACCGGAATATTCGAAGGTTTGTTCCGTTTCCAGGCGTACAAAGCGGTTGAAAATCCTTTTTTGCCCTTCGGGGAGGATCCCCTGGCCGTCGTCTCTGATTTGAATGAATATTTCCGCATCACCGTCAATGGAGATCCAGATTCGGGTACGACGGTATTTGAGGGCATTACTGATAAGGTTTCGTAAAACCTGTTGGATTTTTCGTTGGTCATGACAAAAGAAAGAACGGCAGAACCTACCGCTGATGGCATAGGAGATCCCCTGGGTCTCCAATAAGGACTGGAACCCCTGGGGGTGAGAAGCATGAAGGAGTTGGTCATGGACCTGGGGAAGGGTTGTTTCCAGGGCGTCCATCAGGGCCTGGCGCAGGGCGGGCTCCAGAAAAAAGTATTCCCGCTGAAAAATGCCTTCTTCGGAGCGCATGATTTCTATCATTTCCTGCAGCAGGGCCTGTGATTTGTGAATATTCCGAATGATTCGTTCCAACATCTGCTTTTGTTTGTCGCTAACCGGACCATAACGCTCACTGTGGCGCAGGAGATTTTGAACGCTGGCAGCGGCGACGGCCAAAGGACTGCGCAGATCATGGATAAAGAGGTCAAAGAGCTGTTCCGGCTTTTTGGTTGGAGTCATCTCCCGGTTCATTTCCTTTTCGAGGTTGGGGGGGTGAGATTATCTCTGGCCTTCTTCCGCAGGCAGGGAGAAGGTCAAGGTAAACTGACTGCCGCCGCTTTCAGCGCAATCCTGGGCATCTTGACAATACCGGCACAGGGAAATTTTGCCGGGGCAGGGATCGGTTTTCCCTGCCAAATGGCGGCAGCGTTCACTAAGGACCCCGACCTGAAAACCGAAGCGTTTTCCGGCCAGGTGGGTGCGGTGCAAATCCAATCCTTTGCCCCCGGCATTAAATTCAAAAGCTTTCTTGGAGGTATAATCGTCGGTTTCCTGGGTATGAAACAGTCCGTCAAATAGATATTTCAGGTCATCGGCCACGATACCCACCCCTGCATCCCTTAAGCCTATAATCACCTGTCTATCCTGTTTTTGAATGAAAACTGAAATCCGGCCTCCATCCGGGGTATTCTCGACGGCATTTTTAAAAAGGCTGGTAAAAGCCTCGGCTAAAGGCCGGGGTTCAACCAACAGGGAGAGGTCTTCCGGACCCTGCAGGTCTATCCTTAAATCCCTTTGGGTGAACCTCAAAGCCAGGGCATCGATGAGCTTCCTAAAAAAAGGACGCAGATGGATGGGCCTTTTGACCGGGAAAACCTGGCCGCTCTCCGGACCAGTGATCCAGGATCGGACGATCTGCCAATAGGTCTGGATTTCTTCCGGGATTTCCCGACCGGCTTGTCTGCGGATCAACCATCGTTCCGCCTCCTCCAGAAAGCGGGAATCTTCCAATTTCTGATAAGATCGGATGATCTGGTCGGTTTCTTTTTGAATCTCCAAGAGGCGGTTTAAATTTTTTTCCATTCTGGCGAAGATCTCGGGTTTGACGGGTGACAGCGGTGCAGTGCCCAGCCGCCGTTTCAAAAGCCGCACATCCCCGTGGATAACGGAAAGGGGGGTGCGCAATTCGTGGGAGAGATGGTCCAAGGCCTTGTCTTTAGCCCGGTTCAGACTGCGCAATTCCTCCTGGGCCTGTTCCAGGGCTTCAATCCGGGACCTCTGCAATTGGGCCATTTCCAGGAACACAGCGGCCTGATTAGAAAACGTCTGGAGAAAAGACATATCCTCGATCGTGAAACCGCCCTCCTTATTCAGCAGTTGGATAACGCCGATACTATTCTTTTCCCGATTTTTAATGGGCAGACAGCAGAGGCTCCGGGTATAATATCCGGTTTGCTTATCCACCTCAGGATTAAAGCGCTGATCCTGATAGACATCAGACAGGTTGATCGGTTGACCGGAGCGAAAACAAGCCCCGGCCAGACCGGACCCGGCCGGTATTCGAATAGTTCCATCAGCCAACCCCAGGGCTACGGTGGACCAGAGTTCATCCTTTTCAGGGTCATAAAGAAAAACGCTGCTGCGATCGGCCTTAAGTATTTCTGCTGTTTTTTTGGCAATTTGGGTGAGAAGCGCATTCAGGTTAAGATCCAGGTTGATCAGACGGCCCAATTCCAAGAGGGATTGTAACCTGCGGGTTTGTTCCTGAACCAGGGCTTTCAGCCCCTGGTCTTCGGCCCGGCGATGGTTGCCGCGCCGGTCGCCGGGAATGGTCCGGGGTTCAGGAAAAACATCTGCTGGGGAAGCGGTGAAATTCATGGCCTTCTTCTTAAAAATGTTACGGGCTGGAGGAACGGCTGGAGTAGCGCCGTAAAGACCTAATGAACACCTGACTTCAAATAACCTTAACCTCTTTTTATCGCAAACCGTTTTTTTTATCAACAGATTTTCTGCTGTGTTGATCCCTGTCCCTGGTCGGCAAAGGGATCGGTCCCAACCCCGGTTTAAGCGAAAATCTTTCGGTAATACCGGGCTCCAAAATTTCCCCTTGACCCTGTTTTCTCCCTTCCGTATACTCAGGCCATTCACAAGGGAACTCTTGACCAAGAGGGAATATGGCCCTGATCTTCGATTATTCCAGGGCGCCCACCCAACCGCTGGGGAAAGTGTTGGTCAAAGAAGGCGTCATCACCCCCGAGCAGTTGAAGCAGGCCCTGGAAATTCAAAGGGAACGCCCGGACCGGATCGGGCGGATCATCGTCAAAGAAGGATTCGCTTCCGAAGAAGCCGTGCTGGAAGGGATCGCCAGGCATTTTCGCATCTCGGCCCGTACCCTATCCGATGACCTGGAAGCCCTGATCAGGCAACGGCCCCTGACCCTTAAGGAAAAACTGACCAGGGTCCGGGTTCCGATCCGGGTCAAGCTCTCCATAGCCGTAACCTTCATCATCTGGGCCACCATCCTGATCCTCAGCTTCATTGTCCTGGCCCGGCAGAAGGAACAACTCTACCGGCAGACGGTGCGGGCCGGGAAAATCAGCCTGAATTACTTTGTCAATAATGCCGGCATTCCTCTCCTGAATGACGATCTTTTACGTTTAAACACCATGATCAAAGAGGCCGCCTCGGTGGAAGGGCTGGTCTATGCCATTATCGTTAACCGTGAACAGATCATCAAGGCCCATAGTGATCATACCCGGATCGGGACCCCGCTTCCAGCCTTTTCCGAAAAGGGTGCGGTCCAGACCGAGGGCAACCTGGAATATTTCTCCTATAAAACCCCGGAAGGGATTCAAATACTGGATCTCTCCCGCCCGGTGATTTTTATGAAAAAGGAGCTGGGCGCGGTCCATGTGG
>JBFMBU010000003.1:0-33771 GCA_040755035.1 Thermodesulfobacteriota bacterium
GAGGGAGGGGGAAAACTAAAACATTAGGCATGCTTTACTAATGGATGAAGGCAGAAGAAAATCAGGCACGCCCCCCCTTAGACAGGGAGACAAGGGGGGGGGTTGCTTGTTTTTATCCCGCCTTATTTTTTTACCATTCCCAGCTTTTCGACTATTTCTTTTTCGTCATCATAAATTTGTTTCACGAATTTGTTATAGTTTTCCGTGTTCATGTAATACGGTTCCATATCGAATTTATCCAGGGTCTTTTGAAAAGCAGGATCATCCATCGCCTTTTTAAAAGCATCGTGCAGAATCTTGACTACCTTGGGATCCATGCCTTTTGGTCCGGCAAGTCCGAAAGGAGAATTGGAGATGATGCCGTAACCCAGTTCCTTCAGCGTAGGGACAGTAGGCCATTTTTGGGTTCTCTGGACCCCCCAGGTAACCAACAGCCGCAGATTTCCGGCATCCACTTGAGGAGCCCAACTGGAGGAATCGGCTGTGGCCATGACATGGCCGCCCAAGACGGCTGGTACGGTTTCCGCTGACCCTTTCATAGGCACCTGGGTCCATTTGAAACCGTTTTTTAGGGCGATCATTTCCATGGTGGTGTGGAGGGAAGTCCCGGCCCCCGGGGTGGCATAGGTCACCTTTCCCGGATTGGCTTTGGCATAAGCCACCAGATCATTAAAGGTCTTCCAGGGGGCGTCTTTCTTGACCACCACGCCGAAGGTGTAGCCGGTCAGATGGATGATATAGGAAAAGTCCTTCAAGGGGTCCCAGGTGGTCTTCATCATCAAGGGATAACGGAAGACGGTGATGGGAATCTGTGAAATGGTATAACCGTCCGGTTTGGCCGTGGCCACCATGGTCGCCGCCCCTATGGTTCCTCCGCCACCGGGTTTGTTTTCAATGACGATAGGCTGCCCCAGATGTTTAGCGGCAATCTCGGCCAGGACCCGAAGGACCACGTCCGTTGATCCCCCGGCGGTCCAGGGGACATAGAGGGTCACCGGTTTGGTGGGAAAATCGGCAGCCGTTGAGATCAGCGGTGCGGTGATTACTCCAAACATGATTAACGCCGATAAAAACAGAATCCCTTTTCTCATCAGATCTTTCATACCTTTCCTCCTTCTATAGATGGGTTTACTATCAAACCCTGTCGACCCGTTTCCTACGCAGAAAACGCCCGATTCTATCTTACGCTAACAGAGGGATCAAGAAAAAAGGGGGAAATAGGTCAAATATTTTTCTATTAGGATTTAGGACCCAAGTTGCCATCAAAGGGCGAGAGACCTCGGTCGCCCTTTCGTTAATATCAACTTATTGAAAAATGAATAAAATTTGTCAATTCACAAATTTATTTTACATTTAAAGTAATTTTATGGTACTTTTCTATTATTTAAAAATCTATCTTCCCAGCCCTGATTTCGACTTTGGAATAGAAGTGAAAAAGGGAAGGGGGTCTGATCAGGCCGAATTATTATTTATAAAAAGGAGAAAGAAACCATGACTGCATTATTAGAAGGTGTGTTGGTTTTGGATTTCACCCACTGGATAGCCGGGCCGTATGCCGGTCTGTTTCTGGCCGATATGGGGGCCGAGGTTATTAAGGTTGAACCCCCTGAGGGGGCGGAAGAAAGACGTATGGGCAATTTGATGCGCTATCAGGGGAACACCCGTATGTCTTTAACCCTCAACCGCGGCAAGAAAGGATTGTGCGTCGATCTGAAAAATGAAGAGGGGAAAAAGATCGTCTATGACCTGGTCAAAAAAGCAGATATTGTCATCCAGAATTACGCCCCCGGTGTGGCCAAGAAACTGGGAATCGATTACGATACTTTTTCCAGAATCAACGATAAAATCATTTTTGTCTCCAGCACGGCCTTCGGCGAAAGCGGACCTTACCAGAAGTTGAAAGGATTCGATATCATCGCCCATGCCGCCTCGGGCATCATGGCCGGATATGCCGATGAACTCGGCAATCCCCGGGGCCCCGGCGGAAGCCCTTTTATTGATATCGGCACAGCCATGCTCAACGCCATGAGCGCCGTCTCCGCCCTTTATCACCGCACCCAAACCGGGGTGGGACAAAAGATCGAGACCTCCCTTTTCAATACCGGCATGGCCCTGCAGGCCACCGGGTTCATCCAGATCAATAAACTCGACCGGGAAATGCATGAAGAAATGCTGGAGGTTCTGAAAACGGCCCATGACAACCAAATGCGCCACACCCAGATCATCGACCGGTTTTCCGTTATGCGCCTCCGTAACGAACAGCCCGACTCCACTCGGGACGTGGAGGTGCCCGACTGTCTGCATCGTCCCTCGGACCGCCAGGTCTTCCCTTATTACCGCATCTATCAGACCAAAGACGGCTATATGAGCATCGCCGCCCTGACCTCCAGGCAGCGGGTAATTTTATGTGAAGTTTTGGGAGTAGAGGACCGCTACGCCCATATCGACCTGGGCAACGGCAATGATGAAACCTACTTTTATCAAAAAGAGGTCATGAAAAAAATCGAAGATATCCTGGGGGAAAAACCGACGGAGGAATGGATCGCCATCCTGGAAAAAGCGGGAATCCCCTGCGGACCGGTCAATTACGGCGTCACCTTGTTTAATGACCCCCATGCCCTGGCCCAAAACATGATCTGGGACCTTGACAACCCGGTGTCCGGACCCTACAAAATGATGGGTAATCCCATGAATTTCACCAAGACCCCCATCAAGCCCACTAAAGGGGCCCCGGCCCTGGGGGAAAATACCGTGGAAATCCTCAAGGACAAACTGGGGTATTCCCCTGAAAAAATCGAGGAACTGAAGGCGCAGAAAATCGTCCGATAACCTTTATCCTTATATCGGAAAAAAGGGGACTCCTTTTGGATACGGCCGTTGAATTTCTTTTGTATCTCTTTTATGGCTTGGGCGCCCTGATTTGTTGGATAGTCAAAGGGGGGAAAACCTCATTAGGAGAAGAGATATCCGAGAAGTATAAGTTTAGAAATGCTGCTCTGGCAATTCTTCTTTTGGCCGTCCTTATAGCCGTAGTGATTTACTTAAACAATTATTCTTAAGGGACATTCCGGTTTCCTGGAATGGCCGATGGGAAAATTCCGGAACGTCCCTTCTTGGATCCACCCATAAAGAAACAACCCCAAGGCCTTACTCGTTTCGAATACCGGCGATCTTTACCGCTCCCCGGTGATAGCCGTCGGGGAAAAGGCGCTCCATTTCTTCGAGCTCGATCCCATTGGCTTCGCAGGTATCATAGATTGTGGGAATCCGGTTGGTTTCCTTATAGGTTTTCCTCAGGTAGCGGATGATATCCCAATGCCGATCGGTCAATTTCCCGATTTTCATATCCACGGCCCGGTATACGGCATACTGCTCATCCCATTCTTCCGGATCGATCAAAAATCCGCGGACATCCACCTTATAGGCTTTTCCGTAAACACTCATGAAATCCATGGTCCCCGGCACGCTGGCCGGATGAAGGGCTGCCCCAACCCTTCCCACTTCCGAACTCATTCCGGCCAATTTGCAGGCCCCCCGTAAATAGCCGGTGGGAAAGAGTCGCCGAAGGTCCTGAAAACGCAGGCCGTTGGTCCGACAGGTCTCATAAACCGTTGGACAAATTCCGGTAGTCTTAAAGGCCTCGACAATGGAACGGATGACATCCCAATGTTCTTTGGTCAGACCCTGTTTGATATTGAGCTGGGGGGCCATCCCTTCAGCAAATTTTTCATCCCATGGGTCGGTAGTTAATAAAAACCCCTTTTCATCCACCTCGTAGTTTTTCCCCTGGTACGTAAAGGTCCCCATAATCTTTCCTCCTCTAAGCGATTAGATCTCCTTGCTTCTTTTTTTCCCTTTAACATCCTTAATGATCCGGCATGTTTCATGGCTTTCTTTTTGTCAAGCCCTGAAATAACTTGCTCGAATTTACCGCTCAACACGATCAAGAACGGTGCCGTCTTTTTCTTTCAGTTCGATGATCATCGGCATAGCCCCGATAGCGTGGGTTGAGCAGGAAAGACAGGGATCATAGGCCCGAATGGCCGCTTCTACCCGGTTCAGCATACCTTCGGTCAGTTTTTTCCCGTCCACAAAGGACTTGGCCACCATCTCTACGGCCTTGTTCATGGCCCAGTTGTTATGGCCGGTGGCCACGATGAGATTAACCTTGGTCAGCATACCGTTCGGGTCCGTATGATAATCATGAAACAGGGTCCCCCGCGGCGCCTCCAGACAACCCACCCCATGGCCGGTCACTCCTTTGGATTCGGTCACCAAATCGGTGGACAAGATCTCCGGATCCATGAGGATTTCCCTGGCCCGTTCCACGGCATAGAGGTCTTCAATCAACCGGGCATAATGGTACCAGAGAGTGCCCTCTACCGGTTTCCCCTTGCCCAGGGCTTTGAAGTTGGCCAGCTCGGCATTGGCCAGGGGGGTGTTGATTTTTTCAGCCACATTCAAGCGGCCCAAGGGTCCAACGCGATAGGTGCCTTCCGGTTAACCCATTTTTCGATAATATGGGAACTTTAAAAACGACCAATCCTCCACATGTTCAGCAATAACTTCCAGGTAATCCTTGGGTTCGAATTGTTCCAGAATTTTTCCCGTCTTGTCCGCCAATCGAATCTTTCCTTCGTATAATTGAAGGCCCCCCTCCTCGTCCACCAGGCCCATATAGCCCGAGGGGAAAACCGCATATTGATCCACCAGTTCCCGGTTGTTTTCAAACCAGCCTTTGGCCACGGTCAGGGCGATCTTGATGATCTCAACGATGTCGTCAATGCGGCTCAACAAATCATCACAGTCCTCGGCTTGCAAGGGAGCATTAACCCCGCCGGGAATGGAGTGTATGGGATGAATGCTTTTTGTCCCCAGCTTGCGGATAATATCCTGTCCAAAGGTCCGGGACTGGACGGCTTTTAAGGCCAGTTCCGGATTGGCTTGAATTACTCCGACTACGTTGCGGATAGCCGGATCGGCGTCAAAACCCAGAAGCATATCCGGGCCGGCCAACTCAAAAAAGTGCATGGAATGGGATTGAATGAATTGTCCCATATGCATCAATTCCCGCAGCAGTAGGGCCGTTCGGGGCGGGGTCACCCCTACAATCTGGTCACAGGCCTTGGCCGAGGCCAGATGATGGCTCACCGGGCAGATCCCGCAAATCCTTGGTGTTATCTGCAGCATCTCAAAAAAGGGACGGCCTTCAGTGAATTTTTCAAATCCCCGCCATTCGTTGACGTGCATAAAGGCTTTTTCCACTTTTCCCTTGGCGCCGAGATGCATCGTCACCTTGGCGTGTCCCTCTATCCGGGTTACCGGCTCTATGGTAATTTTTTGCATCTTTTTTCTCCTGGAAACGAATTTCTGATTGCTTAGTAAACCCTTCTATCCCTCGTTCTATCGGAATGGCAGGAATTTGAAAATGATTTCTTTCCTTTAACCTATCCGCTTGTTTTTCTCTATAGGCATTGCGCCTTGCGCCCTGCTCCTTGCCCTTTGCCAACCTGCCCCTTGGGCGGTCAATCATATTTGAGGTTCTGATTTTTTAAAACCGGGACACGTCCCTCCAGCAGTTCGCAGATAACAAAATGAATGGCATCGGCTGATGGAGGACAGCCGGGGAGATAGACGTCCACCTTGACCACCTGATCCAGGGGCCGGGCGAATATCGGTTTCCCCAGTTCTTCCGATCGGGGGATGATCCCCTCCACGGTGCTCTCGGTTTCTATATAGGCCCTTCGCAGGGCCTCTTCCATATTGCACTGGTTCCGCATTAAAGGAACACCGCCCAACACGGAACAATCCCCCAAAGAAACCAGGAGCTGGCAGCGTTCCCGCATCACACGGGCCACTTCCAGGTGGGTGGTGGTGTTCACCGTTCCGGTCAGGATACCCACGGTAACACCGTCCCGGGGCGGATGTTTCAAATCAGTAATCGGACTGGAGGTAATTTCTATTTTATCCAAAAGCTGGACCAGTCTTTCGTCCATATCCAGAAGGGACATATGACATCCGGCGCAGGCGGCCAGCCAGTCGGTTGCAATTTTTATCTTCGCCATTGATTTTTCTCCTCCCCTTCCTACAGTCGGGCGGCCAGTTGGGTCAAAACTTCATTCTCAGGGATCAAGCCCTCCGCCAGCGAAACCGCTTGTCTAACCGCCACCTTTTTTCCTTCCAGATTGTAGAGCGATCCTTCATGTTCATACCAGAGCAGGGCCGGTAAAACAACGTCGGCCACTTCGGTCAACGGGCTGTGAAAGGTGGCATGGACTGCCAAAAATTTCGCTCCCCGGGCTTGCTTTATTTTTTCCTCCGAAAGTGTGGTGTCCTCCAGCAGGAGATAAACCGTTTCCATTTGACCGGGTGAAAAGTTCGCCCTGAGACCAAGGGCCTTGGCATGGAAACCGTTGCTTTCCGGAAACAGAGGGATAAAATGGGCTTTTTTCTGTAAAGCAACCAATTTCTCCGCCTGATCGGGCGGCGTCTCTTCCCCATAGAGGACCACCGGCATGGCACTCTCTTGGCACATTTTGACGGCCTTTCCCATTTCATTCAGGGGAAAGGTCTGGGCAGCGAAGCGTTTCATCGAGTTATGATTATCAGAAACAATAATTAAACGACCGCCGTTCATACAGGCCCTTTTGATATGGTAGCCGATAACCGGATGATCCACTAAAGGATCAGCCCCGGTAACCAAGATGGTATCAGCGGAAAGCAGATCATTCAGGGCGCCACCCATAGGAAGCTTGAACCGGGCCAGAGTCAATTCCAGGACGCCTATATTGGCGCCGACCTTTCCCATAAATACGGCTACGAACTCACTCAGGGTCAGATTGAGAGTCCGGCAGGTAGTCCAGGCCCCCACTTTTTTATTGGGGCTTTTTCTTATGGCCTGGGCTAACGTATCCAGGGCCTCTTCCCAGGAGGCGGGCTGCAACCGGCCGTCCTTTCGCACCAGCGGGGATTCAATCCTCAGGCGTTCCTCTTTAAAGGGCTGGAACCGGCCTTTGGCGCACAACACCCCGTTATTGTGTTCTTCCCATTCCCCTTCCACCCGCAGGATCCTGCCGGCCCGGGTGATGATCTCCGAACCACAACCCACACTGCAAAACAGGCAGACACTTTTAGTCCTCTCCACCTGCGATTCCCTGCCGGCGTAGGCGCTGACCCGGTCAATCAGTGCTCCGGTAGGACATATTTGCAGACAGGTACCGCAACTGACGCAGGAGGAGCTTCCAAAAGGCAGCCCCCCGTCGGCACAAATAACCGTTTTGGCCCCTCGGAATTTAACCCCCAGGGTATTATTGGCCGCCAGTTCACTGCAGGCCCTGATGCAGCGCCGGCAGAGGATGCAGCGGTTATGGTCCATGATAAAATATTCCCGTGTCCCATCCATTGGTTTCGATTCCCCGGGATTGGGATAAATCCAGTGGTCCAGACCATAACGATAGGCCAGGGCCTGCAATTCACAGTCTCCGCTGGATTCGCAAAAGGGGCAATAATGATTGCCTTCCGAAAAAAGCATCTCCAGAATAAACTTGCGTTCCTCCACCACCTTCGGTGATTCGGTTTCGACCCGCATCCCCTCCGTAACCGGAAAGGTGCAGGCGGTTTGCAGGCCCCTTTGACGCTCGATTTCTACCACACAGATCCGGCAGGCCCCGATAGGCTTTACCGCCGGATGGTGGCAGAGGCTGGGGATATCGATACCGGCGGCTTTGGCCGCTTCCATAACGGTCTGGCCGGCCCTGGCCCGAATATGACGTCCATTGATTCTGATATTAACGACCTTATCCATTAGCTAAACCTCCTTTTCCCCCCGGCCGAAATCGATTTTCGACCGGGTGCCGGGGTCATGCGGATTGCACTTTCATTTCCTGGGACTGGAGCCCCATGGATTGTAACCATTCCAGATCGCAGCGCAGACAGCGTTTGCATTCTTCCCGTGCCGTATGTTCATCAAAACCGGCTTCCACTTCTTCAAAACAAGTTACACTCCTGGCAGCGGACAAACGGCGGACGACCGGCCGTTTGGCCTCGGCATAGTCCTCCAGGGCATATAATTGGGGGACCTCCCCGACGGGGCTCTCAAATTTGACCCTTTCCAGGGGTTGTCCTTTCAGATAGGAAGCCACGGCAACAGCCACCTTATTTCCCTGGTCCACGGCCTCGACCACTGTCGCCGGACCCAGGGTCACGTCGCCGGCAGCGAACACGCCCGTACGGCTGGTCATCAGATTGGGGCTGACTTTCAGGGTACTGTCCCTCTCAACCTCGATCTTGGTATCCTTTTGCAGGCCCTCCAGGTCCGTTTCCTGTCCGATGGCGGCAATGAAAATTTCAGCGTCCAGGATAAATTCCGGCACCTCAAACTCGGTGGCCTCGATCGGTATGGGTCGTCTCCGTCCTCCGGAATCAAATTCCCCCAATCTCTGCAAGTGACATTCCACACCGCTTACCTGATCCGGACCTAAAATCCCCACCGGATTGGTCAGGAAGTGGAACTGAATCCCTTCCCGGAAGGCCTCTTCGATCTCCTCCTTCCAGGCCGGCATATCCTGCAAAGTCCGGCGGTAGAGGATATGGACCTTTTTGGCCCCCAGGCGTAAACCGGTCCGGGCGGCATCGATGGCCACGGCCCCGCCGCCAACCACGGCCACGCTTTTTCCTTTCAGGTCCGGGGCTTTTCCCAAAGCCGCATTTTTCAAGAACTCCACTCCCTGATAGACGCCGGGCAGGTCTTCGCCCGGGATACCCATCTTACGGCCCTTATGGGCGCCTATGGCCAGAATGACAGCCTTATATCCGTCCTTGTCCATCAATCCGTCGACCGTGAAGTCCTTGCCCATTTCCTGGCCTAAGCGAATTTCCACGCCGGCCCTTTTGATGGCCTCGATTTCCAGGTTCAGGATCTGGCGCGGCAGCCGATATTCGGGAATGCCTACGGCCATCATCCCCCCGGCCACGGGCAGTTTGTCGAAAATGGTCACCGGATAACCCCTCTGGGCCAGTCGAAGGGCGGCCGTCAAACCGGCCGGGCCGGCGCCAACCACAGCCACCTTCTCCTTTTTCGGGTCTTCGATTTTGGCCGGGGTCCAGGGATTTTCCATCTCATGGTCGGCCATATGCCGCTTGGCCAGACGAATAGACACCGGATCATCAATATCACCGCGACGGCATTTCTGTTCGCAAAAAGCAGGACAAACCCGTCCGCAGACCAAGGCAAAGGGATTCCTTTCCCGATGGATTTCCAAACCCTCGGCATACTTCCCCTGGGCGATTAATGAGATATAGGAAGGGACATCCACCTGGGCCGGACAGGCATTGGTGCAGCGGGCCCGCACCAGGGCTTTACAGGCCCCGGCCGGACACTCTTGATCCAAAATATGGGTCAGGAATTCGGATTCAAAATATTTCAGGGCTGACATAACCGGCCCCGGGGTTAATTGACCCAGGGCACACAGGGAACCCGTCTCCATGCCCTTGGCGATGGTTCGAATGGTATCCAGATCTTCCAACCGCCCCTCCCCTTCGCTGATTCGGGTCAGGATCTCCAGCATCCTTTTTCCCCCGACCCGGCAGGGGATGCATTTACCGCAGGACTCGGCCTGGGCGAATTTCAGGAAAAACTTGGAAAACTCCACCATGCAGGTGTCTTCATCCACCACGATCATACCCCCGGAACCCATGACCGCGCCTACTTCCTGCAGGGAATCGAAATCCACTCCCACATTCAGATGCTGAGCCGGGATACAGCCACCCAGGGGGCCACCGGTCTGTACGGCCTTAAAGCGTTTGTCCTTGGGGATACCTCCCCCGATATCAAAGATAATCTCTCCCAGGGTGATGCCCATGGGGACTTCCACCAGACCGGTGTTGTTCACCTTCCCGGTCAGGGCGAAAATGGCCGTTCCCGGACTGCGACGGGTCCCGATATTGTTGAACCAGTTGGACCCGTTGACAATAATCTGAGGGATATTGGCATAGCTTTTCACGTTATTCAGATTGGTGGGCTTCCCCCACAGGCCCGAAGCGGCCGGAAAGGGCGGACGGGGACGCGGCTCCCCACGACGGCCTTCAATGGAGGCCAGCAAAGCGGTTTCCTCACCGCAAACAAAGGCCCCGGCCCCCTCCTTGATATGCAGATGGAAAGAAAAATCCGTGTTCAGGATATTGTCCCCCAGCAACCCGTATTCCTCGGCCTGGGCAATGGCCACCTGAAGACGTTTGATGGCCAGAGGATATTCGGCCCGGCAATAAATATACCCCTCCTTGGCCCCGATGGCGTAACCACAGATGGTCATGCCTTCAATGAGGCTGTGGGGGTCGCCTTCCAGAAGTGATCGATCCATAAAAGCCCCGGGGTCGCCTTCATCGGCGTTGCAGACCACATATTTGACATCACCGGGAGCCCGAAAGGTGAATTCCCATTTGGTGCCGGTGGAAAATCCGGCGCCTCCCCGGCCACGCAATCCGGATTGTTTCACCTCCTGAATGACTTCTTCCTGGGTCAGATCGAAGAGGGCTTTGGATAAACCCTCGTATCCTCCACGAACGATATATTCATCAATCTTTTCCGGATCGATAATCCCGCAGTTCCTTAAGGTGATCCGCACCTGCTTGCTGTAGAAAGGAATGTCCTGATAGCGGGGAAGCTCCTTATAGGTTTCCGGCGCCTTATAAGTCAGACGCCCCACCACCCTTCCCTTGACCAGGGTTTCTTCCACGATGGTCTGGACATCGCGGGGCTGTACCTGACAATAAAATATCCCCTCAGGGTAAATGACCATAATCGGTCCCATGGCGCAAAATCCGCGACAGCCGGTAGGTACCACACGGACCTCTTTCTCCAGTCCCCGGCGGGCGATCTCTTTATTCATCCCGGCGATGACCTCCAGGGAATCCGAGGCCGTGCACCCCGTCCCGCCGCACACCAGCACATTGGCCCGATAAAAAGGTTCAGCCATGTCTGCCTCCTACATTCTTTGAAAAGGATTTATAATCATAAAATTTATCTCGATCCTAACTGCCATAACTGCCGTTGCCGGTTGCCGGTTGCTGGTTAAACCAGTAACCGGCAACGCGTAACCAGTCCGCGCTCAGGTCTTTTGCGCCTCCATGCGGCTTACCGCCCATTCCTGGACCACCAGACCCCGCACCAGATGTTCTTCGATCAACCGCGGAACTTTTTCCGAGGTAATATTGCCGTAACGGACCCGGGACTTTCCGGCCTGTTCTATGTCGATCAGCGGCTCTTTGGCGCACATCCCTACACAGCCTACCGTTTCCACATGGGCGTCAATCTTTTTGGCTTCCAGTTCCCTTAACACGGCCTGCATGGAATCCCGGGCACCGGCGGCGATTCCGCAAGTCCCCATGCCGATAATAATTCTGGTCCCCGTCTGAACACGGGATAGAAGATCTTTTCTGGCCTCCTCCCGTATCTTTTTCAGTTCTTCAATGCTTTTTAATTTTGTCATTGCCTCCCTCCTGTCTCCTTCGCTAAACCATTGGCCCTTTCTATAGCTGCTGCTTGTAGGGGGATATCCATCAAAGCCAGGTCCTTTTCACCGATCCGCAAATAATCGAGAATCCATTTTCTCAATTTGGGATGGGTGATCGGCACTTCGGCCAACTCCTTCCGAATTTCCGCCGTATCCAATTCAAATTCCCGTCCGTCAACCTTATGGAGGTACAGCCAATCAACGGGATTTTCAGCATAGAGTAATGTCACCAAGACCGAAGGCATATCCCCTAAAGGGGCGCGATCGATATGGCTGTGCTGTAAAAATGCTTGAATGGTCGTACCCTCCCCCGGGCGGGAATGAATCCGCAGGTCCCCCTGGCAGCGACGGCAGGCGTCCAGGAGTAAGGGGAGTCCCAACCCGACATGTCTGGTTTTCCTGGTGGTGAAAAAGGGGTCCATTACCTTGGCGATTTGATCTTCGGACATGCCTTTTCCGTTATCCCTGACTTGGATAAGGAAAATGTCGGCCAGGCGGTTCTCTTCTATAAGGATTTCCACCCGGGAGGCACCGGCTTCGACGGCGTTTTGCACCAGGTCCAAAATATGAAGAGAGAGCTCGGTCAAAACGATCAGGTCTCCTTAAGGATCTGGGACATTTTTTCCGGAACCAAACGCCCCACCACTTTATCATCCACCACGGCTACCGGGGCCAGACCGCAAGCCCCCAAGCAATAAACCACCTCAAAGGTGTATTTGTAATCCGGTGTAGTCTCTCCGGCATTCACCCCCAGTTCCTTCTGAATCGTATCGGTGATCTTCCCTGCACCCCGGACATGACAGGCCGTGCCGTCACATTGTTTGATAATATGTTTCCCCCTTCGGGTCAGATAAAACTGGGAATAAAAAGTGGCTACGCCGTAGATCTGGCTTAAGGGAATCCCCGTTCTTTCTGCAATCCGGGCCAGGGCCTCGGCCGGCAGATAACCGTAGAGGTCCTGGGCCTTCTGTAACACCGGGATCAATATGCCCTCCCGTCCCTGGTATTCTTCGAGGATTCTATCGAGAGGTTCTAATTCGATGGTTTCCGCTTGATTCATTTTTTCCTCCTCTTTTTTCCTTTCATTGGAGCGGCCATTCCACCACCACCCGCCGTCCCTCTTTACCTTTAAAGGCCAGTTCCATTTCTTTGACCTCCGGCCGATGCAGATAAAACAGGGTTCGGTTTTGTATTTCACCCAATCGATGGGCGTCCCCGTTTACAATCAGGCACCATGGTTTTAACTCAGGCCATTCCCTGAACCCTATTGAGGGATGAAAACGGGAGGTGACCTCCAGCGCAAAAACAGGCAGATTGGCGGGAATGAAACCCAGGTTGGCCAGTAAGCTATAGGACGGACGATCCACATGGGCCGGAAGGGCCAGACCGCCCAGAGAAGCCGCCTGATCGACGATTTCCTCTAAGGTCCAATCCGTGGATTGGGCCAACAAACGCTCCTCGGTTTTGATCCACTCCCCCTCGGCATTGACTAAGTATTGAGGACCGAATAAATCCTCCTTATTGACCAGGGGAGGCATTTTTTCCCATACCTTTTTTTCCATGGCTTTACAGTCCTCGAGGCGATCAAAAAGGCAAAGCAGGTGGACCTCTTCTTTAGACTGCACTTCCATTCCGGGGAGGACATGGATATTGGTCCCGGCCGCCGCCTCCATGACCGCCTCCGCGTTGCCGCAGGCGTTATGGTCGGTAATGGCTATCAGATTCAATCCCATTTTTTCCGCCTGCCACAAAATCAGGGAAGGGATCATTTCAATCTCCGCACAGCCGGAAAGTACAGTGTGAATATGCAAATCGGCCTTATAAACCTTCACTTTTTCCGGAGGCGGGGGGCTTTCCGGGTTCCTAAGCACCGCTGATCCCCAGATCATGAAGCTGCCCGACGATGGAAAAGGTGTCTTTAGGGCTGAGCAGCAGGATCACCTTTTCTTTTTCTGCCTGGGCGATGGTTTCCGGGGAGGGTCGGTTTCCTTCCGTAATCACAACCGCGGCCAGATTCAGTAAACCGGCCACAGCGATCACATTGACATGCGATTGCAGCGTGACCCACAGGAAATCCTTTTTAGCCCCCCGCATGGCACAACTGAGCAGGTCTGTGGCATAACCCCCTGTTACCGGACGATTCAGGTCCCCAAGAGAGGAAACAGCTTCCAGGCTTAATTTTTCCATAACGTCTAACAGGGAAAGCGTTGCCATTTCAAAGAGGTCCCTCCTTCGGTTGATGCCTTCGCTTAAAGGAAAAAGCAAGGTCTGTGCCAGTACTCAATATTCAGGGTCGAGGGGATTAAGGGAAACGATGAACGGATTAGGGAAAAAATGATCACAACAAAAAGGGTGGATTCAAGCCGCTGAAAAAGTCCTATTTTCAACCAACTGAAATTACAGTATTGTTTTTTGCCTCTCCCTTGTCCGGCCGGGAAGGACTGGAAAAAACCAACCTCCGGCAGGTTCCTTTCCGAGTTTTCCAAACCGGCAACGTATCCTCACCTTAGTTTGTGAAAGGGTGATCTTGATTTTTTCCGATTCCCACCCGGCTTTTTTTACAAGGTGTAAAAAAAACTGGCAGCAGATAACCTTCAAGAAGGAGATGAAATTAAGGGATGAAAAAGGATCTCTAAGCTGCCTTTCTCCATAGAAGAAAGCGGCAACTCACAAGCCCTCTTTTTTTTCAAAGGCGAATGATGATGGTTAAACGGGTTCCTTTGCCGGGATGAGATTCGATGGCGAAGTGATCGGCGCATTTCTCAATATTGGTCAGACCCATGCCGGCCCCGAAACCCAATTCCTGGATCCAATTGGGGGCCGTGGAAAAACCCGGCGACAAGGCCTGTTGGATATCGGGGATTCCCGGTCCCCTGTCGTTGACCGTCATCCGGATCGATTCCGGTTCGATCTCGACCGTGATCTCCCCGCCGGCATCGGTGTGAATGATCAGATTCATCTCCGCTTCATAGGCACAGATAGCCGCCCGGCGCAATATTTGGGAAGGGATCCCCAGTTGTTCCATGGCCTTTTTAATCTTGCTCGAGGCGCTTCCTCCGCTTTTAAAATCCTTGGCTTTCACGTGATAGCGCAGGACCAGACTGGTCTGATCGGAAACGATATCCTCCCGGAATATTATCTGATGATCCTTTTTGATTTCTTTGGCCTGGTCGTTGAGATTGATGGCTTCCAGCAACCCCCTGGTGATGTCGCTGCCGGTTAAAATCCCGGTCAGTTTCCCCTGGTCATCCACCACCGGAAGCCGGCCCACCCCATAACGGGAGAATTTTTTCAGGGCCTCGACGATAGAGGACTTTTCCAAAACCGTGATAACCTGCCTGGTCATCCTCCGGCCTACCGGAACATCCAGGTCCCCATCCTCCAGGGCTTTAATGAGATCTTCGATGGAAGCCACCCCGGCCAAGCGACCGTCTTCAATCACCGGAACACCGGAAATCCGGTTGGTTTTCATGATTTCTTTCAGTTCCCGAATGGTCGTTTCCGGAGTCACTGTGATGACATTCTTTCTCATTACCTCTTCGATGGACAGGTTGTAGATGAGTTCCTGTTTTTTGGTAATTTCCAATGGCGGGTTTCCTTGCCCCGATTCAGGGGATACCGTCTTTTTAGTAACTTAAAAAATGAATTCTACGCAAATTGGATAGAATTTGTTCTAAAACAAGAGCTAAACCCGGACCGGATGAGTAACTCTCGAATATCCAATTTTGGTTCCGGCTGGTCCGGTTTGGGGTTAAATTAAAATTTTAAGGGTTTACGGATACCGTCGTGACAAGGGCACTGAGGACATCCCGGCCTGATAAAGGCGCCCGCAGGATTCAAACATACCGAAATCGGTACGGATCAGGGGAATGCCCAACTCCTCGGCCAACTGAATGGTTTCTCCATCGGGCATCTTGCCCCGGACAAAGAGAATAGCCGTCACATAGGCCATTTCCGCGGTCCTGATGGTTTGTATGGTCTTCAAACCGGTCAGCAGCATACACCCGGGGGGAAGATAAGCCAGGGCGTCGCTCATCAGATCCATGGCCCCGCAATATTTAACCTCCAGGTCCATATCAGATCCGCGTGTCAGGACGGTCCCCTCGACGATTTCCACCACTTCTTTTAGTTTCACCGCTCGCCACCTTAAAAAAATTTTTTTTCGAAATAATGTACCTCAAATAAAAAAGAAAATAAAAGTCATTTTTCCTCCCCTTCTATTTCTTTCCTGAGCCATTCACAGGTAGGCAATACCGCCTTTTGAACGGCCGGGGAAAGTCCGGGGCGAACGGCCTCCGGTATCTCACCGGCCTGAACGGCCAGGATTCGAATTTCCACTCCGGTTAAGCTCCCGATTTCCCGGAGCTGTTGCAGGGAAGGAAATTGATGAAAGGGACCCCCTCCAGGCCTTCCTCTTTGAAAGCTGTCTACATTCAATTCCAGCATTTTTCCGGCCTTTTGCCCGGGGCGACAAACCGCATCCAGAATGAAAATCCGGTCCGGTTTTACGGGACAGAGAACAAGATCAAACAAAAAGTCTTTCAAGCCCGTACCGATGTCCAGGGCAGCCACCGTCTCCGGTAAGGCCCCTTCGTTTTCCAATTGTTTAATGACCGCCGGCCCGAAACCGTCATCCCCAAAAAGCGGATTCCCGCAACCCAGAATGATGGTTTTCTTCTCAAAAAACTCCTGAATCATTGATCACCCCTGTTTTCGGTCATTCTTTTTTATTCGGACTCTCGTGAAATATATATGCAATAAAGATGCCCGACCTCAGAGTATCTCCGGCCGGTCAGGATGGTAAAAACTGCTGACTTTCCGGCCTGGAAATGATATATTACCGGCATAATCTTTAAAAAAAGAATCGGCCAGACAACCCTGGACCGCTGAAAATTTTACAACTACTTAAGATCACCGGAGGTTTTCATGAAAAAACAGATCTGTTTTATCCTGATGATCCTGATCGTAGTATCATCCCTGACCGGTTGCGGGTACAACACCATTCAAACCAATGAAGAGGCGGTGAAGTCCGCCTGGGGGGATGTGGAATCGGCCTATCAACGAAGAAATGACCTCATCCCCAACCTGGTGGAAACCGTGAAGGGCTATGCCAAACAGGAAAAAGAGACGCTCACTGCGGTAGTCGAGGCCCGGGCCAAGGTCGGTTCCATCCAGATGAACAAAGAACTCCTGGAGGACCCGGAGGCCTTCGGAAAATTTCAAGCCGTCCAGGGAGAAATGAGCAGCGCCCTGTCCCGCTTAATGGTGGTGGTGGAACGATACCCGGATTTGAAATCCAACCAGAACTTCTTGGATCTCCAACACCAATTGGAAGGGACGGAAAACCGGATCAATGTGGCCCGTTCCCGGTATAATAAGACGGTGGAGGTCTTCAATGGCTCCATCCGGACCTTCCCCAATAATCTTACCAACAAGATTTTGTTACATTTAAAGCTTAAAGAGCCTTTTAAAGCCCAGGCCGGTGCCGAGAAAGCACCGACGGTCAAATTTTAACTTTCAAGGATTCAAGGGATCATGGGGCCCAGGGTTCAAGGAAAGGCCGATATTCCACCTTTTGGTATCCTGAATCTCTTGTTCCTTCTCTGGTCCCGGTTTTTATTATGGTTTTTAAGTCCCTCATGAAAATAATCGTCACGATCTTTTTCCTGGTCTTGAGCCTGTTATCCCGTCCTGCGCAGGCCTTGGAAGTTCCCTCGCTCCAGGGATATGTCAACGATTATGCCGGGATGATCTCTTCCCCGGTCCGGACCCAACTGGAAGAGGAACTGAAGGCCTTCGAACAATCCGATTCCACCCAACTGGTCATCCTGACCGTTCCATCATTACAGGGAGAGGTGATCGAGGAATTCACCATTAAAGTCGGCGATACCTGGAAGATCGGACAAAAACACAAGGATAACGGGATCATCCTGATCGTTGCCAAGGAAGAGCGCAAGCTGCGGATCGAGATCGGAAGGGGGCTGGAAGGCCGATTGACGGATCTTTTGGCGGGAAGGATTATTGACCTGGTCATAACCCCCAGATTTAAAAGGGGGGATTTTGACGGCGGTTTTAAGGCCGGGATCGCTGCTTTAGTCGATGCCACCCGTGGGGAATTTAAGGCCGAGGCCCCGAAAGCTTCACCGGGTCGTGGCGGCCATTCTATCCTAACCTTTCTAATCTTTGGCTTTGTGATCCTTTTATTTCTTGGAAGCCTCTCCCGGATTTTAGGCGGTGTGGCCGGCTTTGTCGGCCTTCCGGCCCTGGTGAATTGGGGGTTATTCCCCCTGGGATTAATCGGTATGATAATTTCCGCTCTGGTCGGTCTTTTATTGGGACTGATCCTTCCTTCCCTGTTTTCCGCGGGATCGGGCGTCCGAAGGGGAGGAATACGCTCCGGAGGCGGGTTCTTTCCCCCCATCGGTGGCGGCGGATGGAGCAGCGGCGGATTCGGCGGAGGAGGAGGATTCAGCGGTGGCGGCGGCAGTTTCGGCGGAGGCGGGTCTTCGGGGAGCTGGTGATTTCAATTGCTGATTGCGGATTGCGGAATAGGAAAAGAACATTATTGTTGCGGGTTGTGAGCCTGAATCTGCCGGATTCCCCCAAAAACCTTGCTTCAAATTATAGCCATTACAAACCAATCCTATAGGGAAAGATGAAAAAGATAGTATCGGATTAACATTATGAAGGCGAAAACCTTTTTTAGTGAAGATGAGAAAAAGAAAATTTCTGAAACCACTCAGGCAGCCGAGGCCAGGACTGACGGGGAGATTGCGGTCATGGTCGTGGACCGGAGCGACCCCTACCGGGAAACGGAAGTCTTAGGAGGGATCATTTTTAGCAGTCTTTTAGCCCTGCTGCTATCGATTTTATTTTTTCACGAATCGCTCTATTATTTTATTCCCTTGACCTTTATTTTTTTCTTTCCCTTCCGCTGGCTGGGGAAAAAATACCCCTATTTAAAACCCATTTTCATCGGAATAAAGAGGGTCGAGGAAACGGTCAGGCAACGGGCCTTGTTGGCTTTCTATGAAAAAGGCCTCTATAAAACCCGCTTTCAGACGGGAATTCTGATTTTTATTTCTCTCTTTGAACACAAAGTCTGGATTCTGGCCGACCAGGGCATCTATCAAAAAGTCCCTCAGGAATCCCTGGATCGGTATGCTCTAAAAATTTCTCAGGGCCTGAAGGAGGGAAGGGCTTCTGAAACTCTATGTCAGGTCATTCAAGAAATGGGGGAAATTCTTTCCCAACATTTCCCCCTTTCCCCCGGGGACAAAAACGAATTGCCTGACACTGTAATTTTGGAAAAATAAAAAAGGAGGGTCTATGGATTACTTACAGATGACCGCCCCCTGCGGCCTGGATTGTTTCAACTGCCCGGTTTATTTGGCCAATGATAACGAAAACCTCCGTCACAGGGTGGCCCAAAACCTTGGAATACCCCCGGAAGAAGCGGTTTGTAAGGGTTGCCGTCCCCATAACGGGACCATCCCTTTTTTAAAGATGTCCGAACCGTGTAACGTGTATAGCTGCATTTCGAAAAAGGGCCTTGATTTTTGTTGCGACTGCCCCGATTTTCCCTGCGACCATCTCCACCCCTATGCCGATCAGGCTGCCATGAGGCCGCATAACACCAAAGTCTTTAATCTCTGCCTAATCAAGAAAATGGGTCTGGAACCCTGGGCCGAAACCAAGGCCAAAAGCGTCAAGGACACCTATTATAAAGGGAAATTCAAATTATAACCGGGGGCTTACCTTTGCCTTCCTTTGGCGCCCTGATCTTCGATATCGATGGGACCCTCTGGAACGCCTCTCCGGGCGGATCAACCGCTGTTCTCAGGGAAGGAACCTGAAGGTCCCTTCCCTGAGTGTTCTGCCATCCTTCAATAGCCCATCTTTTTCTTCATTTCCTGATCAATCCAGACCCGGGCGTAGATGGGGCCGCTGTTCTGCGCCCCGGCGAAAAATTCTCCGTAAAAATTCTGGACCCAGGGCCACCAGGCTGAATTGCCATAGGCTGTTGGCAGGACGATACAGGGGGCCTGTTCCAGGGCATAAACGGCCAGTTTTTTAATGATCTCCAGCCGTTGTTTTTCGGTCAGTTTCGGATTTTCCATGGCCTCGGTGCAGGCTTTGTCGAGATAAGCATCGGACATCATATGCGGGTTCCAGGTTTGGCCGGTCATGAAATTCTTCCGAATTCCTGAATAAGGGCTGCCGTGGTCGTTGGAGAAGAAAAATCCCTCGGAATGGGTCTTTCTAATCATCCGCCCCATATGGGGGATGAAATCCATGGGCTCCAGATCGACTTTCACCCCGATCTTGCCCAGATAGGAAACAACCATGGCCGCCAAGTCCATACCGGTATCGCTGTTATTGGCGATTTGGGCCTTGATACTGAACCCGTTGGGATAGCCGGCTTCTGCCAGAAGCTGTTTGGCCTTGGCCGGGTCATACTTGTAAAGTTCCTGCGCCGCGGGGGAAAGCTTTTCCAACGGCGTATAAACCTCTTTAAAAGAAGGAGGAAAGGGATAGGTGTGTAATTCGGCGTTGCCGCCGTAAAAGGTATCAATGATTTCCTTTTTATTGACCGCCAGGTTCATGGCCCGCCGGACCCGGATGTCATTAAAGGGTTTGCGGTCCATACGCAAGGCCATGGAGAAATTCCCGGTGGCCAGGATGCGCCCCCATTTTAACTGAGGAAGGCTTTTTTTCAGTTCATCGACATATTTCCAATTAAGAGCCATAAGTAAATCAAGCTTTCCGGATCTGAAGGCTGCAATCCTGGTCTGTTCATCCCGGATAAGGGTGATATGGATCTTATCCACGAAAGGTAATTTATATTTTTTACCGTTGATAATTTCCGAATCCCAATAATTGGGGTTTTTAGTGTAAATCTGGGAATGGCCGTCTTTGTATTCGGTGATCATAAAAGGTCCGGTGCCGGTGGAGTTTTCCCATTTATTCGGACCCCCGGGGGCTTTCTCCTGCTCCGGTGCCTGGATAGCATCATAATACCCCCAGCCGATTCGATAAAACCAGTCCACACACCATTCCGTCATATTGATCACCACGGTATATTTATCGGGGGTTTCCATTTTACCGACAAAATCCAAATAAAGGGGGATAGCCTTTCGTGCATTCTTCTGCCGATTGATATTATAAACGATATCCTCAGCGGTCAGCTCCCTGGCCTTCATTATGCCGGGTTTCTCCTGCCACATAATCCCCTTGCGCAGCCTGAGAATGATTTGCATGGGGGTTTTTTTCACCTCCCAACTTTCCAGCAGCTCTCCGCGGGTGACCTCCGGCGGTATCCAGGAGGTGTTGTGAAAGGAGAATTGATTGGTGCCCCGCGGTCCTTTCTGGAGATCGCCGGCCAGCAGATGTTCCATGAAAAACCCCGTATCATTGGCGTGTTTCCAGGCCCACTCGGCCTTGTCCCAGGCGATGGGGTTCAAGGCCCTGGAAAAAGTGACCGTTCCGCCATACTGAGGTTCTTTTGCGGAATCGGATTTTTGAACGGGCGCCGCCTTTTTGGCTGTCGCCCCAAATGAATCAACACCGACGAAGATAAGCGATAATCCCAATAATAAGGCAAAAGCTCCTAAGAATCCTTTTTTCATTTTTTTCCTCCCGATCTTGGCAAAGGCCGTTCGGCTCATTACCTAGGACAAATTTTCTTTATTTTCAACCGGAGAAATGGAACCATCCCCATTAACGATTCTTTAAAGTAATTAATGTCGCTATATGCTGCCTTCCTCCTTCCGCTTTCCTTAGATACCCCGATCGGCTGCTGTTATCTTGCTGCCCATGCCTACGGATTTCATTATTATAGACAAAAGGGAATGGGTCAAGGGAAAAAGAAAAACATTGAAATGAACGGACAGGTTATTATAATAAAAAATCTTTTCCTCCCTATGACCCGGAGGAAAAAGCGGGTCTTGAATCTCTGGGCGGTCATGACCGAAGGGGCCGGACGGCTGCCCTTGCCGGAGGAATTTCAGGCCCAGTTACAGCAGGCCGGGTTTTAAAACATCCAAATAAAAAACCTCATGCCCGGTGACCGCTATTACCGTTTCCTGGCTGAAGATTAACCAGAGATTAACCAGGGACACTTCCCCTATTTTCTCGGACTTCCCTCGGGTTTTACTATCTCAATCCGGAATCACCCCTTCTGCCTTGAACTGTTCGATCTCCTCCCATTCAAAGCCTTCCTCCAGAAGTACCTCTTCGGTGTGCTGTCCGAATTCCGGGGCCGGCATACGGATGGTGGCCGGCGTCAGGCTCAGGTTGACCGGGCTGGCCATGATTTTCATCGGTCCGTAGTTAGGGTGTTCGATAGGCAGAAAAATATTATTGGCCTTGGCTTGAACATCCCCTATAGCCTCCAGCAGGTTCTGGACCGGCGAGGCCGGAAAGTCGAGGATCAGCGGCCGCCATTCCTCCAGAGTACGAATCAAAAAAACAGTCCGGAAAATGTGATAAAGTTCCTTACGGTTTTCTTTCCGCGTCTCAAGGTTATTGAATTTAGGATCCTCTATCAGGTCTTCCCGGGACACCAGTTTGCAAAACTTAGCCCAGTAGCGGTCGGCCTGCAGGCAATTAAAACGGATCAGCTTCCCGTCTTTCGTTTCATAAACATTAGCCATGGGGTTGGGCATACGCTCCCGGTAAAAATCAGCCAGGTGCTTGAGGGCCAGACGTGACTGGGCGATCAGGGCGTCCCGTTCTTTCCTCTCCTCCTCTGTGCCGTCAAAACCTTCTCCCAACCGGTATTCCATCTCATCCCGGCCGGTGGCCAGGGCCGCAGCCACGTCAAAGGTCAACTGGTAAAGACCGGTGAAAAACAAGGAGGTGTCTATTTCCTGCCCAACACCCAGTCGCTCCCGGGCATAGAGAGCAGTCACAATCCCGAAGGCCAGGGCCATCCCGGCCACATTATCGCCAAAAGCCGGCCGGGGATTGGGACCGGACATGCCGGGGACGGTCAGGAGATGACTGATGCCGGACCGGGCCCAGAAGACGGTCGTATCATAGGCCGGCATATCCTTGTCCGGACCTTCCAATCCATGTCCGGTGACCGAACCATAGATAAGACGGGGATTTATCTCCTTGAGGGTGGGGTATTCCATTCCGAATTTTTTTCGCTCGATCAACCTCAGATTGGTCAGAAAGACATCGGCCTCTTTCGCCATTTTATAAATAATTTTCCTTCCCCCTTCTTTGGAAAGATCGACAGCGATGCTGCGTTTATTGCGGTTGAAGGCCTCCCAGTTATAGGGGATGTCGGAAGGAATCCCGGCCGGTCCCCCCCCGTGCCCGGCCTGCAGATTGCGCCAGGAATCGCCGGTCAGGGCATGTTCAATATGCAGGACGTCGGCCCCGTAATCGGCCAGATGGCGAGCGCACATGGGTACGGCCGCCACCTGCGAAACATCTAAAACTTTTATGCCCTCAAGGGCCATGGTGGTCATCACGTCTTCCTCCTTGGATGCAGCTTGTCGGTTCCTGGTAAGAAAAAAGCATTTTCAGTTTTTATGAAAAAGTATAGAGTATGGTTGGATTTGGATCAAGAACAAAAAAGAGATATCAACTCATTGCTGTCCAAAAAGGTTCAAACGGTTTAAGTGTTGTGTTGATTTAACTTAGATTTTTAACCCTGTTGGGGGTTTTTTCAAAACCAGGTTCACCACGGAGGCACCGAGAGCACAGAGCAGTTACTTTTTTTATGAAGAAACGGGAGATGCCGTTTCTTCATGACCTGCAGGCCTTCGGCGCCCTGAAAGGCCCTATTTCGCAAAGCGACAGATGGCTTTGCTTTGTGGGTATCTCCCCACAAAGCAAAAAATGGTCTTCTCTGTGTTCTCTGTGGCTCTGTGGTAGAATCTATTTTGGACAAGAGTGATATCAACTATACTCCATATTCCAAACGACAAAAGGTAAAGGCCGAGGGTTTTAGGGTGGAAAAACCCAAAAGGATAAAAGCTATGCGCTATACCATAACCAATGAAATATTAAAACTCGAAGTCGATTCCAGGGGAGCTGAACTGATGAGCATTCAAACCCTACAGGATCCGTTGGAATTTCTGTGGCAGGGCGATCCGGCCTATTGGGCCAGACGGGCGCCGATACTATTTCCCATTGTCGGCGCCCTGAAAGATAACCGGTATACTTATAAAGGGAAAACCTATGCAATGGGACAGCATGGATTTGCCAGAGACCTGGACTTTATTCTGATTGAGGCCACCGCTGATAGCCTGATCTGGCTCCTGCAAGAAAATCCTCAAACCTTGCAGATTTATCCTTTTCCTTTCCAGCTTTATACAACATACAGCCTGAAGGGAAATTCATTATCCATAAAACATAAGGTCAGCAACAGCGGCAGAGAAACCATGTGGTTCTCCATCGGAGAACATCCTGGGTTTAACTGCCCTCTCCTTCCCGGTGAGACCCTGTCCGATTATTCCCTGGTCTTTGAGCAGGAAGAGCTCCTGGATCGTACCTTGGTGAAAGATTCCCTCTTAACGGAAGAGAAAGAGCCTTTTTTACATCAGGAAAGGACGGTTCCCCTTTCCCCGGAGCTGTTTAAACGAAAGGCGATCGTTTTGGAAAAATTCAAATCCGATTCCCTAACTCTGGTCAGCAAAAACCATTCCCGCAAGGTGACAGTGACCTTGGCCGAATATCCCTATTTGGGAATCTGGTCACCCCAAACCGGCGCCCCTTTCATCTGTATCGAACCCTGGTACGGACGAGCCTCCTCGGAAGACAGTGACGGGGACATCACCCGCAAGCCGGGGATCATAGCCCTTGAAGCCGGAGAGGATTTCCACTGCGGATTTAAAATCATTATCGATTAAATTCCAAAATGCATTAAGGAAGGAAAATAGTTATGGACCTAATGAAGGCTATAAAAGCACGAAAAAGCATCAGGGGATATAAGCCCGATCCGGTACCGCAAAAAATTTTAAGAGATATCCTGGAGACAGCCGTTCGTGCCCCTTCGGCCGACAACAGCCAACCCTGGGAGATCACGGTCATCACCGGCAAGGTCTTGCGGGATCTGGCCCGGGCCAATGTCCAGGCCTTGCTCTCCGGCCGTCCGGTGGCGCCGGATGTCTCCCACAAACCCTATTCCGGTATCTTCCGCAACCGGCAGATTGAAGTGGGAAAGCAGATTTTTGCATCCATGGACATCCCCAGGGACGATAAGGAAAAACGCCAGGCTTGGATGTTAAGGGGTTTTCGTTATTTCGATGCCCCGGCTGCTTTCATTCTGGCCGCCGATGAAGACCTCGATCCCACCCGGGCCGCTTCCGACATCGGGGGGCTGGCCCAAACCATCTGCCTTTTGTCCCTGGAATACGGATTGGGGACCTGTATCGCCTCCCAAGGGGTGCTGTATGCCGATATCATCAAACAACATACCGGTATCCCTCCAAATAAAAAAATCCATTGGTGTATCACTATCGGATACCCCGACTGGCATTTTCCGGCCAATCAGATCAGGACGAAACGGGATCCCTTGGAAAGCAATACCAAATGGCTGGGCTTTGAGGAAGGCCAATAAAAGAATAAATTTTTTAAGTCTTTTTTCAAGGGAAAAAACCTATATTAACTTAATATTACAATGCGTTATAATAAAAAGAGTCCTTTCCACCCCATTTTCTTCCATTAGGCTAACAGGTTAATTTCCCTTGACTTTTGTATTATGAGTTTGTAAACTTAAACTAATAGGCAAAATAATGCCTTTAACCTATTGATATTTTCATTTTTTAAAAAGAAGCGTTCTTCCGGAAAAAAATTTCATAAACCTTATCTTCAGTAAAAAAGAGAACATAATGAGTGATAATATTGTTAAATTCCCAAGGGAAACCGAAGACCGTCGGCGACGCGCCCGTTCCCGCGAGGGTTACCAGGACAGAAGGCGGGACTTCCGCTACCAGGCAGAATTCCCGGTGACCATTTATGTCGGATCAGGCGAAAAGGAGCGTACTTATCAGGGAATTGCTCAGGATATCTCCGACGGCGGATTATTGTTAAAGAATATCGATATCCCCGAAGGGGAGGACCGGATCAGGGTAAAGTTTAATATCCCTGATGGAACCATGCCCGAAGAATATCTGCATGGGGAAATAACATTAAACGGTCAAATAAAAAATAAAAAGACGGAGGAAAAGGCCATCGGAGTGGCTTTTGAAAATAAGCTTTCCGAAAAGCTTTCCCGGTCCAGTTGGCGGATACTGCGTTCTTTCGCTGTTTTCGGGGTATTGGCCACCCTGGTCTTTATTTTCTTCATCCGGCTTGAAAATATCTATTTTTTTTGGTTCGATGTCCCCATCTTCCTTTATAGTTTACTGGTTGGGTTTTACCTTATCAGCCGGTTTGTTTTTGCCGCTTTGTACCGCCCTCCTGCACCGTCCGATCTGCAACCTACCGCGACCATAGTCATTCCCGCCTATAACGAAGGATCTTTGATCCAGGAGACCATCAAATACGCCTTCGAGGTTGCTTACCCCGTAGACCGTTTACAGGTCATTGTCGTCAATGACGGCAGTTCCGATGACACTATGACCTACTTAAAGCAGAGCAAAGAAATTTATCCCGAATTGATTATTATTGATTTAGGTCAGAATCAGGGTAAACGGAAAGCCCTGGCTGCCGGCGCCCAATTAGCCACCGGGGAAATCATCATTTTCATCGATTCCGACAGTCTCTTACACCCATCCTCTTTGAACCTTATTATGGACGGATTCACCGATCCCAAGGTAGCCGCCGTTTGCGGTCATTGTGAAGTGGCCAATGGCTGGACCAACTTCCTGACCCGTATGCAGTCCGTCCGCTATTTTATCGGCTTTCGAATCCTGAAGGCTGCTGAAAGTCTTTTCAGTGCCATCACCTGCCTCTCCGGTCCCTTTTCCGCCTATCGCAGTGTGGTGATAACCCCGCTGCTGGAACCCTGGATCAATCAAACGTTTATGGGTGTCCCGGCTACCTTCGGCGATGACCGAAGCCTGACCAATATGATTCTTAAACAGGGCCATAACGTCATTTACGACGATAGGGCCAAATGTTCGACCGTTGTTCCTGAAAAATACGGCCAGTTTTTCCGGCAACAGATGCGCTGGAAACGCTCCTGGTTCCGTGAAAGCCTGCTGGCTTCCCTGTTCATGTGGCGCAGACAACCCCTGATGTCCATTTCTTTCTATCTGGGCGTTTTCTTGCCCCTGTTAGGTCCGGCGGTGGTCTTTCGCGCCCTCGTTTTTGTCCCTTTGTTTCATCATGGCACCCCGCTTAAATATATTATCGGGGTTTTTCTTATGAGCACCCTCATGAGCTCCGTTTACCTTTTCATTAAACGCTCCCGACTCTGGATTTATGGGACTCCCTTCTGTTTTTTCTATATGTTCGTCCTGATCTGGCAGTTGCCTTGGGCTATGATAACCTTTTGGAAGTCCCACTGGGGGACAAGGGGTTAATTGACATGAAAAAGGCACTCATCATTTTCCAGATAGTATTGGGGTTAGCCCTGCTGGTTTTCATTGTCCATCGTCTGTTCTTCCAGACGGTTCCTCCGCCGGACCACAACCCGGCCTCCTGGAAAAACTGGGAAGGATTTTTTGCTGTTTCATATACCGGTCTTTCCAAAGAGGATGGAGCCAAATATATTTCCCGGAAAGATTTCCAGGATCATTTGGGTGCATTAAAAGCCGCCGGTTTCTCAACCATTACTCCGGAGGATATCAATGCTTTCCTCCGGCAGGAACGACCGCTACCGGCCAAAGGTCTGCTGATCCTATTTGAAGGGGGCCGGAAAGACAGCTTCCTGCTGGCCACACCCTTGTTAAAAAAAGCCGGGTTCCTGGCTACTATGGCCATACCTACCGCCTTTGTCGAGTCCTGGGACAACTTTTATTTGAAAAAGAGAGACCTGAAAAAATTGGCCGCCAGCCCTTATTGGCGGCTGGCCAGCATGGGCCACCGGGCCTATCAAAAGATAACCATAGACGCCACAGGGAATCAGGGCCATTTTTTAACCAGCCGCCAGTTTTCCGGGTCCGGTGTGGAAGAGGACCGTCTGTTTCAGGAGAGGATAAAGCAGGACTATAAAAAGGCTTCCGTTATTCTGAATCAGGCGGCCGGGAAACCCGTTCTGACCTACCTCTACCCTTTCGCTGATGCCGGTACAGGCCCCCAAACCGAGCCAATGTTTGCTGCGGTCAACGAAAAGGCCCTGGCCGAATTTCATTCTATTGCCTTCGTTTCCTCCAATAACCCTTTCAACAGTGCCTCCACGCCACCCCTGCACCTGTCCCGTTTACGGGTTCCTTACGGCTGGGATGGCAAGCAACTGGTCCGTCGGCTGGAAAATTTTTCTCCCAGAGCCGCGGCTGTTGACGGTATCAAAGACCCGGGGACCTGGCAGCCCCAAAGGCCGCCGGTCACCCCTGAAGGCTATCTGACGCTTTCCCCTGATTCCGACCTCTGGGTCCGAGGCACAGAAGGGTGGAGCAATCTGGAGGTCGACTTCCAACTTTCAGTTTCCAAAGGGGCTTCTCCGGCCCTTTTCCTGCGTTACGGCGGAATACAATCCTTCCTGATGCTGGCCCTGTCGCCTAAGGAGATATCCCTGAGAGAAAAAAATGGAACCGTGTTACAAACCTTGAACAGAAAAGAGGCGGGCATTAGAGAAGGCCGACCCCACCGTTTCAAAATACTGGTCAAGGCCAATCGGGCCTGGGTCTGGATGGATGGTTCCTTGATCTTTGGCCCCACTCCTCTGGCGGCAAGACAAGCGCAAGGGGAAATCGGTCTCAGCACCCGAGGTTCGGAAATTCGACTTGAGGAATTTAAAGCCCGGCCCCTCCCGGATTATTATGTTTTTGTCGACTGGTTCGAGGGTTTATCCCCGGAAATGAAATCCAAAACAAAGGCTATTTTGGTTTCCTGGGACGGAGCCGGTCCCCTGCTGTTCAGGAATGAGAAAAGGAAAAAAGATATCTTGAAAGCCGCAGCCGAAGGTGTGGACACGATTCCGGTAATCGATTTGCCTCAAGGAATCCCCTTTGAAGAACGCGAAAAATTCGCTTCGCGGTTCAGCCATTCCCTGGAAGATCCCCTTTTAAAACCCTTTATCAAAACCTTGGCGCTGAGTAAAGCCGATCCTGATTGGATTAACACCTTTCACCGATTGGGATTTGTGATCATCGAACGGACTACGTCAGGGAACATCAGCGCACCGGATCGGGATAAAAGGAAATCCTCAGCCGATTATTTCCTGATCGAGGGTTCCGATGAAGAAACTCGAAAAGCGGCCAACCAGTTGTTGCTGACCCTTCCAGGTCGTAAGATCATTGTCACCAAAGACCCCACCAGTATCACCATCCCAGGTGTGGGCTTTGCTCTGCGTTTAAAGCAAGAAGGGAGAGGAGAATAGATGGGTTTTCATTGGCTTTTTTTATCTTTCCTGGTCCTTTCCTGGATCCTTCCGGTAGAAGGCAGTGAAATAGGGACATCAGGACAAAAAGGGTCCCCAAAAGGCAGTGCGGCCGTTTTATCTTCCTCCAAAGCCCCCGGCCCCTTTTCGTTTCCTCCCGCCACTCCTCCGGATAGCATTTCTGAAATTTCGGTAATCCAATTGATTCATCACTCCCGTTTAGCCCTGGGCAGCAACCGGCTGGATGAGGCCTTGAAATGGGCCAGGGCCGCCGTTTCCAAGGACCCGGCTTACTATGAATCCTGGAAACAGTTCGGTCGGGTCCTGATGCTGATGGGTAATCATGACGAAGCGCAAAAGGCCTTTCAACTCGCCCAGGAACTGAAAGGGGATGATCCGGAAACGAGCACCTGGGTTATCCGTTCTTTATTGGCTGCCGATCGCTTAAAGGAATTGGCCGAAAAGCTGGAAAAGGCCTCGCCGCAAATTTGGGAGGGATTGGATGGAGAGTGGGTCCTGACCTTGCTCTTCCGCACTTCCGAACTGAAGGACCGGCGCGATGCGGCAACGATCCTCAAGGCCCTGCGCCGCCAAAATCTCTCTCCCGGGCTGAGGTCCGTTTTGAATGTATTGGACCTCCTGGCCCAGAAGAAACTGGAGGAAGCCGAGAAAGTCCTCATGGACGTTGGTCTTCCGAATGAAGAGGAAAAACCTTTCCTGGGATTGGCCTGGTTTGCCTTGGGGCGAAGTTATCAAGGTGCCCATGAAAATTCCAAGGCCGTGACTGCCTTAAAAAAATCGTTGGAATTTTTCCCGGAATACATCCCGGCCTGGCGTGATTTGGGCTGGGCTTTAAAAAATTCCGGTCAAAAGGGGGAAGCCGCAGAGGTATGGGGATCGGGTTTTAAAAAGGACCCCAGACAAATCGGCTGGCTGCTTTGGATAGCTGAAACCCGGTTGGAAAATAAACAGCCCCAAATGGCTCTGAATCCTCTGAACCGCTTCCTGAAGGTCCGGCCTACCAATACCAACGCCCAACTTCTGAAGTTAACCGCTTTGAATCTGGCGGGACAGAAATCTGAGTTGACCGCCTATGAGAAAGAAATAAAAAAAGTACCAGGCGGGGATCAGCTAATTACCCTTAGCCGGGCCCTGACCCTGCAGAAACGGGAAGACTATTCAAAAGCCGCCGGTCTTTTCGAAGATTTCTATCGTCACCATCCTAAGGATCTTTTGGTCAGGGAATTATTGGCCAATACGTATGCGCTTTGGGCGGCTGCCAATCCCGGACCCACGGCTCTGGAACCGCTGCAAAAGTTGGCCGCCCTCGAACCCAAACGGCCCGGGGTCTTCCGCGATCTGGGATGGAGTCTTTTAACCCATAATCGTTTTGACGAGGCCATACAGGCCTGGGAAAAGGCCTTGAAAGACCCAACGGTGGATCGCAAACGGTTAATCCGTCAGGTTGTCGCCGGGCTGGCAGAGGAAGGTCAGGCGGACCGGGCCAGGCAGCTTTTCCGTCGCTGGGAGCCGGGCACTTCCTTTACCGCCTTGGGGTTGGAAGTCCTGAAAGCCAATCGGGTGATCGCCGCCCGGGAATTTCTACAAGCGGCTTGGGATGGCGGGGAAGCACGACCCCAACTGGGGGTTTATCTGGCCTATGCCGAGGCCAGAAGCGGGTACTGTCCTCAAGTCGGGGAACATGTATCCCCTTTTCTGGAAAGAGGTCTGGCGTCAGCCACTGCGGATGATTTCAACTACTTCCTGCCCGCTCTTTCCATATGCAGCTTTGAAAGAAATACCCTCCCTGTGCTTTTCCAAATCGATCCTTTGATAACACCGGAATCGGAACACGGGCCGGAGGTTACCGCCATCCTGTCCAAGGCGGCCGGGGAACAGAAGGATGCCCAAAATCTGGAATCGGCCTGGTTGCTTTATCAAAAAACCTTGACCCGGGATCCAAACAGGACGTTGGATTGGCTCAGGGCCGTTAATACGGCTTTGGACCAGGGAAACTCCGCGAAAGCCCACGCCCTTCTTGAAGACTTATTAAAAAGGTCCGCCTCTGAGGCCGTCAAAGAAGGCATCAGGGGCTGGAATGCTGAATCCGGAAACGATACCCAGACGGCTGTTGTGCATTTCAAGAAAAGTTTGAGTCTTGACCCCGACCAACCGGATCTCCATTTTCTTCTCTTTCGTGATCTGGTTAGTCTGAAACGCTACCAGGAAGCCCAAACCGAATCAGAGTGGTTCAGGGCCAAAGTCGCTGCCGGAGATACTACCGCCAAAGGATACTTTGCCGACACCCTTTCCACTCTGGGGAAAACGCAGGAGGCCTTAGATCACTGGCAGGAACTTTATTTGGGAAATCCGGATAGACCCCGATACGGCATAGAGACCGCCCGCTGCCTTTTCCTGTTGGGCCGCCAGGATCAGGCATTAAAACTTTTGGATTCCCTGCTTTCCAAAACACCCGACCCCAAGGGTTTTGAATTGGCGGCTGAGATCTGGGGGGCTCTGGGCCGTAACGACCAGGTCCTGAAAACCACCGAAGCCGGTCTAAAAATCAAACCGACGACGGCCTTATGGCAGTATCAAGCCGAGGCCGCGGAGAGTTTAAAACTGACGACCCAGGCCCTAACCGCAGCCAAAAATTGGGCCTCGGCCGACCTTGGGAACGTCCCAGCCCATCAGATCTGGATCAAGGCCCTAATGGACCTGGGTCAAATTGAGGAAGCTCGTACTTTACTGGAAAGTCTCTTACAAAGAAATCCCCAATTTTTACCCTCCTTGATTCATCTTCGGGAAATCGCCTCAGCCAAAAAACAAAGCGGTCTGGCCGTGGATTACAGCCGGGAGACCCTCCGGCAGCGTCCTTGGGATATCCATGCCGAACTTCAGCACTCCATCTCCCTGGCCGAGGATGAACGATTCGTAGCCGCCTTCGCCGGGCTGCGTCCCCTGGCCCGTAAGGAAATCAACAAAGCCGTCCCGATCCTTATTTATTCCAACGTTACTTCCTTCGCCTATCCCGGCCAAAACATGGTTTCACAGGTAACAGGCCATTTAAAATATCTGGCCGATAAAGGATATTCCTTCATCACCCCTGCTGACCTGGCAGCCTCTTTTTCGAAAAACCAGCCCCAGGTCATGGTAGTACTGATCACCTCTGATTCGGAAGCCCTTCGGCAAATTGACGCCTTTCTGGAAAAAATTAAAGGCCGGGTGGTTTTAGCCGGGGACGTTCTCTCTCTGCAAACGCAGGTCCCCTTTCAACCCTCACCGGACCTTTTAGCCAGATTACGATCCAGCGGACGTTGGGTCATGGCCTGGTCCGGACCGCTGAAAAATGAATTGACCACCGTGGTCAACGCCAAGGGAATTCGGGGAAACGTTCTTACCCATAAGATCATGACCACTGCGGGCAAAGAAACGGCAGAGGCGATGGAAAGGCGTCTGGAAATAGTATTCTCCGAAGCCTCCTTAGCTTTTAAGAACCAGGAAAACACCCTTTTCCTATACCCCAGAGGGGACTATGGACAGACCTCCCTGGACACCGATTCCGAAGCCCTCACCGTTTTTCAAAAGTGCCTGGCCCGCTACTTTACTTTCGCCATCACCGCCGATCCCAACGGTTATATAACCGAAGCGTTCGAAAACCGGCACTTGATGGGGCGTAATGTCCCCCCCTCCTGGGATGTTCATCAATTACAGAATTACCTGACCCGCCAAAATCCGCTGGTCCGTGCACGTCTGCAATTGGGGAAGGTCTTGTTCTGGCAGGGGCAGCATATCCAGGCCGGACAATGGTTTAAGAAGGCCGAAGAGGCCGGGGCCGATCCTTGGGAGGTCAATTATAATTGGGGAAACAATGCCTTCCAGTATGGAGATGTCCCCACGGCTCTGGCTAAGCTCCGTCTGGCTCAGGAGATTGATCCTGATTCCAAACGAAGCAAGGATTCCCTGGAAAGGGCCCAGTGGGAGAAAAAATTCTTTATCAACCCCCAGGGGACCTACTGGAAAGACAGCGACCGCCGTTCTTACCTGGACGGAGGATTCGATCTGGCCGGTCATGTACATGACACCCTGCAACTGCGACTGCTCGGTCAAAGAATCCGTTGGGAACGGGAAGGGTACGGGGAGGAAAAAGGGACCCGTTTAGGACTGGGGGGCAAATGGTATTTTCATCAGGACCATTGGCTGGAAGGTCGGATCTGGAACCTGCATGTGGACAAAAATGGGGACCGGGTAGGTGGGCTGATAAACCTGCACTGGTCCAACCCCTTATGGGAAAACCATATTGATCTTCAGGCTGCCCGGGAAGTGATTGATACGGTGGAAGCGATTAGGGCCGATATACGGGCCAACCGCTATGGTCTCAATACCTATTCCCGCTTAATCGATTCTTTTGACCTATTCGCCGATCTGGAACATACCCGGCGGACCGATAAAAACAACACCACCCTTTTAAACGGCCGCCTGGTCTGGAGGATGAAAGAGTGGCCCTTTCTGGGGCTGGGGTACCGTGTCCGGTTTGGAGACAGTGACCGAAAGGCCGTCGAGTATTATGCCCCTAAAAAACTGGAACAGCATCAGGTTTACTTCAACAGCCGTGGGGAATACGAACTGCTCCATTATCAGTTCAGTATCCAGGCCGGATATGCCCGGGAGGAGGATACCGACTGGCGGTTTGTCTGGAGCACCCAACTGCATCTGGATCTTCGGCTGACTCGGCGTCTGGTTTTGTACGGCGATTATCGTCACCAGAAAACACCCATCTATGAATACGACGAGTATGGGTTAGGGTTGCTCTTTCGG
>JBFMBU010000004.1:0-26065 GCA_040755035.1 Thermodesulfobacteriota bacterium
CCCTCCTTTAAGGGACTGGAAATTATACGGAGGAATCACTTCCAGTCAGGTGGATTACCGCGATCGAACCCTTTCCTCAGAGAAAGAAAACGGGCAGTTCAATTCCCTGGTCTTCTCCATCGGATACGGGAAGGCGGTCCGGACCTTGGGGGGCTACGACAGCGGAGCCGGTGGCTTGGGACGGATTTTCGGAATGGGAATGGCCGGATTGGAAGAGAGTTTAAAACCACTTCCCAAAATAGAGACCAGTTGGGGGGTTCTGCTGACCATTGAGCGAGGGGATGAGTTGCTGGGATCAGACCGCAACTTTACCAAGGCTACGGCCCAGTTAAAGCATAATACGGTATTCCGCAATCGCGGCCATTTGGAAGCCGCTCTGAACGGCGCAGTCGGTTCGGATCTTCCGGAAAGCCGCCGTTTCGCCACCAACCGATTGAACGGATTGAAAGGGGTCTATGCCCGGGAATACCGAGGGGAGTCGCTGGCCGTGGCCACGGCCGAATATTCCTATCCCTTGTTTCAGAACAGGGTGGGAGGACTGATCGGAAAGGGGTTCATGGACCTGGCCCTCTGCCGTCAGGATCAAAAAGAATGGGGCCGGCAGGGCGTCGGCCTGGAGGTATCCTATAGGTTCTGGCGTTTTCCCCTGCCCTTGGGCCTGGGGATAACCTATAGTTTCGATGACCGCAACTGGCAATATTCCGCGGCCATGGGCGGGGTCTTCTAAGATCGTTTCCTGAAAAATAGAACCAATACCGGAATAAAGAGGATCATAGCCCCGATGGCCAGGGAGAGGGGGGCTCCGAAAAAATGGGCCACCACCCCGGCCTGAAAGGCCCCCACGGGCATGAACCCCATAAAGCCCAGGGTATAGAAACTCATAACCCTTCCTCTCAGTTCATTGGGTACCACCCCCTGGATATAGGTATTAATGGAAGCTACCTGGGTGACCACCCCCAGACCCAGCAAGGCCAGGGCCAGACAGGACCAGGAGAAACGGGTGGAAAAGGCGAAAAACAAAAGGGAGCCTACCACCAGCAGGGTGCTGTAGTAAATGAGTCTTATAAAATCGATACGCTGGCTGAACTGGGCCAGAAAATAAGCCCCGATAAAGGAACCCAAACCGGAAAAGGCCATAAGGGTTCCCAGCCCTTGAGGCCCTACCTTGAGAATATCCTTGGCAAACACAGGCATCAGGATGGCAAAGGGCATGACGAAGGTGGAGGTGATCATTACCATCAAAAGAGAATAGAAAACGTTTTTATTGTTTTTTATATAGCGGGCGCCGTCCATCAGGGCTTGTCCCACCGATCCGGCCATAGCCGCCCTGGCCGAAAAATCACCTTTTAAAAACCACATTCCCACAATGGCGGGAATAAAGGCCGCCCCATTCAGGTAAAAACAAAATTCTAATCCCACGGCCCCGACCAGAAACCCGGCCAAGGCCGGGCCGAGGATACGGGCAAAATTAAAGGCCAAAGAATTGAGAGCGATGGCGTTTCCCAGGGAACGGATATCGATCAGCTCAACGAAAAAGGCCATTCGGGCCGGGGAGTCCAGGGCATTGACCAGACCGCCGACAAAGGCGACAGCGCAGAGGTTCCAAAAACTGACCTGATTGGTGGAGATCAGGATGCCTACCAGAAAAGCGCCTGTTGAAAAGATGATTTGTGTCAAAACGAGCAATTTCTTGCGGTTGAAGTGATCGACGATGACCCCGGCGAAGGGACTTAAAACCAGGATCGGCAGTCCTCCCAGGGCATTGATCACCCCCAGGAGGAACTTGGAAGCGGTCAAATCATAGACTAACCAGCCATGGGCGGTAATCTGCATCCAGATACCGATGAGGGAGATAAGCTGTAATATCCAGAAAAGGCGGAAATTACCATGACCGAGGGAGACAAAAGCAGCGGGTATTCGTGTTGACGGGTTCATGGCCATGGCGGCAAAAAGGGTTGGGTGAGTTTTTTTTCTTTTTCGTTTATTGAATAAGACCGGATTACCGGAAAGAGGACCCTATCGTCCCTTCATCTTTCGCAGACGGATGGAAAGGGGGGTGACTTCCACCTGTTCATCATCATTGATAAATTCCATGGCCTGTTCCAGGGTGAACCTTCGCGGCGGGACCAGGCGGAGGGCTTCGTCGGCACCGGCGGCCCGGATGTTGGTCAACTTTTTTTCCTTGGTGATATTCACCCAAAGATCCTCAGGTCGGGAGTTTTCCCCGACGATTAGACCGGGATAGACCGGATCTCCCGGATTGACGAAAATGACCCCTCGCGGTTGGAGATGAAAAATGGCATAGGTCACGGCCTTGCCCCCACGATCAGAGACCAGGACCCCGTTAGGCCGGGAGGGAATGGCCCCGGCAAAAGGGGTATGGCCGATGATCAGGGTGTTCAAGAGGCCCGTACCGCGGGTGTCGGTCAGAAACTGGCTGCGGAAGCCGATCAGTCCCCGGGTGGGAATTTCGAATTCCAACCGTACCCGGCCGGAACCGTGGTTGATCATCTTGGTCATCCGACCCCGACGGGCACTTAGTTTTTCGCTGACCACCCCGACGTGGTTTTCCGGGATGTCTATTACCGCCAGCTCCAATGGCTCCATCCGCTTTCCGTTCATTTCCCGGGTGATGATTCTGGGTTTGGACAAGGAAAGCTCGAATCCCTCCCGGCGCATCATTTCCACCAGCACAGCCAATTGCAGTTCCCCACGGGCACTGACCTTGAAGGAATCGGGTTGATCGGTCTCTTCCACACCAATGCTCACATTATAAAGCAATTCCTTGTCCAATCGTTCCTTGATGTGGCGGGAGGTCAGCAGCCGCCCTTCTCTCCCGGCTAAGGGAGAGGTATTGACGGAAAAGATCATGGACAACGTCGGTTCCTCAACGGTGATGCTGGGCAAGGGGCGGGGATCTTCCGGATCGCCCAGGGTATCCCCGATAAAGACCTCGGCTGCCCCGGCCACGGCGGCAATATCCCCGGCCTCGATGGAATTTCTTTCCACCCTGATCAGTCCTTCATAGGAATAGACCTGGCTCAAAACGGATTTGCCGGTCAGCACTCCATTTTTCAATACTGCCACCTCTTTTCTGTGGGTCAGTCGTCCGCTGACTATTTTGCCGACAGCGATACGGCCCACATAATCGCTATAGTCCAGATTGGTGACCAGAAACTGAAGGGGAGCGGCCGGATCACAGGAAGGGGCGGGAATAGCCCGGACAATAGCATCGAAGAGGGGAACCAGGTCTTGGCCTCTATCCTCCGGGTCGTTGAGGGCGATACCGGCCCGGGCATTGGTATAGAGGACCGGGAATTCCAATTGTTCTTCATCGGCCCCCAGATCGATGAAAAGATCGTAAATCTCATTCAGGACCTCCTTGATCCTCCGATCAGGGCGGTCGATTTTATTGATGACCACGATCGGGGGGAGCCTTCTTTCCAAGGCCTTGCCCAAAACAAAACGGGTTTGGGGCAAGGGGCCTTCGGTGGCGTCCACCAGGAGCATGACCCCGTCGACCATGTTCAGGGTTCGCTCCACCTCTCCCCCGAAGTCGGCGTGGCCCGGGGTGTCGACGATATTGATTTTGACCCCTTTATAGGAAATGGCCGTATTCTTGGCCATGATAGTGATGCCCTTTTCCCGCTCCAGATCGAGGCTGTCCATGACCCGCTCCATAACCTGTTGGTTTTCGCGGAATACCCCGCTTTGCCAGAGCATGGCGTCCACCAGGGTCGTTTTCCCGTGGTCCACATGAGCAATGATGGCCAGATTGCGCAAATCGTTTCGGCGGGACATAAGGGATTACCAAATCAATTTCATTTTACTCGGTTGGCGATTCGAAGGAGACGCTGTTTCTGCCAGGTTGTCTCCGAAAACTATTCAATGGTTACTTTCTCCATCACGACCTGGGAAAGAGGCCGGTCGTTGCCGTCGGTAGGACTGCAGGCGATAGTATTGACCACCTCCTGTCCTGCACTGACTTTTCCAAAAATGGTGTAATTGGGCGGAAGGGGATAATGGACATGCATAATAAAGAATTGGGAGCCGTTGGTGTTAGGACCGGCATTGGCCATGGCTACGGTCCCGGCTTTATAGCCTTCCCGATAGAGGGCCGAGGCGGCTTCGATCTCATCATCAAAACGCCCCCCCCAGGCCGATTGACCACCGCGTCCGGTTCCGGTGGGGTCCCCGCCTTGGATCATAAAGCCTTTGATTACCCTATGGAAAATGACTCCGTCATAGTATCCTTTTTGGGTCAAAGTGATGAAATTTTCGGTTGTTTTCGGGGCCTCCTGTTCCAACAGTTCAACGTGGATGGTCCCCTGATTGGTTTGAATAACAGCCTGGCGGTTGGCCATGATCGTTTCTCCTTTATCAGAAAAAAATGGTACCCAGGGAAAAAAGGATATTAACAGGTTCATGAGGAAAGGCAAGCAAAACCTGATACGGCCGTCCCGATAATAGGCCGTGGCCGAGATCCTGCTCTTTATTTATAAAATGAACAATCAGCTTCCGGGTCCCTTGAGAACCCCCTAAAAATTTTTCCCGGGCGGAAATTTTTTCCGCATGAATTTGCTGCTTCGGCTCCCTCCTTCCCTTTTTCCAGGACCTTAAAAGCAAAAATCCATAGTCGTTACTGTGTTACGGCTTTACCGCACCAGGAGCTCACTCTGGCACAAGGATTGCTAATAATAGGGAAAAGTAAAAATATCGAACAACCCTCTTAAATTGGAGGCCTGTCATGAACCCGCTGGTCACTATCATTGTTTCTGTAGGGATCTTCTTATTCCTGTTACCCATCATCCGTCATACGGGACCGGAAATGTTTTTTAACCTTGACGCCCTGCTGATCATCTTCAGCGGAACCCTGATCGGATTGTTCGTCGGTTTTCCCACCCGGCGGATCAGGATGGCCTGGGGACATATAAAGGAGGCCTTTCAGGAACCGGGAGACAAAGCGGTTCTGGTGAAAGATATCATGTGGATGGCCCGGATGTATATAAAAGGGGAAATTCGTGAAATCGAAAACCACCGGGATGAAATCAGGGATGAATATTTCAAATTGGGGATGCGGCTGTTGATCAATCAACACAGTATGGAAGAAATCTATAAGGCACTGGAGCGGGAAAGCAGGGATCGGTCGGCTAGTTATCTTTTGAGTCAGAATGTGCTTAAGACGCTGGCCAAACTGACCCCGGCCCTGGGTCTGGCCGGGACCATTATCAGTTTGATCAAGATGTTTGATAAGTTCCAGTCTATTGAAACTATAACGCCCTTGATGGCTGTGGCCCTCATGTCCACCTTCTATGGAGTGATCATCTCCAACCTGATCATGCTCCCTCTGAGTTCCAAATTAAAGGAAAGGGCCATACTCAATGAAACGATGATGGAGATGAGCCTCGAGGGTCTGTTTGGCATCAGCCAGGGAGAACATCCCTTGAAAATTGAAGAGAGGCTGGTAGGCCTTGAAGCTCTTTCTGAGACCTCCCTTCCGCAGGGAGCAGACTCCCTGGTCTGGGGTGAGGTGAAAATCAATTCGTAGGCGGTTCCAAAGTCATTGATCTTTTATTAAAAAAGGAGCGAAGCATGAAGAAATATTTCTTAGAGAACAGGGAAAGTGCCTGGGCCAGAAATCGCTATTCGCTACGAAAAGCAGCCTCCATCGATTCTTCCGAGGATGAACAAAACTGGCTGATCACCCTGAGCGATCTCATGTCCCTGTTATTGATATTTTTCATTGTCTTCGTCGCCCTGGCCAAGATACCGGTCGTTAAAAAAACAGTTCCATCCCCTCCGCTAACAGAGGAGAGCTCCCACCCGGCCGGCCCGGCACCTTCTGCAACCCTGATCAACACTATCCGCAGTGATATGGAGTCCAAGGTGACCAGCCTGGGTTTAGGGGAACAGGTCATGATCCAGGGCGGGCCGCAGGAAATTTTGATTTCCTTGAAAGACTATATCTCTTTTGCCAGCGGTGAGGCCGAGTTACTGAAAACATCGCAACCGGTCCTGGACACCATCGCCGAGATCGTCGAAAGGTATCCCTCATTTCAGGTGGAGATCGATGGACACACTGACGACCAGCCCATTAAGACCGGACCGTTTCCTTCCAACTGGGAGCTTTCGGTGGCTCGGGCCGCCAGCGTTTTAAGATACCTAATCAACCGCCGCGGGTTGGACCCTTCCCGTTTCACCATAAAAGGCTATGGTGAACAACAACCTTTGACTTCCAACCAGACCCTGGAGCAAAGGGCCCAGAACCGGCGGGTGGAGATAAGATTGAAAAACCGCACCATAACGGAACCGGTTTAAAGGATGGTGACAGGGGAGGGGAAAAGCAAAAAAACTTCAAAATCCAAATGAAAATCGAAGAGGCCTATTGGTAGAAATCCGGCCCCGGAACCCCAAAAATATTAACCAGACGACTAGCATTCAACCCTTACGCCCAGCTCTCCGCCTTTTTTTCTTTTTTTGACAAACAAAGAATACGTTGGCAGACATCCGAAGAGGGAAAGGAGAGGAAAATCTATTCTGTTATTATAAGGAAAGATTTCTATCTTAAGGCAGGTCGCCTAAGAGGTCAAACCTCTTTAGCCAGTTTTCCGGGACCGGTTGGCTCTTGTCAAAAAAATGACTTTAAAAAAGAAATATCAGGAAGAGCAAAAAGAAGATTACTTAACTTATTGATTAACATAAATAATTATATTACCGGTACGGTTATTGCAAAAAACAAAAAAAATTCCTGAAACCAAGAATAGGTCTTTTTAGCAAAAGCTTCCGTTTTTTGTGGGAGAATATCGAGGGAAACCAAGGTTCAACCAAAAGGAAAAAGCCATGATGGATGAAGATGTTTCGATCAGCCAGATCATCGACCAATTAGCCCTGATTTTAATTTCGGTGGAAACCGATGATGTTATGGCCCTGGGCAACATGCTCAAGCAAATAGATCTGATTGAAAAAGCCGCCGAACAATCGGAGGTAAAGGGTCTGCAGCCTTTTAGTCTCCCTTTAAAAAAACTGATTGAAAAAATGATTTTTAAAGAATGGGATGATCCCCAACCGGCGTTGGAATTGATTTCCAACGGAATTCGCATCCTTCAGAACAAAATTGCCCATGGGGAACTTAACCAACCGCTTCCGGAAGAAAAGCCCTTTTGGGAAAAAATAAACCTCTTCCTGGGCCCATTGGAGTCAGGGAGGGAATCCTCTCCGAATCAGGAGTCCGCTCAGCCTCAGGGGTTAACAGAGGGAGCGGCTGAGTTGTCGCAAGACCTGGAGTTGTTCAACGACTTTGTCATCGAAGCCACAGAACATTTGGAATCCATTGAAATCAACCTCATCAATCTGGAACAGTCCCCTCAGGATAAAGAATGTCTTAATGCAATTTTTCGACCCTTCCATACCATAAAAGGGGTTTCCGGATTTTTAAACCTGCAAGAAATCCATAAATTTTCCCATGCGGTGGAATCCTTGTTGGATGATGCCCGTAATGATCTGATTCCGGTCAGCCAAAAAATCATCGATATCATATTGGAAGCGGTTGATTTTCTAAAAAATCTCATCGCCGAGCGAAAGGCCCAGTTCCTTTCCGGCCGGCCCGCTTCACTCCCCCCCGATTTAACCCCCTGGATGGAGCGTATTCAGGCCATTCGAGACAAATCCCAGTCAAAAGAAGACCTGGCCCAAGAACCGCCTGAAATGACCGTCCCTCCTTTGGGTGAAATTCTGACTCTTAAGGGTGTGGTTTCCAATGATGCCGTGGGCCAGGCTCTGCAGTCGCAAGTGGGGGAAAAGCATGATCAGAAAATCGGGGAAATACTCATTGCCGAGCAGAAAGCCAAACCCAAAGAGGTCCTAGACGGTTTGCGCGACCAGAAAAGGCTCTCCGGTCATGAAACCCAGGCCACGATCCGGGTAGATACTAAAAAATTAGACAACTTAGTGGATATGGTCGGGGAACTGGTTATAGCCCAGTCTCTGGTTCAACAGAACCCCAACCTGGCCTCCATCAGCGATCAAAAACTGGTCAGGGATTTTTCGCAACTGAAAAGAATTACCTCCGACCTGCAAAAAATCGCCATGTCCCTGCGCATGGTTCCCATTCGCCACACCTTTCAAAAAATGATCCGATTAGTCCGTGACTTGTCCAAAAAATCCGGAAAACAGGTGGAACTTGGCCTTTGGGGGGAGGAAACGGAAATCGACCGCAACATGGTCGATACCCTTTATGACCCCTTGGTTCATATGATTCGGAATTCCATTGATCACGGCATTGAATCTCCCCAGGACCGCCGGCAAAAAGGGAAACCGGAATCCGGGGAAATTGCCCTCCGGGCCTATCAAAAAGGGGGGAATATCGTCATTGAGATTCAGGATGACGGTCAGGGGTTAAATCGTGGCAAAATACTGGCCAAGGCCCGGGAGCGCAAGATCATCGCCGAGGAAAATACCCTAACGGATTTTCAGATAGACAACCTGATCTTTGAACCGGGTTTTTCCACAGCCGACAAAGTGACCGACGTTTCCGGCCGCGGGGTGGGAATGGATGTGGTCAAGCGGGTTATTGAGAAAATCAGGGGCAAGATTGAAATATATTCCAGTGAAGGGAAGGGCTGCCGTTTCATCATTCGTGTACCCCTGACCTTGGCCATCATGGATGGGATCCTGGTAAAAATCGGAAAAGAACGTTTTATTATTCCTACGGTGACCATCAAGGAGACCCTGCGACCAACCCCGGAGGAGGTTTTCAGCGTGGGAAAGAAGGAAGAGATGGTCAAGGTGCGAAATTCCCTGCTGCCCCTGGTCCGTTTGAACACCCTTTTACAGGTCGTTTCGGAGGATAAAAAGGCCTGGGAAGGGTTGGTGGTGGTGGTGGAAAACGACGGGATCCAGAAAGGGCTGATGGTGGATGACCTGTTGGGGAAGCAGGAGGTGGTCATCAAAAACCTGGGGGAGAAATTGAAAACGGTTCAGGGAGTGGCCGGAGGTGCGATCCTGGGGGATGGTCAGATCTGTCTGATCCTGGACATCAACGGCATTTTTGAGATCTATCGAGGGAAAGCGGCGAAAAATGACTAATCAAAAAATCAAGGTCCTGGTGGTTGATGATTCGGCCATCGTCCGTAAGATTTTTAACGAAGAACTTTCCAAAGAGGCGGATATCGAAGTGGTGGGCACGGCCCCGGATCCCTATATCGCCCGGGACAAGATCGTTACCTTGAAGCCCGATGTCCTTACTCTGGATATCGAGATGCCCAGAATGGACGGTCTGACCTTTTTAAAAAAACTGATGAAGTATTATCCGCTGCCGGTCATTATCGTAAGCTCCCTGACCCCGAAAGGGAGCGCCATGGCCCTGGAGGCCATCGAAGACGGGGCCGTCGAAGTTCTGGCCAAACCCGGCGGGGCTTATTCTGTGGGGGATATGTGTATCCAACTCAAAGAAAAAATCCGGGCTGCCTCCCGGGCCAATTTGAACAGAAGAACGGTCCCGGAGGACAGGCCGCGAATAAACCGGAGCGGTGATTCCCTGAAAGTCACCACGCAAAAAGTGGTCGCCGTCGGCGCTTCAACCGGTGGAACGGAAGCCCTAAAAGACATCCTGGTCCATATGCCTTTAAATGCCCCCGGTATTGTCATCGTCCAGCATATGCCGGCCAATTTTACTACGGCTTTTGCCGATCGACTGAATCAAATCTCCCAGATTGAGGTCAAAGAAGCACAGGACGGTGATTCGGTTATCAATGGAAGGGCTTTAATCGCACCGGGAAATTTTCACCTCCTGATCCGGCGCAGCGGGGCCAAGTATTATGTCCAGGTTAAAGACGGGCCCCTGGTGCACCATCAAAGACCGGCGGTGGATGTGCTTTTCAATTCCGTTGCCCAGTATGTGGGGAATAATGCTGTCGGAGTGGTCCTGACCGGCATGGGTGCCGACGGGGCCAAAGGTTTGCTGGCCATGAAAGAGGCCGGTGCCCGAACCCTGGTCCAGGATGAAGCCAGTTGCGTTGTCTATGGGATGCCTAAAGAAGCGGTGCGGATCGGCGCGGCTGAAAAAAGTGTGCCCCTGGAACGTATGGCCTATGAGATCATTAATGCGGTCAGTCAACCCTGAACGGTCACCCGTATGAAAAGCAGGACCCTGAATCAAAAAATAATCGGAGGGGCGGTGGTAGTGGGTTTGTTGATACTGCTGATCGGATACGTCTCCTGGATCGACCTTTCCGGGGCAGCCGTGGGTGTGCGTCAGGCAGATCGATTGCAGTCCGTCTCTGAAGAATTGAGACAAAAACTGGATGCCCAGCGACAATGGGAGGCGAGAATAGACCAAGCCCTGCAGAAAGAACACCTTTCCCTTCTTGATCCGGAGAGGGATATCCCGCAGTTGGGATTAGGCTTGTGGTTTTACGGATCGGGAAGAAAGACGGCGGAGAAGGAGATGCCTGAACTCAAAGAATCGACCAGCCTGCTCGAAGAACCTTTTCGAAAACTGCAGCGATCGGATCGGGAATTGGAACGTCTGTTGAAAAAAGGTCGAGATTTTCGAAAAGAGGCCTCTAATTTTTTTAACGACGATTTTCAGGAACCGTTACAGGAGATCCATAGCCTGGTAAAAATTATCCGAACAAAAATCGAAGCAAAAATCAAAGAGAATTCAGAAGGGGCGGAAAAAATAATCAGCCGCTTGAGAACCTTCATGATCATCAGCATGGTCCTGGCTTTGGCGGCGGTAGGATTCCTGACCTTCCTCTTCACCCGCTTTATAACCCAGCCCCTGAACGAGGTAATGGTTCGTTTAAGAGAGAATTCGGACCATGTGGCCCTAGCCCTCGGGCAGGTCTTCTCTGCCGGACAGTCCCTGGCCCAGGGGGCTTCATCCCAGGCTGAAGGCTTGGAACAAGCAGCGGCCTCTATGGAAAAAATGTCTTCCATGACCAAACAAAACGCCGATCATGCCCAGCAAGCCAAGATCCTGATGAAAGATACCAGCCTGGTTGTAGATGAGGCCCATCTTTCTATGCGGGAGTTGAACGAATCAATGAAAGGGATCTCCAGCGCTGGGGAGGAAACGGGAAAAATCATCAAGACCATCGATGCGATAGCTTTTCAAACCAATCTTCTGGCGTTGAATGCCGCGGTAGAGGCGGCCCGAGCCGGAGAAGCCGGGGCTGGTTTTGCCGTTGTAGCCGAAGAAGTCCGCACACTGGCTATGCGGACGGCCGAAGCTGCCAAGAACACCACCACTTTGATTGAAGACACCATAACCAAGGTCAAAAGCGGGTCGGAAAGGGTTAGAAAGACCAATGATACTTTTGAGAAAGTGGCCGGTGGGGCCAGAAAGGCCGCTGAACTGGTAATTGGAATTTCATCCGCTTCCAATGAACAGGCCCAGGGTATTGAACGGATAAATCAGGCCATACTATCCATGGAACGGGTAGTAGAGCGAAATGCCGCCAGCGCTCAAGAATCGGCCTCGGCCTCGGCCGAAATGAATACGCTGGCCTTACAGATGAGGACTCTGGTGCAGAGGATGGATGAGATTATCGGCCGGGAGGGATCAATAGTCCCTTATTAAAGTTTTTATCCCGGAAAACCGATAAATAGAAAAAATAGCCGGTCCCTTTAAGCCGGATAAAGCAGATGGAGTTAGGAGGTATAGAGTAATGTCAGAGATCTTTGAAGCCGGGAATCAAAACCCGAAAAAAACATCGGATCGGGAGGGGAAATACCTCACTTTTTCCCTGGCCGGGGAAGAATATGGGATTGTGATTTTGAAAGTCAAGGAAATCATCGGGATGATGCCCGTGACCCCGGTCCCCAAGACCCCGACTTATGTTAAAGGGGTGATCAATCTTCGGGGAAAAGTCATTCCCGTGGCTGATTTGAGGCTGAAATTTGACATGGAAGAAAGCGATTATACCGAGCGGACCTGCATCATTGTCGTCGAAATCAAAGACGGACCAGGGCATGTTTTAATGGGGATCGTGGTTGATTCCGTTTCCGAGGTCTTGAACATCAGGGCCGGCGAAATCGAAGATACTCCAGCCTTTGGGACCCGGATGGACACGGATTATATTTTGGGAATGGCCAAAACCGGAGGAGGGGTCAAGATCCTGCTGGATATCGACAAAGTCTTCGGGGGCGAGGAAATACTCGATCTGGATCGGGCGGCTTAAGCCATTTTCGTAGAATTTAATTTTTAACTTACAAAAACACGGCAACGGCAAGCCCTGATATGAAAAACCAAGCCAATGGCCCTATAGCCGGCCGAGAAAATATCTTTCCTACCGGCTCCGAATACCCCCTTTTTTCGCACTTTTCGATATATAGCGGAAGGTGTTGGTGGGGGGAGATCCTGAAAAATTTATGGTGCAGGAGTTCCACGGCCATGGCCCTTTTGCGCCTATTCTTTTAAGGGGAAACCTCTGCCCTCATGTCTATCCATTCTTCTTTTCTCCGTTCTCCCGAATTCACCGAAGCCGATTTTATCAAGATCAGCCGTTTGGTTTATGAACAGAGCGGGATCAACCTTTCCGACAGCAAAAAAGAGTTGGTTAAAGCCCGGTTGGGAAAAAGGATAAGAAAAGGAAGATTCCAGTCCTTTGGAGAGTATTATCGACACGTGGTCAACGACCGTTCCGGCGAAGAAATCATTCAATTGCTGGATTCCATTTCCACTAATTTTACTCAATTTTTCAGGGAAAAACATCATTTTGAATATCTGGTTCAACACTTTCTTCCTCAGATCAGGGAGCGGGAGCAGCGCTTTTCCAAAAAAATCCGAATTTGGAGCGCCGGGTGTTCTTCCGGGGAAGAGCCCTATTCCATTGCCATTACCCTGCTGGAATCCCTCTCGCCGGTATCGGACTGGAACCTTTCTATCCTGGCCACGGATATTTCGACCAAGGTCCTGGGTGAGGCCCGGGGCGGGGTCTATCTCAAAGAAAAGATCCATGACCTCCAACCCAACCTGATGAAAAAGTATTTTCTTCGGGGCCAGGGCCGTTGGCAACAATACGTAAAGGTCAAATCGGAAGTGAAGTCGATCGTCCATTTTCAACGGTTCAATTTAATGGATTCCTTTTCTTTCAACGAACCTTTTGACTGTATTTTTTGCAGGAATGTCATGATTTATTTTGACAAAAAAACGCGTGAGCAACTGGTTAACCGCCTCTATGACCATTTGGCCAAGGAAGGCGTCCTGTTTATCGGACATTCGGAAAGTCTGACAGGTATTGACCATGCCTTTCACTATATAAAACCGGCTGTTTACAGAAAATAATGAAAAAAATCGTTGGGATTGCCGATATGAAGGTTTGCCAGGATCATGAGGCCGGGCTGATTACCTATTCCCTGGGGTCTTGCATCGGGGTGGCCATCTATGATCCCATAGCCAGGGTGGGGGGATTGCTTCACTATATGCTCCCCGAATCCCAGATTGACCCGCAAAAAGCCCAAAAAAACCCCTATATGTTCGCTGATACCGGGATACCCCTATTGTTTAAGGAAGCCTATCGCTTCGGGGCGACCAAAAACCGGATAATCGTAAAGGTGGCCGGGGGATCGCAAATTTTGGACGATTCCGGTTTTTTTAACATCGGCAAAAGGAATTATATGGCCTTAAGGAAAATACTATGGAAGAATAACATCCTGATAAAGGCCGAGGATGTGGGGGGGCAGGTGTCTCGCACGGTCCGTTTGGACCTGAGCAGCGGAAAGGTCTGGGTTAAATATTCGGGGGAGGTGGAAAAAGAATTATGAATTCCATTGAGGCCATTATCAACAGCTGTGACCAGCTTCCCCCTTTTCCGGCGGTTATCAACCGGGCCTTGGATTTAATGAACAATCCCAGGTCTTCTGTTCAGGATATCGTCGAGGCCATACAATACGATCAGGCTATTACCGCCAATGTTTTAAAGGTCTGCAATTCGGCCTATTACGGTCTGCGCCAACCGGTGGGCTCTTTGAAAGAGGCGGTTATGTTTCTGGGTTTCAGCCAGCTCTTAGAGATCCTGCTGAGCGGGGTGAGCGGTTCCCTGATGACCAAGGCGATTTCCGGCTATGATCTGGAAGAAGGGGAACTCTGGAAACATTCGGTCAGTTCCGCCCTTTTATCCCAGATCATCACCCGTAGGATGAACCGGGAACCGAGCCCCCTTTTGTTCACCGCCGCCCTGATCCATGATATTGGAAAGGTGATCTTGAACTCCTATGTGGGAGAACAGTCGCAGATCATTAAAGAGCTGGTCCAGAATCAAGGGATCACCTTTTTGGAGGCGGAAAAGGAGGTTCTGGGAATCGACCATGCCGAATTGAGCGCCTTGATCACCGAAAAGTGGAATTTCCCCCAGGAAATCGTTCAGGCCATCCGCTATCATCATACCCCTCTGGAGGCCACCACCGAGGTGGAGGCCGTTTATCTTATCTACCTCTCCGATTTGATAGCCATTATGACCGGGATCGGGGGAGGGGTCGATGGGCTTTCCTATGCGGGATTCAAGCAGATCATGGTCTATTTCCATCTGGACGAAAAGGATGTGGAACGTTTTATGGCCCAGCTGGGAGACGAGATTAAAAGGGTGGAGCTGTTTTTTCAGATAGAAAGAATATGAAGTCAACCGGAAAAGTACAAGGAAGGAAGCATGGCTTATAATGTATTGATCATCGACGATTCTCAAACCATGCGCAAGGTGATTATCAAGGCCTTGTCCCTTTCGGGGTTTGAGTTGGGGGACTGTCGGGAGGCTGGAAACGGGCAGGAGGCTTTAGAGGTCCTAGAGGCCCATTGGATCGACCTTATCCTGACGGATTTAAATATGCCGGTTATGAACGGTTGGGAACTGGTCCGCCGTTTGAAAGACCACCCGACCTATGCCGGAATCCCGGTGGTCCTGATCACCACGGAAGGAAGCGAGACCCGGCTGAAAGAATTATTTGACCTGGGGGTCAGGGATTATATCAAAAAACCCTTTCACCCGGAGACCCTGCGAGACGTTTTAACCCGAATCATGGAGAAAACCCATGCATGAAGAAATAAGGGGGGCGGTAGTTGCCGCGGCCCTCAATATCTTTGAAACCATGTTTTTCATTTTTCTGGACCCGCTGGAATCGGGATCTATGACCGGTCCTCCGGTCATGGCTACAACCGATCCTCCCCCGGAGTCTTCCGCTTCCGACTCCTGGATAATTAAAAGCGAAATCTCCTTCAGCGGGATGCCATCGGGCCGTCTGCTGATCTTGTTCCCTTATGATCTCGGTCAATTGATGACCAAAAATTTTTTAGGATTTGAGGATGAAGTCAATGAAGCCCAGATTTTTGATATGGGCAGCGAACTCTCCAACATGGTCTGTGGAAACGTGTTTTCCCTCCTGGATAAAAAATCCGTTTTTTCGCTGGGTTCCCCCAAGACCGAAAAAGTCCCCTTCGAGGAAAAAGGGAAATATATTCATCCCGAGGACCTGGTTTTGGATTTTTCCACCGAGGGGAACCCCGTGACCATCGTTGTTCAGTTGGTCCAGGTCCAATCTTCTTAATCCTTCCCTAAACCGGGGGTGGACTCCTCAGCGGGATCCCTGTCCTTTCCCTGGAAATAAATGCCGCTGACATAAAATATCATGGATCATCAGGATTCAAACAATATCTACCGGCTGGAATATTTGCTGAAACCGGGCTATATCTTTTTCTCCCCCGAACCCAGCTTGATTTTCACCGTCTTGGGCTCGGCGGTCACGATCTGTCTCTGGGACCGGGAAAAACACTACGGCGGGGCGGCCCATTTTATTTATCCCAAAACCTCCAAACCCATGGAGGCCACTGCCAGATACGGAAATGTAGCGGTCCTGACCCTGATCAGACTCCTGACCGTGCAGGGGTCGGACAAAACGGTACTCGAAGCCCAACTATTCGGAGGGGGGGATCCCGATAATCAGGCTATAGGCACCTTAGGCGAACAAAATGTCCTGACGGCCAAGACCGTTCTCCGCCGCCAGGGTATTTCCATTTCCTCAGAGGATGTAGGGGGGGCCAAGGGTCGAAAGCTGGTTTACAAGTCGGATACCAATGAGGCCATGGTCCTCAAGGTGGATCGTTTACGACAGGAGGATTGGTTCCCCTATAAAACTCCATAGTCCTCCGCTGAATAAACTCAGAGTTTTATGTCAAAATAACCTTGCACTCCTTAATAACTCCCCGGCTCCAATCTTTTTCAGGTTCTGCTTGACATCATAAATAGTTGTGCGAAAATAGCCAGCGTTTACCTGCTGTCCCCCATCCCAAGGGCGCCTGAGCAGCAAAATCTTTTGCGGAATTGGAAGATATACCTATGCCCCACATTTTGGTCATTGATGATGATCCTTCGGTCAGGGATATCCTGGATGATTTCTTAAAGCTGAAAGGGTATGAGGTCTCGGTCACCGGGGATGGAGAGAGCGGGATAGCCCTCCTAACCGAAAGGCGTTTCGACCTCTATCTGGTGGATTTGGTATTACCGGGGATTGGCGGAATGGAAGTTTTAAAAAGTGTATCCTCCAACAATATCACCATCCCGGCCATCGTCATCACCGGCTTCGGGGCCATTGAAACCGCGGTTGAGGCCATTAAATTAGGGGCTTTTGACTATATTACCAAACCCTTTGTCCTGGAGGAGTTGTTTCTGGTGGTGCAAAGGGCCTTGGATTTTTCCCGGCTTAAACAGGAAAACCTTTCCCTGAAAAGACAGTTGAAACAACGCTATGACTTCCAGGGTCTGATCGGCACTTCCCCGCAGATGCAAAAAGTCTATGGGCTGATCAAAAAAATCGCTGATACCGATGCCACCGTCCTCATAGAAGGGGAAAGCGGGACGGGAAAAGAACTGATCGCCAAAACCATCCATTTCAACAGTTCACGGGCTCAAAACCCTTTTGTGCCCTTTAACTGCGCGGCTATACCCCGGGACCTGCTGGAATCGGAACTCTTCGGTCATGAACGGGGGGCCTTCACCGGGGCCATCAACACCCGCATCGGGCGCTTTGAGCGGGCCAACGGGGGAACCATCCTCCTGGACGAGATAGGTGAATTACATCCTTCCTTTCAGGTAAAACTGCTCCGGGTATTGCAAGAAAGGGAGTTTGAACGGGTCGGGGGGTCTAAAACCATTAAGGTCGATGTCCGCATACTGGCGGCCACCAATAAGAACTTGGAGCAGGAAACCAAAGCAGGACATTTCCGGGAGGATCTTTTTTACCGTTTGAACGTAATCCCCCTGCACATCCCTTCCCTGAGAGAGAGACGGGAAGATATTGCTCTTTTAACCGATTTTTTTGTAAATTATTTTTCCAGGAAAAGAAAAAGGGAAAATATCAGGATTCATCCCGAGATACTACATCTTTTCATGCAATACCCCTGGCCCGGCAATGTCCGCGAACTGGAAAATCTGATCGAACGGGTAGTTATTTTAAGTGAGGATGGAGTGATCTCCCTCCGGGATCTGCCCCAACGGTTCCAGGAACTGATCGGCAGCCCTTTAGCCCAAGAACCGGACCCCCTCCCTATTTATAACGAATCGGAACGGGAGGTCAGGCTTCCGGACCAGGGGCTGAATATGAATATCTTGGTGGAAGGCATTGAAAAAAGCCTCATTGAACAAGCCGTTCGAAAAGCCGGGGGTGTCAAAAGTAAAGCGGCTGAAATGCTCGGATTAAAACGTACCACTCTGCTGGAAAAAATGAAAAAATTTGCGCTGGATCTCAACTGATTCCTTCCACACCCAGACCCCAACTCATTGTCAGGCATTTTTCGTTTTTACTCTGCCGCCGTTTCTTTCCGTCATCTTTTTGACAGGTTTTTTTATAAAGACCTGCTTGAACCCTTTTTGCTTTCCAGCCCCTGAGGGTTTTTTCTGTTAGTAACTAACTAAAATAATTAAAAATATTATTTAAAAGCGATTGCTTTTTCATTTTAGGGGAGGTCTTTTTTTCCTTCAAGCGATAAAAGAACCGGATGGCATATTTGTTGCTTTCCGGTAAGGCATGAAGTATTTCCCTCTTTTTATTCCCGTTTTTATAGCGCTCAGCCATCCCTTCCACCTTTCGGCCTCCGGTCTGGAAGAGGGGATGGTTTCTCCCCATTTACAAAAGGCCTGGGCCTTTCTGGAAGCTGAAAGGCCGCATAAGGCCCTGGATTGTCTATCCCGGGGAAAAACCGATCCCGGACAAGCGCCGTATTACTTTTTTATACGTGGACGGGCTTGGGAAAAGTTGTCCCACCCCACTCAGGCTTTGGCCGATTATCGCTCGGCCTATTTTCATGCCCCTTCCGATACGCTTAAAGCCCTGGCCCTCCTGGAAAGAGCGGAGGCTTATTTCCGGTTTAAAAATTTTCATGAAGCCAAAATGGTGTACTCCCTTTTTTTCAGTCATTTCGGGATGTCGGCGCATTTATCTCGCGCCCATTTGGGAATGGCCAATAGTCTGACCGCCCTGAATATTCTGGACAAAGCCCTTGGTCACTACGAACAAGCAGGGGAAACGGCCGCAACCTTTTTGGGAAAAGCCGTGGTCCTGCACCGCCTGGGCAGGTTCCAGGAAGCCCATGACTATTTTGTAAAAGGGACTTCATTGAGCAAGGCCCTGTTTGATCAAAACCCGGAGTTTCTATTTGCCTTCGGAGAAAACCTGCTGGAACTGGGCCGCGATAAAGAGGCCCTGGACTATCTGACCTCAAAGCGCTTAGACCCCGTATATAAGAAAAAAGGGGAACTGGTTATGGGGCGAATGGCTCTCCAGGCCGGAAACTACTTAGAAGCGCAGAAGTTTTTTGAATCCGCCCTAACCTCATCCGACCCCTCCACCAAGCAACAAGCCCTTTATCTATTAGCTGAGACCTATGTAACGACCCGAAAGACCGCTCAGGCCCGACAGGCCCTCTGGGAATACTGGTCCAAGTATCCCGGCGGAAGGCATTACGAGAGTGTCCTTTTGATGCTGGCAAAAATAGACCTGGCGGCCGGAAGGGAGGAAAGGTCCTCCCGCTGGTTGAAAGAATTGGGGACCCGTTCCCATCTCCAGGAAAAGACCTTGCTCGAGCTTGAGGGATTGCTGCTGCATCTGAAAGACAAAGATCCCAGGCTGATGGGGTCTCTATGGAACATCATGGGCAAGCGATTTTTACAGGTTTCCCGCGAACCTTTTCTCCTGCTCATGGCCAAAGCTTTGAAGGGGAGCGGCGAATCCTTTGTGCGCCTCCATCAATGGCTGGCCCAAAACGGATCGGAACCGGTCCGAATGCAAAGTCGGGTGGCCCTGATCCGCCAACAGATTGAATCCGGGCGGCTTGAAGAAGCCAGCCGGGCCCTATCCTCCCTGAAGACCACCAAAGTGCCCAGAGAGGAGCAACTACGACTGGAAGCGGCTCTGCTCCAGGCCCGGGGGGATTACCGGCAGGTTGCCAAGGTCCTCTTATCCATTAAAAAAGTGGGGCCCCAGGATCTTTCACTTCTGCAAGAGAGCCTTGCCCTGGGTGGTGACATTGAGCAGGCCTTACCGGTAATCGAGAAAAATATTAATCGCCTGGGAGGAAATTCCAAAATCTTTTCCCGGCTGGGCGATCTCTATTATACCAAGGGAAAAGCGAAAGAAGCCCTTAATTATTATCAGAAGGTTTTAGAGAATGACCCCTTGAACGAATGGGCCTTGCTCCGGGCCGGAACCTTGCTCAAAGGAGAAGAAGCCCGGAAGCTATTGGGTAAAATCAGGGAGGAAAACTCTCTGGTCGGAAAATTTGCCAAAACGGGCCTGCGTGAACTGGAACTTCAAAAAAAGATGGGAGATAGGCTTTAATGCTGGCCGCCGGACCTCTTCATGAGGCTTTTTCCAATTTTACGGCCGCGTCCAGAAGCCTGGAAGCGACTTATCTGAAATTACAGGAGGAGGTCCGCTATCTGACCGGCGTCCTGGAAGAGACCAACCAGCGCCTTTCCCGGGCCTTGAGCCAGACCGAAGAATCCAAGGATTTCCTGAACGGAATCCTTCAAGGTCTGGAGGAGGCCATCATCGTCCTCGACCCCGGGGAACGGGTGATTATGCTGAACCGGGCGGCCGAACACCTTCTGTTTCGCTCCTTGTCGGAATGGACCGGGCGCCCTTTTTATCCGGCCGAAGCCGGTCTCCGGGAAGAAGGGAGCGACACTTTTTGGATCACCCCCAAGAAAAAAATCCCGGTGATGGTTTCCCGTTCCTTGATCCAGGACGCTGAAGGTCTGGTTCGGGGATATGTTGTGCTGATCAAGGATATTTCCCGCATCAAAGAAATGGAGCTCCAGCAGGAGAGAAACAAGCGGCTGATTGCCATGGGGGAGATGGCCGCCAAACTGGTGCACGAGATTAGAAACCCCTTGTGCAGTATGGAATTATATTCCACCATGTTAGCCGCAGACCTGGAACAGACCCCGCATGCCGACCTGGCCAAAGGGATATCCCAAGGGATCAGCAGTCTGAACCATGTGCTCAATAACATGCATTATTTCGCCGTTTCTCAAAAACCGGTCTATAACCGGGTCGACTTAGCCGACACCCTTGACGAACTTTTTTTTATGCTCCGGCCCCTGATGGAGGCCAAGAGAATTCAATTAAAGAAAAAGCTTAACGGCCAGAGCCGCCTTTTGGGGGATAAAGAACTGATCAAACAGGTATTGTTAAATCTGCTCCTTAACGCCGTCGAGGCCACACCGGAAGAAGGAATGGTGGAACTGGCCCTGAGTAAAGGCGGCCGGGGAGAGATGATCGTTGAAATCAGTGACAATGGTCCGGGAGTCCCTGCCCAGTACCTGGAAAGGATTTTTGACCCTTTTTTCAGTTTGAAGGAGAAGGGGTCGGGTCTGGGCTTGTCCATCGCCGCCAATATCATGCAAACCCATAGCGGAAGCATCAGGGTAGAAAATAGAAAAGAGCAAGGGGCTTGTTTTCAACTCATTTTCCCCGAGCAGGATACCCAGCCAGTGAAAAAAAGCCTTGAGTTCAGAGGACAGACAAAAAACGAAAAATCTTGAAAGGCATTCGGCACATGAAACCCATTCTTGTTGTTGACGATGACTTGCAGATGCGCAAGGCCCTGAACGAAGCCATCTCCAGGGTCGGTTTTGAAGCGGTTATGGCCGGAGACGGGCAGGAGGCTCTGCAGAAAATTCAGCAAAACTCCTATGCCATGGTGGTGACGGACATGAAAATGCCAAGACTGGACGGCCTTTCTCTATTGAAGGAGATCCGTTCCCGCATCGGGCATATCCCCATCCTGGTCATTACCGGTTTTGGTACCATCCAGGACGCCGTAGAGGTTATGAAGGAAGGGGCTTCGGATTACCTGCTCAAGCCCTTTTCCTTTGATGCCCTGATGACCAAAATTCGTTCGCTCATGGAACGTCTGCATCAGGAACGGGGCTTGTTGACCGACAATCCCAAAATGCTCCAGCTCCTGCGCATCGCTGAAGAGGTAGCCCCCAGCGATACCTCGGTTTTGATTTTCGGCGAGAGCGGCACCGGCAAGGAGCTTCTGGCCGGAATCATCCATAAACGGAGTCTGCGCCAGCGTAAACCCCTGGTAGCTATCAACTGCGCCGCCATACCCGACAGCCTTATGGAGTCGGAGCTCTTCGGTCATGAAAAAGGGGCCTTTACCGGGGCCAATGAGAAAAAAATAGGCAAGTTCGAATTCGCCGACCAGGGGACTATACTCCTCGATGAAATCGGAGAGATGTCCTTGAATCTGCAGGCCAAACTGTTGCGGGTTTTGCAGGAAAGGGAAATAAACCGGGTCGGGGGCAACCGGTCCATTCCCATAGACATCCGGGTCATTGCCACCACCAACCGGGACTTATTCAAAGAATCCCTGGAGGGCCGCTTCCGCGAAGACTTGTTTTATCGGCTTAATGTCTTTCCCCTCCATATTCCACCTCTAAGAGAGCGGCCGGAGGATATCATCCTGCTTTCCCGCCATTTTTTAAATCAATTTTCCGGGGTGCTGGGAAAAAACCTGAAAGGGTTTACCCCCCCGGCCAAGGAATTTCTCCAGGCCAGACCTTGGCGGGGAAATATCCGGGAACTGCAAAACACCATCCATCGCGCTGTGCATCTCTGCCGGGATTCCCGGGTGGATGTGGGTGATTTCATGCTGGAGCAAGCCCCGGTGACAGCCGGTTTGGCTTCCGGGACGATCAGAGACTTGGAAAAGGATATGATCATGAAGACCTTAGAGGAGGTCAAGGGCAATAAAACCAAGGCCGCCAAAATCCTGGGGGTCAGCGTGCGGACCATCCGCAACAAGCTTCATGAATATGGGAATTTTTTTCCCACTCCGCCGGCCGAACCTCTGATGAGAGGGTAGGAAAAGGCCTGAAAGGGCCAAGAAATCCCTGGCATAAATATTGAATAAAAAAATTAATGGTGCATCATGGACAAAGGCATTCAGCGTTTGGAAGAAATGATTCGGGTCAGCGCCTTTCGACATAAAGTGCTGGCCTCCAATATTGCCAATGTGGATACCCCCGGGTACAAGGCCAAGGACGTACCATTCAGGGATGAAATGAAGAACCGGGCCATAGAAATAGCTAAAACCAACCCCCAGCATCTCCGAGAAAATAGAAATCCGCGGGAAGCGGGGGGGACCGTTGCCGTGGAGCGGTCTCCCTGGGGTGACGGGAATAATGTGGCCCTGGACGTGGAACTGGCCAATATGACGGAGAACGCCCTGCTTTACGAAGCCGGGATTAAGCTTCTGTCCAAAAAATTCCTGATGTACAAGAATGCCATCAAGGGGAGATAAGGGAGAATTATGGATACCTTTGCCATTTTCAGGGTAAGCGCCTCAGCCCTGGATGCCCAGCGCAGCCGAATGAACACTATTGCCTCCAATATGGCCAACATCCATTCCACTCAAACCGAAAACGGCGGACCTTATCGACGGAAGGATGTTGTTTTTACAACGGTCCCCATCGATTCGGAGACCCATTCCGCCTTAGAGGGGGTAAAGGTCGTCCAGGTTATCGACAGTCAGGAACCTTTTAAAAAAATCTATGATCCCGGTCATCCGGACGCGGACAAAGATGGATTTGTACTTCTGCCTAATGTCAATGTCATGGAGGAAATGGTCAATATGATGATGGCGGTTCGTGCTTATGAGGCCAATGTGACCACTTTTAACCTGTCCAAGAGCATGTTCCTGAAGGCCTTGGAGATAGGGAGATAACAATGACGGAAATTAAAACCATCGGGGCTATTGCCCCGACCCAGCCGCTCTCGGTGAAATCGGGAAGCCCCAAGGAAAACGGTGAAAATTTCGAATCGATCCTAATGGACGCGGTTAACAAGGTCAATACCGTCCAAAATGAAGCGGAGAAAGCCGTTCAGGAATTGGCCGGCGGCGGGGATATTACCAATGCCGTTATCGCCATGGAAAAGGCCGACTTGTCTTTTCAGGTCATGGTTGAGGTCCGCAATAAACTGATCAGCGCCTATGAAGAGATCATGCGCCTCCAGGTTTAATCGGTTTTTGGGGACGACAGGTATAAAAAAGCAGCAGCGCTGAAAGGAGCGACAGTGGCCGACCTATTGGAAACCATAAAAAACTGGCCCATGAAGAAAAAAATCACCTTGCTGATCCTCTTGGGCCTGACCTTGGCCAGTTTAATTTTAGTCTTGGCCTGGTCACAAAAATCCAATTATCAAGTGCTGTTTACCAACGTCGCTGACGGCGATTCCGGCCTGATCATCCAGAAACTAAAAGAATTGAAGGTCCCCTATAAAGTCGAGGGCGGGGGTATTCTGGTCCCGGCGGAAAAGGTTTATGAGCTGAGGCTCCAGTTAGCCGCCCAGGGGCTTCCCCAGGGGGGGGGCATTGGTTTTGAAATCTTCGATAAAACCAGTTTCGGCACTTCGGATTTTGTTCAAAAGCTCAATTATCGCCGGGCCTTGCAGGGAGAACTTTCCCGGACCATTCAATCCCTGACGGAAATTGAAAGCTGCCGGGTTCATCTGGCCGTCCCGGAAAGAAACATCTTTATGGAAAAAGAGGCCAGGCCCAGGGCCTCGGTCATGGTCAAGTTGAAGCCGGGCAGGAGCCTGACGCCCAGTCAGGTACAAGGGATTGTCCATCTCCTTTCCAGCAGTATCGAGGGATTGAATCCCCAGGAGGTAACGGTAATCGATCAGCGCGGGGGGATGCTGACCCGTTCGGCCCAGGAAACGGACCTGCAACTGAGTCAAAATCAATTGGAAATGCAGCGGAGCTATGAAAAGGAGATCGAAGCCAGGGTCATTACTATTTTAGAGCCGATCACCGGGAAGGAAAAGGTCAAGGCCAGGGCCTCGGTGGCCCTTGATTTCACCCGTCTGGAGAAAACCGAAGAGAAATACGACCCCGAAGGTCAGGTGGTCCGGAGTGAACAAAAGAGCCAGGAAAAATCCGTTTCCGGGTTCTCCGGCGGGGTGCCGGGGACTTCTTCCAACCTCCCGGGCAAGAAGACCACGCCCCTGACCTCCTCCGGAGGGACCACGCAAAAAACCAATGAGGTTATCAATTATGAGATCAGTAAGGTGGTCAGCCGGGTGGTCAGTCCCACGCAGGAATTAAAACGAATTTCCGTGGCCGTGGTAGTGGACGGGGGTTACGCCGCCGCTCAGGGTACGGCTGGCAAAAAATATACCCCCCGGACCGAAGAGGAAATGAAACACTATGAAGACCTGGTTAAAAAAGCCGTGGGATTTTCTGCTGAAAGAGGAGACGAAGTCCGGGTGGTCAATATGCCCTTTGAAACAGGGCCTCAAGAAGATTTTTCCGAAAGCAAGAGGGATTATTGGCCGGTCATTATTTCTGCGGCCCGTTACGGCGCCCCTCTGGCGGCTTTCCTGTTGATATTTATCTTTATCTTAAGACCGATGACCCGGTCCTTTCTTTCCACAGCCGGTACCCAGACCCGTTCTTCCTCCCTGGCCCTTCCTCAAACCGTATCCGAAATCGAAAAAACCATCGATGGGCCTCCGACACGCAAGGCCATAACCATGGAAGAGGATATCCGCAATTGGGCAAAAAACAATCCTGATCAGGCCGCCTACCTGATCAAAGATTGGACGGAGGAATAATTCATGGCCTATCGGGGTGTGGATAAAGCGGCTATTTTTTTAATTTCCATCGGTGAAGAGGCGGCATCCGAAATACTCAAGAACCTGGATATACAACAGGTGGGATTGATCACCTCGGCCATGAACCGTATCCGCTCGGTCAAAAAAAGGGATCGGGAGGAGATTTTAAGCGAGGTCAGGGGCAGAATCAACAACGGTGATGTCCCGGTCCAGGGGGAAGATTATGTTAAGAAAATCTTGAAAAAAGGCTTGGGGAATGAACATGCGGAAAAAATCCTGGAACTGGCCTCCAAGGAAAATGCCCTGGAAAGCCTGAAAGGGGTGGATTCCAAAACGCTATCCAATTTCCTTCTTACCGAACACCCCCAGACTACCGCCTTGATTCTTTCCCTATTGGAGGCCCCGCAGGCGGCCGAGGTTCTCTCCCTGCTGCCGGACAAGATGAAAGACGATGTGGCCAAGCGGATCGCCGTCACCGAACAGATCCCTGAGAGCATTCTCACTGAATTGGAGGAGGTTTTGAAGGGGCAGTTGGACATCAATAAAGGCAAGGGGCGCAAGGTCGGAGGAATAAAGGCCGTGGCCGAGATTTTAAACCATAGCGACCGGGCTACCGAACAAACCGTTTTGGAAAAAATTGAAAAAGGGAATCCAGCCCTGGCCGATTCCATTCGGAAATTCATGTTTGTTTTTGACGACTTGATCCAAGTGGACGACAAGGGCATTCAGACTATTTTAAAAGAAATCCGGACCGAAGACCTGTCGTTGGCCTTGAAGACGGCCTCCGGGGGTCTCAAAGAAAAAATATTTAAAAATATGTCCCAACGGGCCTCGCAGATTTTAAAGGAAGAAATGGAACTGCGGGGTCCAGTGAAGGTTTCGGAAGTGGAGAAAGCCCAACAGAACATCGTCAAGATTTCACGGAAACTGGAGATGGAAGGGAAGATCT
>JBFMBU010000005.1:0-7516 GCA_040755035.1 Thermodesulfobacteriota bacterium
ATCTTTCTGTTTTATTTTTTAATAATAAAGCGGCTGTGAGAATGGGCCCCTACACGGCTCGTCGGAGCAGCCGCCTTCCATTCTAACACAACATATTGGGGCTACCCATTAAAAACTCGGAAGCCCCTACATTAATATGATCAAAAAAGATTAAATGATCATGTTTATTTTTGTTTAGGCACAAACGGGTGGATAATTGTTTGTGGGGAATCCGGGACTCGCTCCCGTCCCATTGACCCTGAGTGGGTAAGAGAAATCAGGGATCAATGTCAGCACTCCGAGGTGCCCTTCTTTTTCAAACAATGGGGGGGATGAACCGGAACCGGGCCGGCAGGATGTTGGATGGACGCTATTGGGATGAAATGCCGAAAAACTAACTGGAACCTGCGAAAAAGCTGGAACAGGAATGAATCCGTCACCGACAAGTTGTCGGCGATAGGGGACTGGCTTCGGGCCTTCGGGGATTGGGAGCAATTGGAAGATTATCTTTCAACCCCGCAAACCACCAATCCGAAGTCGTCCCGTTGGGCTGTTCATGAAAAACAAGAAGAATATGGGATTGGGTGTTACAATATGGCGTTAATCCCTGAAATTGAATCAAACAAGTTTACCCTGTTTTTATCGTAAGGAAACGAACAATGGATGTCTTACTAACCTTCACCGGTTTTCATGATCCATATTTTAAAGGATTAATCGGCCAGGAGGAACAACGTGGACCGATCTTATCGCTTCTTTCCCTGCGTCCATTTGATAAGGTCTATATTTTTGATACCCCGGCAACAAAAAAACTGACCATCGCTACTCAGAAAGCGATTTACAAACAGGATAAAAAGATCGATGTTGAAGTTCTTAAAATCGATCTTGACGACCCGACGGATTATCAGGCAATCCTTAAAGGTTTAAGATACCATATTCGTGAGCTACAGGAAAAACAGTCGGAGGCGAATTACTTCATCGCCGTGGCCTCCGGAACCCCCCAAATGCACGCTTGCTGGGTGCTTTTAACTGCCGCAGGGGAAATTCCGGCTAAAATTCTCCATGTCCGACCACCTCGTTTTGTTACCAAAGAAAGCCCCATGCTAAGTGAGGTTGATTTGACAGCCCGTGAGTTCCCGGTTGTGCGATCTCAGGCAGGGATGATCTTCAGTGAAGATAAAACCGTTCCGGATATCGGCACGGTAATGACCCAACTTGAGATAGTGGGTGACCATCCCAAGATATTCCGTGTTCTCGAAACAGGAGCCTTATTAGCCCCCTCAAAAGCGCCTATTTTAATCTTCGGTGAAACGGGAACGGGAAAAGAAATCGTTGCCCGATTTATCCACCGGCTTAGTGACCGGAAAAATGAGCCGTTTGTGCCCATTAATTGCGCTGCTATTCCGGAGGAGCTGATAGAAAGCTTGCTTTTTGGGCATAAAAAAGGGGCTTTTACAGGTGCCATAAGCGATCAGGCTGGTAAATTCGATGTGGCCGACAAAGGGACCCTTTTTTTGGATGAACTCGGGGATTTACCTCCTTCGGCCCAGGCAAAATTATTACGGGTTCTACAGGACGGGTTGGTTGAACCGATAGGGGACAAAATACCCCATACGATCGATGTCCGTATTATTGGAGCTACGAATCGGGATTTGCATAAATTGGTCAGGCAGGGTAAATTCAGGGAAGATCTCTATTATCGTCTCAATGTTGGAGAACTCAAGCTCCCTCCTTTGCGGGAACGCCGCCAGGATATTCCGAAACTGGCCCTTCACGCCCTTGATCGGATTAATGGGACCTTACGAAATGCCAAAAGGCTTTCTCCTGAAGCCCTTTCAAGATTGCTGGCTCACAATTGGCCTGGAAATGTTCGGGACCTGGAAAATGTCATTGAAAGATCGGTAAGATTGTGTCGAAACGATGTTCTCCAGGCGGACGATCTTTTAATTACGGATCCTATTTCCTATGCCGATCCTCTGGAAGCTCTTCCTGTCCCTTTTGAAGGGTTTTCCTTGGATGAATTTCTTACCAGTGCACGAAAACAGTTAATACTACGGGCTCTTGAGACCTCTGATGGGAATCAAAGCAAGGCTTCACGCCTTTTAGGGATAACCCCCCAGGCGGTCCATAAGTTTTTACAGCAGACTAAAGATTAAATTTCAACTCCTGTTGATATTATTTCAACTTGGGTTTAAAATAGCATAGGATATAATTTTAAGACATAGAGAAAATATCTTGTTAAAACAAAATATTATAGAATATTTTCGTTTTGGCATAGCTGTTGCTTCTATTGATCTAAAAAGATCAAAGAAAGGAGCAATCATGACAACATTCAAAGTCAGTTCGATTATCGACGGGGATACTTTTGAGGTTAAACCTACATGGGAATGGAACGGTCAAACAGGGTCGAGAGTGCGGCCCACCGGGTTCGATGCCCCGGAAATTCAGAGCCTGGCGGGTCAAGCCGCAAAATTAAGGCTAACCCGTCTGGTCTTGGGAAAGCAGGTTGAATTAGGGACGGCCTACAAAGTTGACCGAGGCCGTGTGGTATGTGATGTCTATTTGAATGGGAAGAATCTGGCTGATTTTTTCCCGGGTTATCAGTAACGAATCCCTATAGCAGAGGAGCCCTATTGAAAGATCATACAACGGAGGCGGATGCCCGAATCGTTATCGATGAGCTTTTAAGGCAGGCCAAGTGGGATCCTGCCGACAAATCACAAGTGCTGACCGAACAATACATACGGCCGTCAGTCCTGGCTCAACCGCATGCCACCTATGAGAAAGAGGGGAGTCGTATAACCCCCGATGGGGATGAAATCCCCACGGGAAGGGCGGATTATGTGCTTTTGAGTCAGCGGGGTCTTCCTTTAGCCATTATCGAAGCCAAACGCACGGCTATTGAACCTTATGTGGCCAAACAGCAGGCCCTTCCCTATGCCAAACAAATCGGTTCCCCCTTTATTTTCTTGACTAACGGGGAGTTGATCTATTTTTGGGACTACGGCAATGACGACGCCCGCATCGTCAATTCCTTCTTTTCCCGCCGTGATCTCGAACGGTTGGTGGAGATGCGATCCACACGCAAGCCTCTGGCCACGATTGAAATCCCGGAATATTATCTTCGCCAGGGGGAGACCCGGGAGGTTCGACCCTATCAGCGGGAAGCCATGCAGGCCCTCGATCATGCCGTCGAATTGGGTAAACGCCGTTTCTTGATCGAGTTACCCACAGGCACCGGAAAAACCGACCTTGTTTGTCTTTATCTTAAACGGCTCATTCAGGCCGGTCATGCCGAGCGCATTTTATTTCTGGTGGACCGGGAACAACTTGCCAAACAGGCCCTTGAAGCCTTTCAAGATATTCTGAACCTGTATGGAAGTTACTGGTTACGTCCAGGCACTGGCTTTCAGCAACAACAGATAACAGTCTGTCTGCTTCAAACCATGATTGGCCGCTATCCTGAGTTTACCAGCGGCTATTTCGATGTAGTCATTGCCGACGAATGTCACCGTTCCATTTATGGGGCCTGGCAAACGGCCCTTACCCATTTCGATGCCCTGCATATTGGATTGACCGCGACCCCCTCCCAATATATTGAAAGAAATACCTTCCAGTTCTATCAATGTCGGAACGAACAGCCGGATTTTTCCTACCCAATTCAAGAGGCCTTCCAGAAAGAATACCTGGTGCCGTATATGTTTGCCTCAGGCATTACCGTTATCCTGGCCGAGGGGGCGGAAGTGGAGGATGAAACTTATGATCCGGCTGAGTTCGAACGGAAATGGACCAACGAAAAAACCAACCGGCTTATGATGGAGGAATTCGATCGGCTGGCTTGGGGGAAATACCAGGAATTAGCCCCCGGTCAGAAAATAGGCCCTGGAAAAACTATCGTCTTTGCCATTACCAAACATCATGCTGCGCGGTTGGCCCATTATCTGAACGAACTCCATCCTGACCTCAAAGGACAATACGCCGAGGTAATTACCAGTGATGTGGCCAATGCCGATGACCTCATTCGCAAATTCAAGCGGGAAGATTATCCCCAGATAGCGGTCAGTGTGGGGATGCTGGACACCGGATTTGACTGTCGGGAAATCCTCCACCTGGTCATGTGCCGTCGGGTTCGCAGTCCCATTCTCTATCAGCAGATGCGCGGCCGCGGAACTCGGACCGCCAACCATATTCAGAAACGGAAGTTTGTCATCTACGACTTTTTCGGCAATCATGAATATTTTAACGACAGTGATGCCGATGTTTTTACCGGTATCGGGCGGGGTCGAGTTCCAGGCGGTGAGCCAAAACCGCCGGGACCTCCGGGAAATCTTATCGAGTTGGGGCTTGAAGATGAATGGCTCCATGCCGTAACTTATGTTGATGTAGGGCCGACCGGGGAACGGGTCGACAAGAAAGATTACGTTACCAACTGGGAGAAGACAATTCGGTCCTCTGAAAAGGAGGACCCGATTATTCGGAAGGTCAGTCAAGGGAATTTGCTGACGGAAGAAGAAGAAAAGACCCTCTCTGATAAACTGAATCGCCCGGAGATGTATTTCAATGAGGAAAATCTCCGCCGTGCTTACCGTAAGCCGGGTGGGAACCTGATTGATTTTATTAAGCACGCCCTCGGCAGCCTTAAAATCAAACCTCGAGACGAGGAATTGACCGAAAACTTTCAGGCCTGGCTGGTAACCAAATCACTTACTCCCCATCAAGCTCAGTATCTTTCCCTGATTAAAAACCGCGGCATCGCCCGTGGCCGAGTGGAACTGGAAGATTTATTTCAGCCTCCCTTGTCCATTCTGAATGCCGCCGGACTTGGGGTGGAGTTATTTGGTGAAAATGGCCTTAAAGAAATTATTGAAGATATGAATGAATCAATATTCCAGAAAGCATCGTAAATTGATGATTGATGATTGATGATTGAAAGGAATACCTTGAATCAGGAATCGTTAAAAAAGCGAACAAAAGATTTTGCCTTGCGGATTATTAAACTCGCTGAGGAATTACCGGCTTCAATTACTGGAAAAACAATAGCGAATCAAATAATCCGCTGCGGAACATCGGTTGCTGCCAATTATCGAGCTGCCTGCAGGGGAAGAAGTAAAGCGGAATTTTCTGCGAAGCTTGGTATTGTCATCGAAGAGGCGGATGAAACCTGTTTCTGGTTGGAAATGATCATTGACGCAGGTCTCTTTCCTAAAGAAAAAATTGAAACCTTACTTTCAGAGGCAAATGAACTTACGGCAATTTTTGTCGTCTCCCGAAAAACCGCCTCAGCCAATAAATCATCAATCGAAAATCGAAAATCATAAATGGAATTGATCATCAATCAAAAATCTTCAATCGAAAATCGACAATCGAAAATCAACGATCATCAATCATCAATCATCAATCGGAGATAGTAAATGAACCAGGATTTGCGCAGAAAACTGGACCGGATCACCGACATCCTATGGGGTGGTGGCGTTACCAACCCGGTTACCTATATTGAACAGATATCCTATTTAATTTATCTGAAATTACTTGATGAGGAGGAATCGAGTCGGGAATTAAAAGCCCGTCTTTTGGGCAAGCCGAACAATGGCAACGGCCGACTTCTTTATCCCAAGCAGGCTGAACGATATCGCTGGACCAAATGGCGGTTCAAGAGCGGCCCTGATCTTCGCGATTATGTCCGGGACGAGGTTTTTCCTTATATGGCCTCCCTGGTTAAGGAGGAACCCCAAATCGCCGAATATTTCCGGGATGCCATATTGGAAGTCGTAGATCCCAATGTACTCAAGCAGGTGGTGGATGAGATTGACGGTATCGACTTTGCCAAACTCGGTACTGATGTGAAAGGTGATATCTTTGAATATCTCCTGACTCATTTAGGACAATCGGCCCTGAACGGCCAGTTTCGCACACCACGGCAAATTCGGACTATGATGGTGGTTATGCTTGATCCGGACTTGGGAGATACCATTTTCGATCCGGCTTGTGGGACCGGCGGGTTTCTTATTGATTCCGTAGAGTATATCCTGGCTAAGTATTCAACCGTGCCCCAGGAAGTGCCCATCTACGGAGAGGAATGGCTGGATAAATTGTCGATTGAAGATCGAAGAATGTCGATTGAAAAAGAAAATCATCAATCATCGATCGCAAATTACGATCCCAAATCATCAATCGAAAATCATAAATCGAAAATCGAAAATTCTTCAGATACAATCATCAATCGAAAATCGAAAATCGAAAATGCAAAGAAGGTTTATCCTACTTTGCAGACCTACCGCAAAGGTCCGGGAGAAAAGATCCCCGATTGGGGTATCCTGGAACGATCCATCTACGGCATAGATGTATCGCGACAGATGATGCGCATCGCCATGATGAACCTGGTACTCCACGGGATACGCAAGGCCAATGTAAAGCGCGCCAACGCCCTTTCGGACATGGGCGGTTTGTCTGAAGATGACTTGAGCCGCCGCTACAAAGTAATTCTCTCCAATCCGCCCTTTGCCGGTGTGCTCCCCAAGGAATCAATTCGTAAGGACCTGCCAACCAATTCTAAAAAGAGCGAACTCCTTTTCCTGGGGATTATGATGGAAGCCCTGGCTCCAGGTGGCCAGTGCGCTGTGGTAGTACCGGAAGGATTGCTTTTTGGTTCGACTTCCGCGCACATAGAGCTTCGGCGGAAGCTTATAGAAGATTTCGAACTCCTGGCTGTGGTATCCCTTCCCGCTGGTGTTTTCAAACCCTATGCTGGGGTCAAAACCGGTATCCTGGTGTTTAGGAAACCATTGAAGATTGATGATCGAAGATCGAAGATTAAAAGTATAGCCATTCAATCATCAATCATCAATCAAAAATCGAAAATAGAAGATTCAATCGCCAATCATCAATCTAAAATCAGCAATGGAAAGGTTTGGTTCTACGAAATCCGAGCGGACGGCTTCGATCCGGATAAAATCTCCGGAGGCGGTCGACCTGAAACGCCTGATCGAAACGATATTCCCGATCTTTTATTAAAATGGACCGAATACAAGAGATCAGGATTCAAAAAGATTCCTGGTGTCGAAGCCGGGACGCTTCTTCCCGCAGGAAGCGAGGAATCTCGTTGCTGGTGGGCGACTATTGAGTCCATTACGGGGAACGACTACAATCTGGCAGCAGGACGTTATAAGCCACAGATTGCTGAAAAGTCTCCCGATGAAGACCCAGCGGAACTCATAAGAGAAATTTTAGTCATTGAACAAGTAATAACTAATGGGCTTGACAAATTGCTTAAAGAAATAGAGACAGTCGAATGAGTTGGCCTGAAGTAGAAATTAGGAAGGTTGCTGATGTTGAAAGTGGCTTTGGTTTCCCAAGAGAATTCCAAGGGAAAATTGGTGAGAAATATCCCTTTTACAAAGTAGGAGATATGAATCTTCCCGGAAACGAAAGGAGTATGACAACCATAGCCAACACTATTTCAGACTCAACTCTGAAAAAAATCAAAGATAAAGTATTCCCGAAAGGGACAATAATATTCCCCAAAATTGGAGCTGCGATAGCA
>JBFMBU010000006.1:0-12600 GCA_040755035.1 Thermodesulfobacteriota bacterium
CATATCTCTCACAAAGCGCACGAGGCACAGAGAATAATTATTTTTTCATTGCCGGGAGGAGCCGGCAATGAAAAATCAGTCATGCGCAATCGCGTACCACGGCCGAAAGCCTGACGGTAGGAGGAAGACAAGTCGTCTTCCTCCTGTCCCGCAATCGTCTGTGGCTAAGAAAGGAAATTCCCAAATGACCTTACAATTCTTACGCAATAAGGTAATCGAAGTGGAGCCCCAACCGGACGGCAGCCTGAACGTCTCCTGGAGACTGACCGACGATTTATTGAAGGCCGAGATCAACCTGGTCGTCCAACCGCCGGACCTGGAAATCATCGAGGCTGAAGCCCGTTTAGAAAGGTTCCCCCCTCTATCCTGTTGGGAGGCCTCGGCCCTGATTAAGAAAGTGGAAGGGGTCAGCATCGGCTCCGGACTTCGAAAAATCGTGGCCGGGGTCCTGGGGGGATCAGGGGGCTGTTCCCTGTTGATCGATGCCGTCCTGGAAAGTGCCAACGCCGTCATCCTCCATTTTACCCGACCGGGGATCGAGGCCGGCGAAGCGGTCACCGATCCGGATTTAAAATTGGCCGGCCTCCGGGAACGGCTGAAAGCCAATCCCAGGCTGGTCCGAAGTTGCATCTCCTTCCAGGATGACAGCCCGATTATGGAGGGATTGAACCTTTAGTTCAAAAAAACGTTCAGCGTTCGGCATTCAGAGTTCAGAGCAGACCATTAGGCTGTTAGTAATAAATTTTTTTGCCATGGAAGACGCGGGCAAAAACAGACAGAATAGAAAGTATTGAATGACTTCGTTTTCCCTGCGAAAATTGGCAGGGAAAAAGTCAATGGTTGTCTGTGTGGGTCTGTGGCTATAGAGATTTTAAGGAGATTATATGATTACATTTCAACGCACCCAGGTAGTCGGGGCGGAATTTTTAGATGAAAACACCATCCGCTTCAACGGCATTCAGGAAGACCATATTTACGGCATGGAAATTTCCATGGTGGTCGGAATAAAAGACGGTGTCATCCGGGAAATTCAGGGGAATATGAAACGCTACACCAATTTTGTCTGTCCTCAGGCCATTTCCGTCCTCTCCAAAGCCGTGGGGCTATCTTTAAGAGAAGCGGATTGGGACAAGAAGATCATGCGGGAAATCGGCCGCAAGGGATGCGAACACCTGGCTGAAATCATCATCGAATGCGGCCGCTCTCTGGATTCGGCCGTATGTTCCAGGGACCTCCGCCGGGCCTTACAGGAAAATCCCGAATTGAATCAGAAAGAATTCATCGCCAAAGCGATTTAAAAACTTTTCTCTCACAGAGTTCTCAGAGATCACAAAGGGTTCCATTGCGGTCCCCTCAACCGCAATGGAAAATCAACAAGAACAGGAAACAAATGGATTTAGGCCAAAACAATTAGCCCCCCCACCCAAACCCGAATCCTGTGAAATTCAGCGTTTGTCATTGATTGGATAATCCCGCTCATCTCCAAAAGAGCCGGCGATGACGGATGGATTCAAGGGCTGCGGAGCGGTTGGGAGAAGAACTGAAAATCTTACTGCCTATGAAAGAATAATTGATGGGAATTTTTCACTGTCCTTTTGGCTGTCCTTTTTATGACGATGAGGGGTGTATCGATTGCGGACTATGCCAGGCCACGACGAACGAAGAGATGGTCGAGGCCTCCAAAAAAGTTCGGGCTTATCTGAAGGCCCATGCCCAGCAGGGGAGGCCGATTCAAAAGATCGCTGTTTGCGGCAAGGGGGGAGTGGGTAAAAGCACAACGGTGACCTTAATGGCTAAGGCCCTGGTTAACCTGAAGTACAGCGTGCTGGTCCTGGATACGGACGAGTCCAATCCGGGTTTATACCGGTCCCTGGGGTTTGATCATCCCCCAAAACCTCTCAACTCCTTGATGAGCCGTTTCTCCTACAGGGAAGAGCCGGGAGAGGATACCCAGTGGATCATGCTGTCTGAAATAAAAGTAGTGGATATCCCGCCGGCATATATTCCAGCCCAAAACGGCGTCAAGTTTCTGATGGTGGGCAAGATTGAAGACCCCTTTCAGGGATGTGCCTGTTCCATGGCCGAGGTCACCCGGGGATTGGTTTCCAGGTTATCTCTGAAGGAAAACGAAATCCTGCTGATTGATATGGAGGCCGGGGTCGAGAGCTTCGGCCGGGGTGTGGAAAGAAGCGTCGATCTGGTATTGTCCGTCGTCGAGCCCTCTTTTGAATCCATGGCCCTGGCCGAAAAAATCGTCTATATGGCCGAGGGCATGGGGATAACCCGGGCCGGTGCCCTGCTGAATAAAGTTCCCTCTGAAGCAATCAAAGAAAAAATGATCAGGGAACTTGAAAAAAGAAAGGTTCAGACCCTGGGAACCATTCATTTTGATCCGGAGGTGCAGGAGGCGGGATTTGAAGGCACACCGCCGACCCCTTCCAAGGCCGCTAAGGAAATTGAAGAAATAGCGCAGGTATTAATTACTATTGTTCAACAGGCCAGCAGGGACTGAAAAATGACGACAGAGGATTGCTATCAAGTTTTTTTTGAAATTTCTGGATTCCGGCTTTCGCTCGACCTCCTTCGGAGGTCTCATAATGGAGGTCGGTGGAACCGACCGACCGGAATGACGTTTTGTCAATCTCGGCGACTTTTTACGAGACCATCTAATAACTATCCAAACCAACAGGAGAAGATTGATGACCAATATTGAACCTATTTACCAAGAACTGGCCGGCAAAATCACCAAGGAGGACAATAAAGCACTTCCCAAGGTCTTGAAAATGATTGCCGATCTGGAGCAAGCCGTTATTCTTCGTGAACTGCCCGCTACGGTTGAAGCCGTTGCCAAAAAGCTGGGCCTGGATGAAAAAAAAGTCAGCCAGGATATGCACTATCTGTACGAACGGGGGTTGGTTTCGCCCGGGAAAAAGGGCTGGTACCTGGTGAACAACATCGTTTTAGTAAAAGACAACGTCGCTTCGGCCAATCCCAAGTATGATGATATTGAACTGTTCGACCTGCTTCATGAGATGAGTCTGGAGAATTCGGATAATCTGGAAGAACGTCTGAAAAACGGCGAAAAGATCTCACCTGTAAGAAAGGTAATGAGGGTAGTGCCTAAATGGAAGACGGTTAAAGATATCCCCGGACTTTTACCTATTGAAGACATGCGCGAGATATTAAAAAACCCTCCGATAGTCGTTCATAATTGCCCCTGTCGGGTGGTGGACAGAGACCGGGACTGTAAGGGTACCGCTCCCATCGATATCTGTCTGGCCGTCGGCATCATTGGCCGGAGGTTCCTGGAACGCGGTGCCGGCAAAGAATTGACCTTTGACGAAGGCATGGCCTTATTGGACAAAATAGATGAATTTCCGCTGGTCAGTACGACCGGGAACTCAAACCGCATGCCTAATGTCTTGTGCTCCTGTTGTACCGATTGTTGTGGATTGTTTGTCAAAGCCGCTCGAACCAAGCCGGTGCTGGGGAAGGTCCCCTATGCCAAGAGCCGCTTCGTCATCCAGGATTATCCGGAAGAGTGCACCGCCTGTGGTATCTGCACCGACAATCTCTGTCCGGTTGGTGCCATTACCATGAGGGAATTTTCTGCATTAGAGGGCGAACGGTCCGTTACGGATGTTGAGGAGTGTATCGGCTGCGGTCTCTGTGCCTTAGCCTGCCCTATGGAGGCCCGGAAAATGAAACTGGTCCGACCACCCGATTATATCCCGGACCCGGCCTCTATGTTTGATGCTGAATCATAAAGGGAAAGGAGACTTAAAAATGAGGCTCTTCTCTCCACCGAGTGGATAAAATTAAGTTATGTTGAAAGAGCAATCCAACTCTGGAAAATAAGTAATTCAAATTTCAAAATAACTGAATGAAGTGAACAACGTCCCCATTTTTTAAAGGAGCCCTCATGCGTATCGACCTTCATGTTCACACCTCCCCCAAGTCCCCATGCAGTAATATCCATCCGGCCGACCTGACTCAGGAGGCCAAACGCATCGGCTTGGACGGTTTTTGTCTGACCGAGCATCAGCTCTTATGGGATCGTGAGGAGGTCCTCCGTTTGGCCGCCGACAACGGCATTAGAATATTCAGGGGGAATGAAATCACCACCGCTCAGGGGGATATTCTGGTTTTCGGACTGGATCGGAATATCGAAGGGGTCATCACCATCCAGGAACTGCATCAAATCGTCACCGCTGCCGGAGGCTTTTCCATCGCCGCCCATCCTTTCCGCGGGTTTAAAATGTTCGGCGCCGGTCAACTGGGTCTGTCCGTGGAACAGGCCTGTAAAAAAAAGAGTCTCCAATTTGTCGATGCCATTGAAATCCGAAACGGACGGGTAACCGAAAAAGAAAATGAACTGGCCGGGAGTGTGGCCGAAAAACTGGGGCTCCGGGCTACGGCCGGCAGTGATGCCCACGAAATTGGGGCTTTGGGGACCTGGGTGACGGTTTTTGAAAAGGATATCGAAACCGAGGCCGATTTACTGAAGGAACTTAAAGCTGGTCATTATACGATTGGGACGGCCAGGTAATTTCGGGATTGCCTTCTCCCTGCCCACTGTACCCTTAGGAAGACATCGGGTTTTTTACACAGCCCAGATCTACAAGGTCCTGTTTTCATCGATAGCCCCCCGTTGGCCTACCGTCTTTGGCCCATAGGCCCAATTTTTCTCCTTGATACTGTCTTTTTCTTATTTTATACTCTTCCCAACAAAAAACAATTTCTTGTCAAATCATCAAATCAAATCAAACAAACATTTGAAAAAATCCAGAGAGATGAGATGCATAATCAGTTCGATGATACACCCTCTCATATTCAGAAGTTGATCCTCGCCGGATATCGAAAGATGTCGGCCCAGCAAAAGCTCAAAAGAGTGGATGAATTGACCGTTGCCGTACAACAACTGGCTTTGGCTCGCATTCAAAAACGATGGGGTACATGCTCAGAACACGAACAACACCTTCGATTGGCCTCGTTACGGTTAGACCGTGACACGATGATACGGCTTTATCAGTGGGATCCTCGGCAAGAAGGTTACTGACATGCTTCTGGCCGAACCCCTCCAGATTACAACCCGTCTTGTACAGGAGTTTGAAAAACTTGGTATTCCATATCTTGTCGGAGGATCGTTGGCAAGTTCACTGCATGGTATTCCGAGAGCGACCAATGATGTGGATTTGGTTGCCGACATCAAACAGGAGCATATTTCCTCCCTTGTCGGCGCGTTGGAAGCAGAATTCTATATTGATGGGGAAACGATAAAAGAGGCTATTCGGCAACAAAGGTCTTTTAATGTCATTCACCTTGCCACCATGTTCAAAATTGATATTTTCCTTTTGAAACCCGATTCAGCCTCTCAGGAAGAAATGAAACGCCGGGAACGCTATCAATTTTCCGAAACACCCAACCAGGGCCTCTTCATGGCAAGTGCAGAAGATGTGATTGTTCAGAAACTATTTTGGTTTCAATCAGGCGGAAGCGTTTCAGAAAGGCAATGGACCGATGTGCTGGGTGTTCTTCAAGTTCAAGGAGACCAGCTTGACTTTACCTATCTTGAACGGATGGCGCGTCATCGAGGTGTTTATGAGCTGTTACTTCAGGCGATGAAAGACGCTGCTTAAAATAAATGACTTCTCCTCGATGTTGCAAAAGCCGGAAAGTATTGCATTGGCTCTCTAAATAAAATCGAAAGTTCCAACCGGAAATATCTTTCAGAATACTGCTTCATGATCGAATTTCTTAATAAATGGTTTTTCCCTTTTTTTCTCCAGAAATCCCCCTTTAGCCGATTTCCTTTGCCTCAATTTTTCTTCTTGCCTTGATTTTATTCTTATTTTATACTTATTTTTTTAATAAAAATATCCCAACAAACCGATAAAACAGTAACAAAGGGGGAAAGGGATTATGCAAACAACCGTTACCATAGAATCTGATGTAATCCCTGTTGTCAAGTCGAGCCTGGCTTTAAAGCATAGAGCATTGGAATTCAACCAACGTCAGTATCTGCAACGGCTTTCCATCCTTGAAACTAAGCATCAGATGAATTCGGAGGAATTCAAAAAAAAATTCAAAGCAGGTGAATTGGGCGATGATCCGGAATGGTTTGATTGGGAATATATTCTTGATGCCTATCAAGACACGATTCATCAGTTAGACTTATTGGAAAGCGTTAAGCTGTGAACATAGAGTCCTACCTGATCGCCCTTGAGGATAAACTTCGTGAATTAGAGGGAATGGTTATAACAAGGTCGATCCAACAGGAAATCGATATAAATATAGGGATCGGATTTATCAAAGGGCAAATTGGTTTTATTGACGGATCAAGACTCGACTTTTCCGAACAACTCCCAATAGATCGAAGAAAGTACCGCTTTCACTATATAGACAGCAAAGCGAGCTTATTGCCAGATGGGATTCCGCCCCCCACCATAAGGAGCTTTCCTCTTTTCCTTTTCATATACACAAAAAAGAAGGGATCCAGGAACACCAAGGCATTAATCTCATAGAAGCACTGGAAGAAATTTCCCAAAAGATCATTTTCTTGCGGTGAAACTGCATGGAGGGAAACAGTTCAAATCCAAAGTCATTCCGGTTTACTCTTTCTATTAAAAAGTAAAGGATTTGGAAAATGGAAGATCGAAGCTGCAAGCGCTGTTCGGTAACCCGGGTCAATAATCTGGTCAAGGCCTATGAAAAGGCCCATGAGAACGGAAATTCCTCCTCCATGTCGGAATTAAGGGAAGTGGTGAATCTGGTCAAACCCCGGGGATATCCGGAAGCCCTGCGCTTACTCCAACCGGGTCTGGAGGGGCCCGACCTTCGTTCCTTTTGCTGGAACGTCTCCTCTTTTCTGGAAGATGAGGAACTTAAACGCATCTTTCATCGAATGGGCAGGTAATGTCCACAAATACGCATTCATCCTTGGCCCTTTACTCTATGCCCTTTGCGCTCTGCGCATTGCTTTCCGGACTATGCCCTTTACTCTCTGCCCTTTGCCTATCGCTTCACGTTTCTCGACTAAAAAAGCCATTATGAAAACCAAACTTCCCCTCACCATCTCCCATAATCCTGAATCGCCGGAAACCGAGGCCGACCTGGAAAACGGAGTAGAAGAGGGATCCCAGATCCTCCTGGCCGGAGAGGCCACCGTGGTTTTGGATCGAAAATCCAGGATCATGGGGTCAAATGAAGCGGCTCGACGCCTCTTCGGCCATGAATTGCTCCCCGGAGAACCCCTCCTTTTGGAAACCATTATCCAGGGCCCTTATTTAACCGAAGCCCAGTCGGCCATGGACAAGGCCCTGGGAGGGGCAGAGAGCACCCAGGACCTTTTAACTTTGGCTGAGGATACCCAGGGGAATTCATTCAATTGCCTTTTTTCCGCAGACCCTATTTTTGGACCGGGGAAACAGGTCCTGGGGGTCCTGGTCAGTTTTCAGGACGCTGATTACGCTGCCATTCGCCCACGATCGTTCAGCGAACCGGGGTTTTTACCACAAATGCCTTCCCTGGGCTTTGAGTCTTTGCTTGAACAACTGGCCGAGGGCATTTTCACTATCAACTCCCGCTGGAGAATCATTTCCTTCAATCAAACGGCGGAACGGATCACCGGATACCGCCGCGAAGAGGTCCTGGGACGGTTCTGCTGGGAAATCTTTCGCTCGGATCTTTGCCAATCCGATTGTCCCTTGCGCCTGACGTTAGAAACCGGGCTAAACCGGTTGGATCAGGATGTCCGCATGCTTGACAAACAGGGTAAAAAATTACCGGTCCTGGTGAATACCAGCGTGGTTAGGGATCGTGGAGGTCTGGTAGTGGGAGCCGTCGAGTCCTTTCGCCCCCTGATGGAACTGCAGGAAAATTTCAATCCCACCCCCCACAAGCTTTCTCCATCCGATATAATCGGCCACAGCGCGGGTATGACCCGCATTTTTCAAATGCTTCCCGACCTGGCGGTCAGCGATGCCAATGTCCTGATCCAGGGTGAAAGTGGAACAGGCAAGGAGTTGATAGCTCGGGCCATTCATAACCAGTCTGCTTACAAGGAAGGACCTTTTATCGCCGTCAACTGCTCGGCCCTGGCCGAATCCCTCCTGGAATCGGAATTGTTCGGCCATGAAAAGGCCGCTTTCACCGGAGCGGTGCGATCCAAGGTCGGCCGTTTTGAACTGGCCCGGGGGGGGACCCTCTTTCTGGATGAGATAGGCGAACTCAAACCGGAACTGCAGGTGAAGCTGCTGCGGGTTCTGGAGCAGAAGGTCTTTGAACGGGTCGGGGGGACACGCTTGATTTCCATGCAGGCCCGGATCATCAGCGCCACCAACCGCGATCTGGCCAAGGCCCTTCGGGATGGGACATTCCGGGAAGATTTGTTTTATCGTTTGCGCACGGTCCCCATCACTATCCCCCCTTTGAGGGAACGTAAAGAAGATATCCCGCTCCTGATCGATCATTTCATCACCCGCTTCAACGATAAATACAAGAAAGAAGTCCGGGGGGTGGATCCTAAAGTGTTGCGACTTTTCCTGACCCATCCCTGGCCGGGTAACGTACGGGAACTGGAAAGGGTGTTGGAACATGCCTATGTTTTTGTCAAAGGGCCGGTCATCTTTCTCAATCACCTTCCGGCCATGGATGAATTCATGGAGGAAAGAAGACAGGACTCCATTCCCATGCCGACAGAAGGCCTGGACCGTGAAACCATTCAGCGAACCTTGGCCAAGGTCAGGGGAAAAAGGGAAGAAGCCGCCAACTTATTAGGAATTAGCCGCACCTCTCTTTGGCGCAAGATGAAAGAATTTGGCTTATCATGAATTATTGTTTCATGTTGTTTCAATACGTTTCACGGAAACAATTTCTTATAATATATTAATTATATTTATTATTTTTAAAAAAATATCTTTTTTTTCTTAACCAGTCCACGCTTTTTGAAACTTTTCTTGTTTCAATAATTTCTTTCCTGCCATCTTTAAACCATATTATATACATAATTTCAATAAGTTAATCAACATGGCCCTGCTCTTGCAGAATCCGGAGACAAAGGCGGGTTTTTGAGCCTAATGACTTTTCCAAGGAGGTCTTCCAGGTGAGCAAAGAACATGTAGATATTGATGACATTATTGAAAGGTATCCGGGAAAACCGGAATCGCTGATATTCCTGCTTCAGGATATTCAGGCCGCCTACAATTATATCTCTCCCGAGGCTATGACCCTGGTTTGCGATCATACCGGCGTCCCTTTGACCCAGGCCTATGCTGTGGCCACCTTTTATAAATCTTTCAGCCTCGAACCCAAAGGGGAACATGAAATCAGAGTTTGTCTGGGTACGGCCTGTCATCTGAAAGGTGGAGAAAGGATTGCCGAAAGTTTGGAAAGGGATCTGGGCATTGAGCGAGGCCATACTACGGAAGACCTCAAATTTTCCTTGGAAACTGTGAACTGCCTGGGGGCCTGTGCCCTGGCTCCGGTGGTGATGATCGACGAGGAATATCTGGGGGGTGCCACTCAGAGAACCACTAAAAATTTCCTGAAAAAATTCGAATAACCCCCTATGAGGTGAGATATGGAACGAATTACAACTATTGAGGAACTCCAGACAATACAAAAAAAGGTCATAGAATCCCTTGACCCTGACCAGCCGGTGATCCGGGTCTGTCTCGGGCCGGGCTGTCTGGCTCAGGGAGCGGACAAAGTAGTGCAGGCCTTAAAAAAAGCCTGCAAAGCTAAAGGACAGGACATCGCCATTGAACCCTTGATGAAAGAAACCGGTTGTCACGGTTTCTGTAAAATCGGGCCCTTGGTTTCCATTTCTCCGGGAGACCTTTTTTATTCCAAAGTCAAACCGGCCGACGCGGAAGAAATCGTGGAAAAAACTATCATTAAAGGGGAAATTATTAACCGGTTGTTATATTCCGAAGACGGAACAACCTATAAGGATTCAGCCTCCATCCCCTTTTATAAGATGCAGCAGAAAATCGCCACCCGTAATTTGGGACACATCGATCCCGTTCTATTGGAAGATGCCTTGATCCGGGGGGCTTACCAGTCCGCCGCCAAGGCCTTAACCTCCATGACCCCCGATGAGGTGGTTAAAGAAATTGAACTCTCCGGATTACGGGGTCGCGGCGGGGCTGGATTCCCAACCGGCAGAAAATGGCGTTCGGCTATTTCAGCCTTAAAAAAGGACCCGGGACCGGCTTTTGTGGTCTGCAACGGGGACGAAGGCGATCCCGGCGCCTTTATGGACCGGGCTATTATGGAAGGAGATCCCCACGCTGTTCTGGAGGGCATGATTATCGGGGCCTATGCCATAGGGGCCAATCAGGGTTTTCTTTATGTGCGGGCCGAATATCCGATTGCCATAAAAAACCTGACCCGGGCCATCCAGCAGGCCCGCGAACTCGGCATGTTGGGTAAAAATATTCTGGGAACCGGATATGATTTTGATCTGCAGATTAACCGCGGAGCCGGGGCCTTTGTCTGCGGGGAATCCACAGCCCTGTTTACCTCCATCGAAGGCCGGGCTGGCGAGCCTCGGGCAAAATATATCCGCTCGGTGGAAAGAGGCCTTTGGAATCGTCCTACCGTATTGAACAATGTGGAATCTTGGGCCAACATCCCGGTCATCCTTGAGAAGGGTGGAAAATGGTATGCCGGCATCGGTCCATCCAACAGTACCGGCACCAAAGCCTTTTCTCTGGTAGGAAAAGTGAAGAATGTGGGACTAGTTGAAGTGCCCATGGGCGTCCCTTTGTCGCGAATTGTTGAGGAGATCGGCGGAGGGGTCCCAGGCAAGAACCAGTTCAAGGCGGTTCAAACCGGAGGGCCCTCGGGGGGATGTATTCCCTATTCTTTGAAGGACGTCCCGGTTGATTTTGATTCTTTAACCAAAGTCGGTTCCATGATGGGGTCCGGTGGTATGATCGTCATGGATGACACCGATTGTGTGGTCGATATAGCTCGATATTTTTTAAAGTTTTTAGAAGATGAATCTTGTGGGAAATGCCTCCCCTGCCGTTTGGGCTTAAAAGGGATGCTTCAATTTCTGGAACGTTTCTCTAAAGGGGAAGGATCCGTGGAGGATATTGATGAACTGGAAAGCCTGGCCAAGGCTATTCAAGACGGCTCTTTATGCGCCTTGGGAGGAAGCGCTCCTAACCCGGTACTGACAACTTTAAGATATTTTCGAGATGAATACCTGGCCCACATAGTGGACAAAAAATGCCCGGCTGGGGTCTGTAAGGCCTTGATCACCTACCGTATCGACCCGGAGGCTTGTACCGGCTGTGGTTTATGCGCCCGTAATTGTCCTCAGGAATGTATCACCGGTGAAAAGAAAAAAGCGCATACTATTGCCGAAAAGGACTGCATCCGCTGCGGTATGTGTAAAGATGCCTGTAAATTTAATGCCGTGATTGTGGAATAGAGAGGTAATCCCATGCCAAAAAAAGAAACAACAAAAACCCGTTCCGTGCCCTTTAAGATCAACGACCAAACCGTGAAAGCGGAAGAAGGGTGGACCGTCCTGGAGACCGCCAGGGAATACGGCATCCATATCCCCACCCTATGTTATCATGAATCCGTCGAACCCAGCGGAGGTTGTCGACTTTGTGTGGTTGAGGTTGTCGAAGGCAACTGGTCTAAGGTAGTCATTTCCTGCATGTATCCGGTAAAGGAAGGAATCAAGATATTGACCGACAGCGAACGAGTGAAAAACGTTCGCCGTTGGGTGCTGGAAATGCTTCTGGCCGAATGTCCTGCCAGTAAAGAAATTCAGGCCCTGGCCGCTGAATACGGAGTAAAATCCACGCGTTTTAAAATCGAAAATCCGAATGAGCAGTGCATGCTCTGTGGGTTGTGTATGCGAGTCTGCCGGGAGGTAGTAGGTGTTTCTGCCATAACTACGGTTGGTCGCGGGGTCCATAAATTCATAGGCACCCCCTTCGGCAAACCCTCGGAGGCCTGTGTGGCTTGCGGTTCCTGTGTCACGGTCTGCCCCACCGGCGCCATGCAGTCCAAGCTGGACTCCGTGCGAGGTCCTTTGGGCATCCCGAAATCTTGAATCCATTTCCGAAAATGTATTGAGAAGGAGGTTTTATGAACAGTTCATACAAAATCGGGGTCTTTATCTGTAAATGTGACGGCCGCATCGAATCCAAGGTCGACCTCGAGGTCCTGGAGCGACTGGTCCGGGAAGACCCGGAGGTGGCAAATACCGAGGTCATCCCCCTTTCCTGTAATGCCCCCGGTTTAACCAGAATAAAAGAAACCATCAGGGAAATGGGTTTGAACCGCATCGTGGTGGCCGGCTGCGAGGCCCGGATCCTGCTTTCCAAAATCGAAAAAGAAATGATGAAAGAGGGTTTTTTTGAAGGTCAGGTGGATATGGTCAACCTGCGCGACCATGTGGCCGCCGTGCACAACCTTTCGCCCGAAGATATGGCCCAGAAGGGCAACAAATTGATTCGGGCCGCTGTGGCCGGTCTGGCCGCCCTTGAACTATCACCCCAGGAAAAAATCGCCTTCAAGGGCCCGGTTATGATTTTGGGGGGCGGCATCGCCACCTATGCCGCGGCCCAGGAA
>JBFMBU010000007.1:0-2618 GCA_040755035.1 Thermodesulfobacteriota bacterium
TGAGGTCGATGAAATCGACCGATACGGGGACCGGGATTCTGCTGAAAATTTATTACACAACTTAAGGAGATGGAAAATATGTTATTAGTTTTAGGTGGAATGATTTTGGTTATGTTGGTCTTTGTCGGCGTTTCAGGGCTGACGAAGGGAGAACTGGAAAAACGGGAAAACTACTACATTCATGAACACGGGCAATATATTCCGGTTTTAAAAAATGGTCTTTATGAGAAACCGGGATATTGGGAAAGGTATTATTTGCTCAACTTTTATAATTAGTGTCCATCTGGAAATTCAATTTTGAAAGGCGAATCAACTCGATTTCCATAAAAGGTTCTTTTTGGAAACCCTTTGACCAATCCCCCCTCAACCCCCCATTGTAAATGGGATTGAGGGGGGATTTTTCGTTGGATCAACACCGTCTAACTTTAGGAGCGACCTGATCTTCTTCGGTCTGTTGATGGACTTTTTCGGAGTCTATTAGACATTATATTGTTCCCTGAGAACCGTCTTTAAGATCTTTCCTGTCGGTGTCCGGGGGATAGCATTGGTAAAAACCACCGATTTGGGGATTTTGAACCGTCCGATTTTACCCTGACACCATTCGATCAGTTCGGCTTCGGTCAGCGTTTCTCCCGGTTTGAGGACGACAATGGCCTTGACCGCTTCCCCCCATTTTTCATGGGCATAACCGATGACGCCCACATCGGCGATCTTGGGGTGATTTAAGAGATAGTCTTCAATCTCCGCCGGATAAATATTTTCCCCGCCGGAGATGATCATGTCCTTCTTGCGATCGAGTATGTAAAAGAACCCCTCAGCGTCCATTTTTCCGATATCGCCGGTATAGAGCCAGCCGTCTTTGATGGTGGCCGCTGTGTCTTTAGGCCGGTTCCAATAACCTTTCATCATATTCGGCATTCTTAACAATATCTCTCCATTGATGTCCGGGCCGACATCCTTTCCCTCGTCATCGACGACACGAACCTCAGTGTGAAAGAACGGCTTGCCGCAGGAACCAACTTTGGTCAAGGCATTTTCCGGATCCAGGACAGTGGCGGTATTGCCCTCGGTCAGGCCGTATAACTGACGGACCTGGATCCCGGCCGCTGCATATTCCTTGATCAGGGTCACCGGTACCGGGGCGGCATAGACCAGGATATTTCGCACGGAACTCCAGTCATATTTCTCGAAATTGGGAACCCACTTCAGGATGTCCAGCAGGGCCGGTACTGATCCAAATCCGGTGATTTTTTCTTCCTGCAACAGTTCCAGGAAACGCTGGGGGTCCAGGCTGCGCAATAAAATGGCCTTTCCTCCGGCGTGGACCAGGTAGGGAGGTATGGCCAGGGCACCAATATGAAAAAGGGGCAAGGCGATCAAGGTGTTGTTGCCCACATCTATACCTAAGGTGGACAAGATATTTACCGAGTTCCAGAAATAATAGTTGTGGGTCAACTCGGCCCCTTTGGGACGGCCGGTGGTGCCCGAGGTATAAAGAATGGTCAGGGTGTCGTCGTCGCCGCCGACGATTTCCGGTTCCTTGTCCGAAGCGCTGCTGATCAGGGATTCGTAGGATTTTGCCCATTCGATCGGCTCATCGGAAATGGCTATCAGATCCCTAGCGGTAATGTCCTTTCGGATCGAATCGACGATATCTTTGTATTCCTTGCCGAAGACGAATACCTTGGCTTCGCAATCCGAGAGAATGAACTGAATCTCCGGTCCGGCCAGCCGGTAATTCACCGGTACCAGGATGGCCCCGATTTTTCCCAAGCCGAAATACAGATCATAATATTCCGGTTCATTCAGGGCCAGGATACCCACCCGGTCCCCATGACCTACCCCCAGGGCTTTCATGGCATTGGCCAGACGGTTGGCCCGATCATTCAGTTCACGGTAGGTGCGGCGGACCTTTTCGCAGACCAGCCCTTCCCGCTCAGGGGTTAAAAACGACCTTTTGGTCAAGACTTCGCCGATGTTGATTCTCATGGGGACCTCCTTTGGTTTATTATATTTTAAAAAAAACCGGAAATGCCCTTATAGGTTTTGATGATTTACCTTTGAATCCTCGAATCCTTGACTCCTTGATCCCTTTGCCCAATATCTTTTTTAAGATGAACCGTAGTATTATAAAATCATCTTGCTGATAATTTCTTTCATGATCTCCTGGGTGCCGCCGCCGATGGAGAGGATGCGGTTGTCCCGGTAGAGCCGTTCCACCAGGCATTCCCGCATATATCCGTATCCGCCGTGGATCTGGACCGCTTCATAGGTCACCAGGTCGCTGACCTGGCAGGCAAAATTTTTGGCCATGGATATTTCCTTGATCGGGTTCAGACCGGCCTCGATCTTGGCTGCGATGCGATAGGTGAACTCCCGGCTGGCCTCGATCTGGGTGGCCATGTCCGCCAGCTTATGACGGATGACCTGGAATCCTTCCAGATTACGACCGAAGGCCTGACGCTGTTTTACATATTTCAGAGATTCTTCATAAGCCATCAGGGCGGTCATGTTGGCCATAACTGCCAACTGGAGCCTTTCGTTTTGAAAGTTGCCCATGATACCATAAAAACCCTGATTTTCCACACCCAAAAGATTATCCGCCGGGACCAGGCAAT
>JBFMBU010000008.1:0-9927 GCA_040755035.1 Thermodesulfobacteriota bacterium
TTTCTTCCGGTCCCGATCCCCACCACAGCCGAAGACCGTCAGGATTTTTCCGCTGCCGTATTCCCGCAAAGCCGAGAGGGCAAAACGCAAGGCCTCCGGCTTATGGGAATAGTCAACCAAAACCGTCAAGTTTTTTGTATTAGGGACCGGTTCCATTCTTCCCGGAACCCGGCCCAGGGATTCAATACCCTTTTGTATCTCCTCCCCTTCCAGATCAAAATGTTCCCCCACCGCCCAGGCCGCCAGTATGTTATAGAGGTTGAATCTCCCGATCAACGGAGAGCGCAAGGAAAACTCGCCTTTGGGAGTCCGGATGCGGGCGAGGGTCCCTTTTAAATCGGAATGCTCCTCCAGGAGGCCATAAGCAGCCTTTTGCATTATCCCGAAATCCTGTTTGGGACCCGGCCATTCCTGCCAGAGACGCTGTCCATAAGAATCATCCCTGTTGATCAATGCCAACCCCTGTCCTTGCCCTCTTAAATAACGACGAAACAAAAGGGCTTTGGCTTGGTAATAAGATTCCATGTCCAGGTGGTAATCCAGATGATCCTGGGATAGGTTGGTAAATACCGCCTGGTCAAAGGCGATCTGGCCCACGCGGCCCTGGTCCAGGGCATGGGAAGAGACCTCCATAACCACATGGGTCACCTTTTCTTCAACCATCCCGGCCAAGAGTTCCTGCAGATCCAGGGATTCCGGCGTGGTTACCGGGGCCGGATGCGCCTTGACTCCGTATCGGTAGGAAACCGACCCCAAAACGCCGGTCCGAATCCCCGCGGCAGTCAACACCGATTCAACCAGGTATGCGGTGGTCGTTTTTCCCCCGGTCCCGGTGATCCCCACCAGTTTTAATTTTGTAGCCGGATATCCGAAAAAACAGGCCGATAATCCTGACATGGCCTCCCGGCTGTTGTTTACCCTGATCCGTGTTACCCCGGAGGGAAGGGGTCGATCTTCCTCCACAACGACAGCCCCGGCACCATTTTTTACCGCCTGTTCTATATAGCTGTGCCCATCAAGCTGATGGCCCTTGATGGCCACAAACACCCCTTGCTCTCCGACCTTGCGCGAGTCATACGCCAGATGGGTTATCTCCAACTCTCTCTTCCCCTCAACTTCAGCCTGGGGCAGGACCTTTAGCAATTCCTGAAGCCGCAAAAAATTTTCCTTTACAGGACCGGCCTGAACTGGACCTGACAGCGAGTTTTTTGACTGATAATAGTACCCGGCGACGGGGACTGGGCTACAGCCCTGCCGCTGCCGGTCATGATAACCGGAATTTCATACTCATTCATCATCTCCAAAACCTTGCGCATGGTCAAACCCCGCATGTCGGGCATAACCCGACCGGTTGATCCAATGGAGGCGTCCAGGGACGGTTCTCCTTCAGGTCTGCGGACCATGATAAATTGACTCGGGTCCGGTTTTTCAAACCAGGGCTCCTGGGGTTGAAGAGCAGGGGCGACCATCGCCGGTCTTTTTATGCCCAGTATGGGCATAATCTGTTCGGCAATGGCTTTGAATATGGGAGCCGCCACAACCCCGCCGTAATGGGAACCCTTAGGTTCGTCTATGGTGACGACCATGACCAGGGTCGGAGCTTCGGCCGGTAAAAAACCCATGAAGGTGGAAATACATTTACCCGGGGCATAACGTTTGGTTTCAGGCGACACCTTCTGAGCCGTCCCCGTCTTCCCGGCAACGGAGAGGCCTTCAATAGCCGCCAGGGTAGCTGTTCCCCCCGGTTCGGTGACCCGGGCCAGGAGGGTCCGCATCACCCGGGCGGTTTCCGGAGAGATGACCTGTCGAATGGTTTGGGGAAGAAATTCTTTTACCGGATGACCCTTCTGATCCAGGATTTCCCTGACCAAATGGGGTTTCATCAGCCGGCCGTCATTGGCAATGGCCCCCAGGGCAGCGGCCAATTGAAGCCCGGTTACCGTAACCCCCTGGCCGAAACAGATATTCGAGGCCTCAATCTCACCCCACCGTTGGTAAGGCCAGACCACTCCCTCCACCTCTCCCGGAAGATCAATAGCCGTGGCCCGGCCGAATCCAAAATTCCGAAGGTAGGTATAATGGGATTTCATCCCTAATTTTTTCCCAATCTTGGTGACCCCGATATTGCTGGAAACCTTGAGGACATCCTGAAAAGAAAGCCAGCCATGAGGGTGGACATCATGAATAATATGGCTGCCTACGCGGTATTTTCCGTTTTCGCAAAAAATCATATCGTTTATGGAAAACTTCTTCTCTTCCAAAGCGGCGGCCATTAAAAAAGCCTTGAAGGTGGAACCCGGTTCGAAAGTATCCGTTACCGCTTGATTTCTCCAATAGGCCGGAGGGGTCTTTTGAAAGCTGTTCAAATTAAAACCGGGAATATTGGCTAAGGCCAGGATTTCTCCATTCTTGGGATTGAGGACAATGGCCACCCCCCCTTTGGCCTGGGCCTTGGCCACGCCCTTTTTTAATTCTTTTTCAGTGAAGTACTGGATGTTTTTATCCAGGGTCAGGACTAAGTGGTGTCCTTCATTTTCCTGGATGGATTCCAAGTCGTTCAGATAAAGGGTCTTGCCAAAGGCGTCCCGGAAACTGGGTTCATAGCGGTAGGGACTTTTCAAATAATCATTGTATTGTCTTTCCAGCCCTTCCAGACCGTTGGGATCCAGGCCGATGAAGCCGAGGACATGGCAGGCCAGGTCCCGATAGGGATAAAAACGCTGGGCTTCTTTGGTAAAGTACACCCCCTCCAGGGCGATATTCCGAACCGCCTGGTACTCATCCGGGGTGGCCCGGCGTTTTAAATAGACAAACGGTTTGGGTTGTCCGAGGAGGGTTGAAACCCTGTTCCGGTCCAACGACAGCAGGGGGCTCAACTGGCAGGAAGCCTGCTGGATATTTTTTATTTCCCGTGGCTGGGCAAAGATGGATTCCATTTCAACAGTCATGGCCAGTTCAAACCGGTTCCGGTCATAAATGACCCCCCGTTTATGGGAACGGGGAATCATTTTCTCCATTTCTCCCTTGGCTATCCCGGCCAGCCGGGGCCCTTCCCAAACCTGCAACTGAAAGGCCCGGCCGATAATCAGAATAAAGATCAGACCGAACAGTCCGAAGATCCAATATAAACGGAAACGAAGGCTGTAAGGCTGGTCCGTTTTCATTTCAAAATCTCGATCTGTCCTTTTTCTGGAATCCTTAATCCCAACTGGGTCAAGGCAATTCCTTCGATCCGTTCCGGAGACTTCATGTTGGCCAGTTGGAGGCGAAGTTTTTTATTGATTTCGGTCATGACCCTTTTCTGTTTTTGTGCCCTGGCGATATCGTAACTGAGATGTACGGTCTGGACCCGGAGCCAAATGAAGGCAAACACCGCCGGCACGAAAAAGGCCGAGAGGATGATCAGGTACTTGATGGGCCGACGCAGCGTCCTGTTTCGGGCGGGTTTTTCCCGGTTGCGGGGTTGGGGTTTGATCGAGGCCTTCATATCAACCCCTCCATCCGTATACCGACCCTTAACTTGGCCCCTCGTGCTCGCGGGTTTTGCAGAACCTCCTCCTTGGTAGGCTGCACCGCTTTTGTGATACATCTTTTAAATCCCGGTTGCCCTTCCGGTTTCCAGGGATTTTTAAGGCCAAGGGGATCAGCCACGCCTCTTTCCAGCCGAAGAAAGGATTGTTTGATAAGCCGGTCCTCCAGAGAATGATAAGAAATCAGGCAAACTCTCCCCCCTTCGGATAAGAGATCCAGAAACTGGTCCAGAAACTGCTTCAACTGTTCCAGTTCATCATTGATGACGATCCTCAAGGCCTGAAAAGTTCGGGTGGCCGGGTGGATTCGGCCGGCCCGCGGTACGACGCTGGCGATCATGTTGGCCAGTTCCAGGGTGGTCTGAAAGGGTTTTTTAGCTTGAGAGGCCTTGATCCTGCGCGCCAACTGCCTGGCCTGTCTTTCTTCCCCGAATTCCTTCAATACCGCTGCCAGTTCTTTTTCTTCCACCCTGCCCAGCCATTCCCCGGCCTTTTCCCCTTGATTTTGATCCATCCGCATATCCAAGGCCTCTTCCCGCTGGAAACTGAAACCCCTTCCCGGACCCTCGATCTGCAGAGAAGAAAAACCCAGATCAAGCAGAAAGCCGTCTACAGCTCGGACACCCAATCCGGAAAGGATATCTCGAATTTCCCCGAACTTTCCTTTTACCAGACGCAGTCGTTCGGAAAACGGTTTTAAACGGTGGCGGGCCGTATTTAGGGCCTCAGGATCACGGTCAATCCCGATGACCTGGGTTGTTGCTGGACTGTGCTTGAAAATGGCCAGTGTGTGTCCTCCCGTTCCAAGGGTCCCGTCAACAAAGATACCCCCCTCGGCACAGCGAAGAAAATGAATCACTTCATGCACCATTACCGGCTGATGGATTATCGCTGTAGATGCTCCCTTTAAAGGCCCAACGAGGCCAGTTTATCTTCCAGAGCAGACAGGTTTTGTCTGCTTTTGGCCTGTTCTTCTTCAAATCTTACCTTATCCCAAATTTCAAAATATTTTAGCAGTCCGGAGAGCACAACATCTTTCAGCAGGCCGGCCTGTTCACGAAGGGTGGGAGGGATCAGGATTCGGCTTTGGCTGTCCAGGCTGCATTCACAGGCCCCGGAAATTAAAAAACGTTTATAGGACCGAATATCTTTGTCCACCAGGGAGAGTTGGCTGATCTTTTCTTCGATCTCCTGCCATTCTTTATAGGGGTAAACCGATAAGCAAAAATCAGAATTGGTAATAATCAGGCGAGGATCACCATTGTTTTTGATCAGATCCCGGAAACGGGCCGGTACACTGACCCGCCCTTTGGAATCAACAACATGAAAGGAATGTCCCCGAAACACCTTTTTCTCCCTTTTCTATGCCCAATCCTACCACTACACCCCATTCTTTACCACTTTAATGTCACTATAGTAAAATAACAGGGCTTGTCAAGCAAAAAACAGGATTACCTTTCGAAATTCTTAAAATTTCTCCCCTTGCCCCATCAAAAAAACCGGCAGTTGAAATAGGCAGGGAGAGGCCTTATATTAATAAAAATTTTTAAAAACGGGAAAAGGCTGAAAAAGGAGGCCTTTTTATAAAACTATATATTATATCAATGAATTATATAAAAATGGCTCCCAAAGGTCCTGAATGGAGGCATAATGAAATATCCTGAAGACCCAAATATTCAATTTCAAGAAATTGGTCAGAAACTCCCCACCCCAAAAGAATTGGAAAGGGAATTAAGCGATTATTTGGCCCGAAAATATGGGGATAAAGTAAAGATCGTAACCCCCCTGGTATTTCCTAAAGAAGAGACCGGGGATTCCCAAACCGTTTCCAAATCTTCCAAATCCGTATCCGATAAAATCAATTTTGACCTGAAACCGGAAGAACTGGAGGCCTATCTGGATGAATATGTTATCCGGCAGGATGAAGCCAAAGCGGTACTGGCCACAAAAATTTGTACCCATTTCAACCGCATAAAATACTGGGAAGAACGGGATAAGGCCAAGGGGACGGACTCGGTGGGTATGATCAAAAACAATATTATCATGATCGGCCCTACCGGAGTGGGAAAGACTTATTTAATCAAACTCATCGCTAAAAAATTGGGGGTCCCTTTCGTCAAAGGGGATGCCACCAAATTCAGTGAAACCGGGTATGTGGGTGGCGATGTGGAGGACCTGGTGCGGGACCTGGTCTATGAAGCCGGAGACGATATTGAATTGGCCCAATACGGGATCATATATATCGACGAAATCGATAAAATCGCGGCCAGCGGTCATATTTTGGGACCGGATGTTTCCCGAACCGGGGTCCAAAGGGCCTTGCTCAAGCCCATGGAGGAAACGGAGGTGGACCTGAAGGTCGCTCACGATCCCATTTCCCAAATTCAGGCTATAGAAGTCTTCAGGAAAACAGGTAAAAAAGAAAAACGGACGGTCAATACCAAAAACATCCTTTTTATCGTCAGCGGGGCCTTTAATGAACTGGATAAAATCATTCGGAAAAGGATGCAGGAAAAGGGTATGGGGTTCGGAGCTTCCCTCAAATCCAAACAAGTGGGGCCCAATCTCCTGGGTCAGGTGCGGGCTGAGGATCTGATCGGCTATGGCTTTGAATCGGAATTCGTCGGACGTCTACCCGTAGCTGTTGTTCTGGAAGAACTGACCGAAGCGGACCTCTATCAGATCCTGAAAAATCCCAACAATCCGATCATCAGAAGCAAGAAAAGGGATTTCAAGTCCTATGGCATCGACATCCTTTTTGAGGATGAAGCCTTGCGTTTGTTGGCCCGGAAAGCGGCCCTGGAAAAAACCGGGGCCAGAGGTCTGGTGAGTGTGGTGGAAAAAGCCTTGCTCCGCTTTGAAAAAAAAATGCCCTCCACCGTTATCAGACAATTTCTGGTTACAGAGGCGGTGATCCTGGAACCGGAAAAAGAATTGGAAGCGCTGTTGAATGATCCGGAAGACGTACAGACCAAAGTCCGCTTCGAAGCAAGCTGGGAGCGGGAAGAAATGGCCCTGGCAGAGAAGCTGAAAGGAAAAATGGCGGAATTCTCCGGCCGGTTCGATAGCGGAATAACGGAATACCGTCTTAAACTGATCGCCCGCCGCAGTTTGGAGTTGATCCAGGATTTTCCCCGTTCCATTGAGGAAGTCAATGATATGATCCGTCAGGCCCGAGAATATGAAATTGGTTTTTTTGAACGATTCGGAATCGGTTTAAAATTCACCGAAGACGGTATGGACACGGTCCTGCAAATGGCTTTGGCCTCCCAGGTAAGTGTCCGTTCGATCTGCGAGAATTTGTCCAAAGATTTTGAATATGGGTTTAAATTGGTTCGGGAAAAAACCGGACTTAAACGCTTTCTGATCACGCCGGAAGCAGTATCCGGCCCTGAAGGTTATATTCAGAATTTGCTCCAGGCCCATTACCGGTCTGAGGAATAGATCGAAATGGATCGATGATTTTCCCTTGGCAACGCCGTTTTTTTATACTATTATCCAAAGCCCTTTCTCCGGCATCCTGGAATATAGCCCCCAAGGAGCGTAATTGATGATCGGCATTTCCAAACTTTATCTGGGGACCGTTGAACCCTCGGACGCCCTGCGTTACGGGCGGCACTCAGCCCGACTCCCCTCCCATTTATTACAATTTTCTCAGGATAAAAAACCGGTCGTGGTCTGGAACCTGACCCGCCAGTGCAATCTCAAATGCCGTCATTGTTATGCCCGGGCCTCAGGTAAACCGGGCAGTGGAGAGCTGACTACTCAAGAGGGAAAAACCTTGCTTGATGATCTGAGCGCTTTCGGGGCCCCGGTTATTCTCTTCTCCGGCGGAGAACCGGTCCTGCGTCCGGACCTGCCGGAGTTGGCCCACTATGCCGTGGATAAGGGAATGCGGGCGGTTATTTCCAGCAACGGGACCCTGATCAGCCCTGACTTGGCCAAGACCTTGAAAGCCATCGGGCTTTCCTATGTCGGAATCAGTCTGGATGGAATGGAAGCGGTCAACGACCGGTTCCGCGGGGTCAGCGGGGCTTTTGCTCAGGCCTTGACCGGGATCAGGAACTGTCAGGATGCGGGGATCAAGGTAGGACTGCGCTTTACCATCAACCGGCAGAACTTCGATCAGATCGATTCGATTTTTGATTTGCTTCAAAAGGAAAATATCCCCAGGGTCTGTTTTTACCACTTAGTCTATTCCGGCCGGGGTTCCCGGCTGGTCAAAGAGGATCTGGATCATATCCAGACCAGACAAGCCGTTGATTTGATCATGGACCGCACCAGGGCCTTATATGAAACGGGAGAGGAAAAGGAAGTGCTCACCGTGGATAATCACGCCGACGGGCCCTATCTCTATCTGCGCCTGCTGAAAGAAAATTCACCCCGTGCCGCCGAGGTCCTGGATCTATTGAAAATGAATGAAGGCAACAGCTCCGGCCGGGGGATAGGTTGCGTCAGCTGGGATGGAGAGGTCCATGCCGACCAGTTCTGGCGTCATTATTCTTTTGGAAATGTGCGCCGTCAACCCTTCAGCGCCTTATGGGAAGACCGGACCCATCCTCTGATGGCCAAACTGAAAGATAAAAAAAAATATATCAGCGGCCGTTGTTCAAAGTGCCGCTGGCTGGATATTTGCGCCGGCAATTTCCGGGTCCGGGCCGAAGCCGTCACCGGAGACCTCTGGGCCTCCGACCCTGCCTGTTATCTCACCGATGAGGAAATCGGGATAGCTCCCCAACCCGGACCAGCCGAAGCCCAGATAGGGTTATAAGAAAGATTAGGCCTCCGGTTGGTGTTCCTGCCGCAACAGGTCATAGACGGTCTTGACCGGACTGAAGGTCTTAGCGGGTACTTCCACAAATAGCGTAATCCATCCGGCCATAGCCCCATTCCAAAGCCCGGGCAATTCCAGGGCCTTCAGTTCCCGGCCCTGGAAGGACTTCCGGGAAATAAAAACCGCTTCTGGGTCTGCAAACCGTTGTAGGTCAAAAGGGCGGCCTTCGAAATTTCTCAGCGAACAAACCAGGTCTACAGGATTAAAATAGGTGGAGGCGTCCAAACATTCTTTTTGTCCGGATGTCTCTAAATCGACTTGAGCCTTTTCCACAATTTGCAGGGACAGACTGCCGTCTTTTCCTTCCACCCAGAAAGGTCCGCCCCCGGGTTCCCCTTCATTTCTTACCATACCGCAAACGCGAATCGGCCTGTTCAGAGTGTTTAGCAAGAAGGCGCCTTGTTCTTTCCCGGATCGTTCCCAAAAGTCCGGTGGAAGGGGTCGGTTTATGGAATTCCGGCAAAAATTGAAGCCTTCTTCAATATATATTTCTCGATCAATTTCCTGGACCAATTGTCTTAATAAACGATGGATTTCCTGTTCAACCCCGACTAAGTACCCCCCCAGTATCTTTTTCCAGATAATGGTTTTTTCTTTAAGCCTGTCCGGCTGGACATTGTCGATATTTTTAATGTAGACCAGGTCGGCTTTCAGCCTGTTCAGGTTTTTTAGCAAGGCACCATGACCGCCCGGACGAAAAAGCATCTCCCCGCTGTCGGTTCGAAACGGTCGGTTTTCTAAATCCACAGCCAGGGTGTTGGTGGAACGACTTTGAGAGGAAAATGATATTTTATATTGGCAGGAAAAATACCGTTTGTAATCCTTCTGGATGTTTTTAATAAAATTCCTGACGGTCTGTTCATGTTCCGGAGAAACCGTGATATGAAGCCGGCAGAGATCCTTTTGATCGACGATGGTCAGGGCAGCCTCCACCAGGTGTTCTTCAAGGGCGGTGCGGGACCAATCAGGATAGCGGTGAAATTTATGCAACCCCTTAGGGAGGTTAAGGTAGTTCAACCCCTTGTCGGTAAGGAGGAGGTCCACGACCTCCTGCCGTTTTCCCTGGCTGACAGCTTGCTCAAGATCGATCCCTTTTTCTTCCAGAATGGTCAGCAAGTCCTGATGAAATGGAAACCGGCCCAAGTCCGAACAAAAGCCCTCCAGGACATCTGGACCGCACCCGGTTTCATTAGTTTTTCCGCCTGATTCAGCGCACGTTGCGGTCCCAGCCAGCAGGGATTGAAACATCCGGGTGGCGGCCCCGGAAGCGGGGATGAATTTGGTAAAGCGCCCTTCCCGGGCGGCTTCTTCCTGCAAAGCGATCAGCTCCTCTGTTTGGTTTGGCTGAATTTGTTGAATCCCGTCTCCCAGGGTGCAGGGGCGACGAAGACGGAGAAGTCCCGAAGACCTCTGAAACCGGGCCAATTGAGCCCTGACCTGCGCTTGAGAAATCCCAAGTTTTTTCATCAACTGCCGGTCATTTTCATTGAACCGCAGGGATCTCATTTTTTATCCCCATTTTTCGGCAAAATTGCTGTACATTTGAGTTTTGCTGGACCATAG
>JBFMBU010000009.1:0-13774 GCA_040755035.1 Thermodesulfobacteriota bacterium
TTGGTTGGCATAGGAAGCACGGGTCAAGAGATCGTTTTCTTTCTCCACCAGCACTACATCGGCATAGTACTCGCTTAGAAAGGCGGCCAGACAGCAGCCGTAAAAACCACCGCCGATGACCGCGGCCTCAAAAAAGTTTTGAGACGGCATCCCGCCCATTTTTTCTCCAGGTATGGTTAAAAGAAATATTTCAGGCTCAGACTCAACATCCAGGAATCCAGATAAAATGTCCCCCCATCCCGACCAACGACGTACTGCCCATCGTCATAGGCCAGGGTATAGGTGAAATTGACCTTGGCCCAATGATAGCGCCAGTCCAGATTCAAGGCCCAGTTTTTATATATCCGATAATCCAATCCCAAGCCCACGAGTACCCCGAGGCAATGATCCTCGGTGGCGAAAATACGCCGGTACCCGTTATTGGGATAATCCTCTGGCTTAAGACCCTGGCCGGTCCATTGATTATAAACTTCCTGACTGGGAAAGCCGTAATAATACCAGTCATTTCGTTCCCAGGAGGTTTTGGTATAGCTCATCCCTCCTAATACATAAGGAGTGACGGCCGGGTGAAAATGAGGCCAGCGGAACTGGATACTCATCATCAACGGCGACCAATCCAGATAACCGTCTGTCCACCTCCGGTCATGTTCGGGATAAACATCAAAGGCCCGGTTCAAGGCAGCGGCTTTGAAATGATCGTAAAAAAAATCAAGGGCGAAATAAGGGGAAATAAGGATCTGAACCGAAGGCTTATAGGGGAGGTAATGCTGTTCTTCGTCTAATAAGTTGATATTCCTGAATATTTCACCTTTATTTTTCTGCATTTTAAAAAAGGAGGAATGAATCCCCATGGACAGCCCCCAGTTTCTTTCCTCCCGGGTTTTTATTCCACCCCCCCTGGATACCAGGTCCTGCTGGGATATATCTGTTTGGATCTGGTCCGGCCTTCCGCTTTCTTGGGCGGAGGACGTTGAAATAAAAAATAAAAAAAAGGTTAAAATAATAAAAAGATGCTTCATAAATCCCTCCAAACTAAAAAGCCGTTCGATATTCGGGAGGTACTATAGAGGGTATAGTCGCTTTTTTTCAATAAAAAAATTTGAGGGCCTTTAGCTGTTTAATAGGTGGCACGACCCATCAGCGAACGGCCATTCCGGCCACGGCCAACCCTAATTCCCGGACGTCGGAAGAATCCGGCAGACACCTGGCCGGCACCCGGGATTCGTTGACCAGGACCTGGAGGCGTAAAATGGCTGAGTCGGGAAGGGGATCGGGGAAATCGAGAAACAGATCGGTCCAGACACCTGCAGGAAGTTCAAAATATCCCTGGCCAAAAGAAATGAAGGCGCTTCGGTTCAGGCTGTATTCCAGATTCAGGGTGCCTGAAATCTTTTCACCGAACCTGGGATCGCCGGTAAAGACCTTGAGATGAACCTGTCGGTTACCAGGCTTGGCCGATAGATAGGCCTCGGCCCGTCGGCTGGTCCAGCGAATTGGCCCTGCCTCCCAATTTTCCAGGAAGTACCATCCCGGGCCGAGCTGCCGCCAGTCCTCCTTTCCCATAGACAATACCGAGCGGAAGGCCGCTCCCCGCAGAAAAAGCGTTTGCAGATGACTCCAGCGATCGTCATAAGCGTGGTGTTTCCGGCGCCAATGGACTTGAGGATTGAAGCTTTCATTTTTATCCAGATTTTGAATTTCCCGCCGGACCGCATTGTTAAGGGCATCCTCATCCCGGCAGTCTTCCCGCAGGAAACCGTCCCAACCGACTATAACCCCCAATTCCCGATCATCAGCGGTCGAGAATTCGTAATCATCGGCTACAGGGTGATCCGCAGGTTTCCAGGGAAGACCGGACAAAACCAAAGGGAAAAATCCATTTTCCGACCAGTCAGGGGAAAGAACCATCCTGACTCCGGTAAAACCACGATCCGGTGGTAGAGAAAAACGGGTGATCATTTTGTCTTTTATGCCAAAAGTCCACCAGGACGGGGCCAGCCTTTCAGGGACCAACCGCACCAGGTTCAGATGAAAAATTTGATAAGGGGCCTTCCCGGCCGGCAGGAGGAGTCGGGCCTGACCCTGGGTCCAACGAAAAGGAACGGTCAGCATCCTGGCTATCCCCTGCATATCGGCATAATGTTCTTCCATGTCGTACACTCCGGAAAAACCCTTCAATGCCTGGGGGTGAATCAGTGTCGTCCCTTGCGGTCTTTGGGCCTCAATAATTAAATTGGAACGGAAACGGGGCCAGATTCGATCCATCCATTTTACAGGAAACCGTTGGGCGAAGAGGGGGTCGAGGCTTTTGGAATAATGGACCAAAACCCGTTCAAATTGATACATTTCCTTGTTTTGGCTTTCCAGCATATAAGATAGTTCTGAAGCGGAATATTCCCGGACATGCCTGGCAGAGAGGATGGAGCTGAAACTCTCATCGAACCTCCCTGAAAGGGGGGAATGGATTGAACGTCCCCGGAGGAGAGAAAAGATGTTTTCCCAGCGATTGAGATTGGGTGTGGTAACCAGTATCCGCCCCCCGGGTTTAAGGACCCGATAGGATTCCTTCAGAAGCCGATAGGGATTGAAATGCAGGTGCTCGATGATTTCCGAAGCCAGCACTACATCAAAGGAGGCATCGGGAAAGGGAAAAGGTTCGGTTTCCACATCGGCCATGTGCAGGGGGATGCCTTGTTTTTCAAGACGGTCGGCGATCATCTTCAGGCTGGGGGTGCTTTCCGCCCTCCCGGTCAGGCCCTGGACATTAAAGCCCAGAGCTTGGGCGGCCAGAGTCAAATGACCGGGGAAGGCCCCGACATCCAGCAGGGTTTTCCCCGGTCTCCGGCCAAGGACTTTCAGCGTATCCAGGTATCGGGCCGTATGGTACTCCAGGTAATGTTCTTCCCAGGGAAGGAGAGATCCGGCGGCCGATTGCTTGATGGTTGCCTTTAATTCTTCAGCGTTCATTATTCATTTTTCCGGGTCTCGGAAGGTGAAACGGTTATCCGGTCCACCAGGATATCGGCCTGATCCAGAAATTTGACCCGGTATTCCAGTTCACAAGGGAAGGGGATCTCAAAATGCAACCGGACCGGCTGATAACGGTCGGTCCTGAGTTCCTCGGCCTTGACGAGTTTTTTGTTAAATATTCGTTTCCCCATATCGGTAGCCACTTCGATTTGGGCCACTTCGATGTTTGGGGATACACCCGTCCCTGTATTTAAGCGGAGGAAAAAATCGACCTGATAGCGACCGGGGGAAACGGTCCGATAAGGCCCGTGACAGAGATAGATAGGGGGGTGCACTCCGGCCTTGCCCAGGACAGCCTCCCTCCCGGATGCCTTGGAATCGGTGAAGACAAATCCGGTTTGTCGGAGCAGGTCTTCGGCCTCCACCGATCCGGGGCCTGTCCCCTGATCGGCAAAACCGATGACGGCGTTGTTGAATAGCAGGGAACTTTGTCCGGAAAAATGGATCCGGAATCCTATTTGGTGAAGTCCGCCGATTTCAAAATCCAAGGGCACCTCTACCCAGGAATGAAAGGGGCTGAGATCCCGGCCCAGCAAAACCTTTTTTATTAAGACGGTTTCCCGGTCTTTGAGAAGTTCGATCCAGCCCACCTCTTCCGTAGAGGCGGTTGGACCGGTTTTAATTCGGAACCGGGCCCGATATTTTCCCGGCGGGAAAAACCGATGTGAGCTGATCACCAGATATCCAGGACGGTCTTTTTTCGGAGAAGCCGAAGCCACATTCCCTGCCTTGCCGGGGAGAAGGATAGTTTTTCCCTGGAGTAAGGCCTTTTCTTCCATTAATAAATAATAACCGGCAGCCGTCGCCACTTTTTCTTTATTACCTATGTTCTGAGAAAGGTAGTTGGCCGGAAAAATCACCGAAACCGGAGAGGTTATCGATTCGGCAACAACGGCCTCTGAATCGGGAGCCACAATTTTAAAGAGATGGATTCCCTGGTCATGAGATAACTGCTTCAAAAAGGGAGAGGTCATCAACCTTTTCAGGGCCAATCGTGGAGGAAAGGGACTGATCTTCTCCGGATAAATTTGGGCGTTGTCATGAAAGGTGATCAACCCGACTTTAAGATTCCTTAATAGATCCGCCTGTTGCTTATCCAATAGACCGAAATCCAGAGGAAACAGAGGCCAGAAGATTTGGTCTATGTAATTGCGATGCACCACCGGGGCATAGCCGTTAATCATGGGTTTTCGGGTCCTGGTAACGGTGTATTCATAGGCCGAGGACTGGTGGGAATCCCCTGGCCAGAGGGGTAGTTCCAGGACCCTTTGATTTTCAGATAATTGGGAGTTGATGGTCTGATAACCTTGGTTGTTTACCGGCAAGTCGGTCATCCCCAAGGGCCGGCCGGTGTGATATTCAAAAAGGACCAGAGGAACAATCAGCAACGGCAGCCCTTTCCGTAATCGGACCCATCCTTTTCCGGCCAGTCCCTCCCGCATAGCGGTCAGGGCACTGGCCGCCAGTAAACAAATAAAAATCATACCGATAAAGAGAAACCGGCCGGGTACTCTGGAATAATTAAAAAAAGGCAGATAATGGTAGAGTGCTTGATAAAGAGGGAAGGTTGATAATCTCGGTCCCACAGAAAGGATTATCCCCAGAAACACCAGGACCCCGGCCAGGGCCAGTTGACCTGGATTTCTGGGGGTTCGTTTCAACAGCAGGATCATCCCCAGGACGGTCAGGACGATCATTCCCCATCCTACAATAATGAATTTTTCCTGATTGATGTCCTGCCAAAAAAACAGGTTGGAGGTCTTGGGGGAAAAAAGAAGGACTTCCCCTATGTTTCTTCCTTTACCGGCCACGGAGGGCAACAGAACACTGCTGCGAATCCGCATCAGGTGGACAATGGCTATTATCATGCCCAGGCCTAAGCTGACCGAGATCAACAAGGACCGGGTCCAGTCAAAAAGAAGGATCCGGTCCCTGTTCATTATCCCTATTCGGAAAATGGAAAAGAAAAAAAGGCCTAGGGACAACAACAACACTATCAGTCCCAGACGGGGGACAGGCAACTGATTTCTTAAACCATATAACAAAAGGGGTAGAAAGAGGAAAAAGGACATCCCCACTTTATGACGGGCCTCAGCATAGGATAAGGTGGTCCATCTTGACCAAAGGGCCGAGATAGAGAACCAGGATAACAAGACGGCCAGTGTGGCTAAAAGGACAGGTTGGAGGAAACTCCAGGGCCAGGTGGGGGTTGTGGCCGTGTTCCCGTATTTAATCCAGAGGAAGAGGGATAACGAACCTCCTCCACTCAATGCTCCCAGCAAACCCGGCCAAAGAGGAAACCCTTTGCTTTCACGGCTGATAATAATCGGTTCCTTTAACAGGATGCGGCCGGGAAGGTAGACGGCCAGGGTCAGGGCCATCAAATAACTGGTATGGGGGTCCATCAGGGACAAGATGATTGGACACAGGCCGGCCGCTATCCCATATACCCAGCGGCCGGTGGCCAGGGTCTTTTCAATAAAAAATAGACATAACGGCAGAAAAAGGATTACATGGCCGGTAAGTTGTCCACCGGCTATATGGCTGACCCGATAAGGGAAAGCGGCAAAAACCAGCCCGGCCAGCAGGGCAGCCCAGAAATCTTCGGTCCAGGTCCGGGCCAGAAGAAACATGGCTGAGCCGCAAAGCAGGAAAGATAAAAGGATCAGCCCATTATATGCGCCGATAGCCCCCAGGGGCAAAAGCAGGATATAGAGCAGGGAAAAAGGGAAAAAGGCATAGACGGAACTCATCGGCCCCTCGGGACCATTAAATTCATAAGGGTTGGTCAAAAAGCCGGAAGGGCCGAAAAGATTATCCGACAAAAGCCAGTACCAGTAAAAGGCCTGTAAATGGTCCCCGGGCGTCAGTGGGACACGTTCATATCCGTGAATCGGCTTCAGAGTGTAGGGAATGGAGGAAAAAAAATGGCCGACCATGGGCCAGGTAAAAATAATACCGGCGACAAGACAGAAGAAAAGACAGAGCAGTAGAGGACGCCGGGTCATTTTTCCCTTTTTGACTAAAATCTTTTTTGAGTTGAAATTTACTGGCAAAGTTATTATAAAATCAGGCAGATGTCAAGCCAAGAAGGGACCTTTGGTCTTTCCATGCTTCAGAAGCTCTTTTTTTTGTCCATACTTTTAATAGGCATTTTCCTTACCGCCATAAAACTTCCCCTGCTTCCCTTTGATTCCGATCAGGCCATTGTGGGATTAATGGGCAAACATATCCTGGAGGGGGCTTTCCCCTGGCTCTATTACGGCGACTCCTATAGTGGGACTCTCGAACCCGGTTTGGCGGCCTGTTCCTTTCTCTTCTTTGGAGTGAGCCGCTGGGCTCTTCACCTCATACCTGGGATTTTTACCATTCTGTTTACTGTTTCCATCTATCAATTAGGACGGGAACTTTATAACCGGGTGGTCGGCTTAGTAGGTATGCTCCTGGCCGCTGTTCCCCTTTTTTCCATGGGTTTTTATCCTCCTTTGGCTTATGGCGGCTATATTGAAGTCCTCTGGTTGGGAAACCTTATCCTGTTGTTGACCCACCGGGTGTCGGTCCGACGACAAAGTGTTTCCGGTCCGCAGCTCTTCTTCCTGGGGCTCCTGGGCGGCATTGCCTGGTGGACCTATCCTATCAGTGCCGTTTATTCGATTACCAGTGGGGTTCTGCTTCTTTTTTTCAGACCCGATCTTTTTCGAAGAGGCCGGTTTCTGCTGCCGCTGCCGGCTTTTTTTCTGGGAGGTCTGCCTTTCTGGGTCTGGAACGCCGTCCATCAATTTCCTTTTTTGGCTTTTTCCACAGGCGCTGAAAATCCTGATTATCTTTATCGGGTGCAGCGGTTTTTGCGGGAGTTTCTTGAATTTTTCAATCCCAACAATCAACCGCTCCTTACCCCTCTAACCCTGATAGCTGCCGCATTTTTCCTGGCTTCCCTCCTGTATTTACTCCTGACCGTAGGAAAGATGAAAAGTCGATTTCCTAACGGCCGGGGACCGGTTTTCCTGTTATCCTTTTTCCTGATTTTTAGTTGCTTTTATATCGGCTCCCGCTTCAGTGAACAGAATGCCGCCCGATACCTCCTGCCCCTTTTTTCCCTGGTTCCTCTATCTCTGGCCATACTGTCCTGGAGGGCAAAATCAAGGAAGGGGATTATCGGGGTCGGAATGATCGCCTTATTTGTTGCCATCCATGGCTATCATCAATTTTCTCTGCACCAATACCTTAAACAGACCTCGTTCCGTTATCAGAAACAGTTGGAGGTGGAAGAAAACCTTTTCGGCTTCCTGAGGCAGAAACAATTTGTCGGGGTCTATATGCCGGAATACTGGGGTGCGGCCGAACTGACGTTCAATGGTCGGGAAGCCCCGGTTTTCTCCCTTCCCTTCCGGGACCGGTATCCCCTTAATACCCTAAGGGCCGATGCCCAAGCCGATTCGGTTTTCGTACTGGACGGCAAGTATCCTGAAAGCTTTGAATTCATGTTTCGGGCCATGGGTGGAGGGTATGAAAAAAGAATTATCTCCCTCTATCCCGGAATAAAAGGATATGTGGTTTATCATGGAATGAAACCTCTTAATGCCCGATCCGAGGAGATTGTGCCTCAAAATTGGAAAGGGCAGAGCAATTTGCCGGGGGGTGGGGAGGAGAGGGTTTTTGACCGAAACCGTTTTTCTTACTGGAGCAGCCAAGGACCGCAAAAGGCCGGCGTGTACTTTCAAGTTGACTTAAAAACAACCTATGTCCTGAATCGTCTGGTTTTCCTCTGCGCTAAAGGACGGGAATGGGATTTTCCGGCGTATTACCGGGTCGAGTTGTCTGCGGATGAAAAAACGTGGAGGGAAGTGGCTATGGTCCAAAACAACTGGGCCTATCTGTTCTGGTCCGGTGGGCGCCCTTTCTGGAAACTGAGGGAGGGACGTATGGAAATCGCTTTTTCTCCCCGGGAAGCAAGATATCTACGTCTTACCATAACCCATCCGGCGCCGCAATCCTGGAGTATAGGGGAAATTTTTGTATATGAGCATAAAAGCCAGGGTAAGATTGCCCCGACCAAGACGGAAGAAATTCTTGCTTTCTTGGAAAAGGAGGGCCTCGACTATGTCTATGCCGATATCGGGCTCTCGGCCCGGCTTACCCGGCTCAGCAGAGGAAAAATAAAATGTCTGCAGGACGACTATGATATCACCCAAGGGGAAGACTATGCCAGGAGGGGATATAACGGCACCTTCCCCTATTTTAATGGTTTGAAAAGAGAGGTGGATTTTTCCTTGAAACCAGCTTTTATCGTTGCTGAAGAAAACCACCTGGCCATGGCCCGGATTCTAAGTGAATTAGAAATGATTTGGAAAAACAAACCGATAGGAGATCAGGTGCTTTTTTTCGACCTAAAATCCCACCCAATCAACGGAGAAGGACCCCGGAGGAAACCGGCTTCAAAGCTTTATTGGACCGGTACCCATCTGCTGACCACGAGCCCCCTTCCAGGTTTTTAGCCTAAAATAAAAAAATACCTTGATCTCTTTCCGAACTCCTTTTATATTCCTGAACATTCAATAAATTTTTTCTATCGGGGGAGAATCCTATGAAAGTATTGGTAACCGGAGGTTGCGGATTCTTAGGGTCCCATGTCTGTGAGTTTTTCCGCCAATTGGGCTGGGAAGTTATTTCTTTTGACAATATGACTAAACACGAAATGGAACGAACCGGTTTCGCCGCTGAATCCGCCAGAAATTTCAACTGGGATTTTTTACAGACCATCGGCGTTTCCCTGGTCAAGGAAGATATTCGAAATTTTGAAGCATTACTGGATCATGCTCAGGGATGCGACTATATCATCCATACCGCTGCCCAGCCGGCCATGACCATCAGCTGGGAAGACCCGCGGCTGGACATCACTACCAATGTCCTGGGGACTTTCAATGTCCTGGAGACGGCCCGGACCCTTAAAATTCCAACCGCCTGCTGCGCCACGGTCCATGTCTATGGAAATAAGATAAACGAGGAACTGAAGGAAGGCGACAAGAGATATGTCAGGGAACCCGAGGGTATCAGTGAAGCCTACCCAACCTTGGGAGGGACCATCACCCCCCTCCATGCTTCCAAGGCTGCCGGCGATATCTACCTTAAGGTTTATATGGACACCTATCAACTTAAAGCGGCCAGCTTCCGATTGACCGGTATTTACGGGACTCGACAATTCGGGGGGGAAGATCACGGCTGGGTGGCCAACTTTGCCATTCGAAGCCTTCTGAATTGGCCGATAACGATCTTCGGGACTGGAAAACAGGTTCGAGATATTATTTATGCCACCGATGTTTGTGAGGCTTTCCATGCCTTCTTTAAAACGCAAAACCCGGGGATCTACAATATCGGTGGAGGCAGGCAAACGGCCATTTCCCTTCTGGAGTGCATTGATATCCTGGGTGATTTGAACGGTAAACCCCCTGAAGTGCGGATGGCTCCTGATCGGCATGGAGACCTGAGGTATTTTATCTGCGACCTATCCAAAGCCCGAAGCGACTTGAACTGGGCTCCTAAAATCATGCCCAGAGAAGGCATCGGAAAACTCTTGGACTGGATTAAAACCAACATGGACGTTTTTAAGAAATAACCATAGGGGTGGTCATGAAAACACTTATTTTGGCCGGGGGCAGGGGAAAGCGGCTGGATGAACGATCGGCTGAAATCAACAAATGCATGATTCCGATTAAGGGTCAGCCGGTCATTGAATACAGTTTGAATTGCGCGGCCGGGACGGATATCGACGAAATCGTCCTGGTGGTCGGTTACCGGGCCGAGGAAATCATCAACACCTATGGGACTCGCTATAAAGACAAAAGAATCAAATATGTGATCCAATGGGAACGAAAAGGCCTGGTTCATGCCGTGGAATGCGCCAGGGAAACCATTGCCGGTGATGATTTCCTGCTGCTCCTGGGGGATGAAGTGCTGGTCAATCCCAGGCATCAGGCTATGATCGACGCCTTCAAGGGGGGGGACCAATTCATTATATGCGGGGTGTTGACCGTGGAAGACCGGGAATTGATCAAGAGGACCTATACCCTGATCCATGACGACAACCGGGTCATCCACCGGTTGGTGGAAAAACCACGCCATCCTTTCAATAACTTCATGGGTACCGGAGATTGCGTGTTTAAAAACGATATTTTTAATTACATCGAGCTCACCCCCATCCACCACGAGCGCAAGGAAAAAGAACTTCCCGACCTGATCCAATGTGCCATCGACGACGGCAAGAGGGTTAAATCCTTTACGATTTGCGACCGCTACTCCAACATCAATTCGGAGGATGATATCCAGAGGGCGGAGGCCATCTTAGGCCATTGACGTTACTAACCTTTTCCGAGTCCCGGGGTGAAAGATAAGAAAGCCCAACCCCCCTCACCCTATATTTTTTCCCAAGAAGCGGGAAGGCCGGCATGCCATTACATTCCTTAATCCCTGTAAGGTTTTTCTATAATTATAAGAAGGAATGGATCAAGGACCTTCCCCCTTATCTTCTACTGGCTTTTTTAGTCGTCCTTAAGTTCTGGAATTTTTTGTTATCCCCGGACCGCTTATATTGGGCTGGCGATTTTCTTGAGTCCACCCATATGCGGGACTATTTTTACTGGAGCCTGAAACAGGGGGAGTGGTTTCTGTGGAACAGCCGGATCGGCGGGGGGATGCCCTATCCGGGAACCGAATTCGGGACCTTTTACCCGATCGACCTTCTTCAGGGACTTTTATTCTCCAGTTTTTTTGATCCTCAGCGGCTGGCCTGGGTCCATGCCTTTCATTTCTGGTTGGGAGGGTTCTTTACTTATTTATATACAAGGCAAATAGGGTTTTATCGGGTTTCGGCCCTGGTCAGTTCAATTTGTTTTTTGCTCGGCGGAACTTTGTTGGGCCATGCCGGACATCGAAATGTCATCCAGGGTTTTATCTGGCTCCCCCTTATTTTATATTTTTTGGATAAAGCTCTGGTAAGGCGGAAGGCTTTTCCTGCCGTCCTGGCCGGGTGTCTTCTGGCCGTTTCCTTCTATGCCAGTCATACCCAATTTTTTTATTATATCCTTCTCTTTCTGGCCTTTTATTTTCTTTTTCGGATCTATTTAGGGTTTCGGGAAAAAAATATTAAAGGTTTGCGTGGCGACATCTATTATTTTTCCCTGACAGCCGTTTTTTGTCTGGGCCTTTCCGCCGTTCAATTACTGCCCATGCTGGTTACCAGCTTGAATACCTTTCATGGGACCCAGCCCTTTGACTGGCAAGCCCTTTTCCATTTCCCCCTGTTCAACCTGATTCACTTCCTGATTCCGGATTATATGCGCTGGGCGGCTACGGATTTCGGCGAACAATACGGATATATCGGGGTCCTGCCCCTGGTTCTGGCTTTCTGGGGTGTCACCCAGTCCAAGGACAGAAGGGTCAGGTTCCTGGCTATAGTCATTGTTTTTGCTTTCACGGCTTCACTGGGCCGGCTCACCCCTTTTTATAAATTTCTTTTTGATTTCCTGCCGGGTCTATCTCAATTCCGGGTCCCGGCCCGTTTTAACGCCTTGATCATCTTCCCTCTGGCCCTCCTGGCCGGATTCGGGTTTCAACAATTCCTCGACAACCTCACCCACGGGAGGGGCGATCGGTTCAAAATTTCCCTGAAAGGCGTCCTCTATATTTCGTTGGGTGCCGGGTTGGGGATCTTTCTCTATTTGCAGTTTTACTACCTGCCCGTTTTGGCATCACAGGGGCACCTTGCTTCCCCACCCTGGGAAGTGCTCCGAAAAGGTTTTTTGTGGTTTTTATTATTATGTGTGGGGGCTTATCTACTGGTATCCCTTTTAATTCGGAAGCGGGGGATGATCTTGACTCAAGGAGCTGTAGCCCTGCTGATCAGTTTTGATTTATTGGTCTTGGGCCGGATTGACGGGGGATATTTGAAAACGAATCCGGTTGATACCCCTCTGCAGGCCCAAAAGGATCTTGAAGAAATGGTTAAGGAGCCTCAACCCTTCCGCACCAACAACTTCCGGGGTCTGATAAACCTTCTCTACCGTTCCCGCCAGGGGATTGCGGTTTTTGATGTGGAAAATCTTTGGGGCTATGTCGGCACCGTGGTCCCCCGGGAATATCTGGAGATCTATATTCTCTCCGAAAAAAACCCGATGCTCTTGGACCTATTAAATGTCAAGTTTGTCTCGGGATCCCGTCCGAAGACCGGCAATGGATTATCGATTTGGGAAATCGGAGGAAATTTTCAAGATAAGAGCCTGGAATTGAAGGATTCCTCCAGGATCACTCATCTGTCCCTGATCAGTTTTCTCTCCCATTCCACCTCCGTCAAACAAGGCGCCGAGCTGGCCAGAGTCGTTCTGGAGATGAAAAACGGCTCCAGGCAGATTATACCCATACGGGCCGGACTGGAAACAGCCGAATGGGCTGTCGACCGGCCCGGTCAGGAATGTTTGCATCAGAAAGCCCCCATTGCCGAGACCTGGGAGATGGCCGGAGAGGGGTATCAGGGACATGCCTATCTGATGGAAAGGGTTTTTCCCTCGCCCAGTAAGGTTTCCAGAATCAGGCTTGAATACATCCATGGTCAAGGCACCTTGCTGATCAAAAAGATCTTGATCAATCATCGCGATCTGGAGGAGTTTTTAAGGGAACGGTTTCAAGAGCTGAGCCCCAATTTTTATAAAAACCGTTATTGCCTGCCCCGGGTCTTTATGATCGCCCGGGCCAGGGCGGTTTCCGAAGAAGCGGAACTGATCAAACAGATGGAACAACTGGATCCCCGGGAAACGGTATTAGTTGCCCAATTGCCATCCAATTATCGACCACCGCTGGAGTCCGGATTCTCAGAGCAAGAGGCGGAAATAGTTCTCTACTCTCATGAAAAAATTCATATTCGGACCAATTGCCGGGAAGATAAATTTTTGGTTTTAAGCGAAACCTACAGCCCCTTTTGGAAAGCCCGTATAGACAATAATTCGGTTCCTATCCTAAAGGTCAACTATGGCTTAAGAGGTCTCTATGTAGCCAAGGGTGTTCATCACATCGAATTTACTTTCCATTTCCCCCCTTTTTATTATGGATTATTGGTCTCCCTTATCAGCCTGGCCGGGGTCCTGCTTTTTTTCATCGGAACACGCATAAGCAACAAACGAGCGAAGACCTCGGAAAAAGAAAGCGTTCATGCCCAAATTTAAATCCTACTTGATCCCCATCCTGTTGCTTCTCCTAGAGGTCCTCCATTTCTTCATTCGCTGGGCGCTCATCCATTCTCCTTTTTTTTCCGAAGTGGATTATGACCAGGCGGTTCCTGGATTGATGGCCCTCCATATCCTGCGTGGGGACCCTCAGCTTATGCTCTGGGGTCAACCCCGGTTGGGCGGGCTGCAGGCCTATCTGATCAGTTTTATTTTTTATTTGATCGGCCCTTCCACCATCAGTCTCCATCTTTCGTTGTTGGCTGTGTCCGGTGTAACCCTGCTGGTTGTCTACGGGCTCGGCAAAAAGGTCGGCAGCCAATGGGTAGGGCTTATGGCCGCAGCTTATTGGGCCATTCCGCCGATTTTTTTGACTTTTACCGGGAGTTATGCCGGAGGGGGCCACCAGGAGGCGGTCTTGTTGGGTTCCTTCCTGGTTTTTGGAACCATTCTTCTCCCTGATCTACCCCACCGTCAAAAAAACCTCTTGGCCGGTCTTTTAGGGCTTTTAACCGGGTTAGGGGCCTGGTCCA
>JBFMBU010000010.1:0-3221 GCA_040755035.1 Thermodesulfobacteriota bacterium
AACGGGGACGCTGACCCCAAACAGATCATCAGATGTTATTGGCTTGGCAAAACTTGTCGTTACCAGAACAAGTTGGAGACACAGGCATAAGAACAATAGAGGAGAGAGGAACGTTTTTGTATGGTGTTTCACTTGTGGTCTCCTTTGCTGCGTCGAACGAAACATCTCATTTCTTTGGTCCTATGGTTTAACGGCGCATCCTAATTGATCTTCTCCCAGGCGATTCAAAAGCAGCACATAGGCTTTTGAACCCCGTTCAAAGCTGGATAGCCGAAAAAATTCATTGGGGGCGTGCTCGCCCTCGTCTTCCAAGTTGAAGGCAAAAATAACCGTATAGACTCCCAAGGTATTCAAGAATGAGTGCAATACGGGAAGACTTCCCCCGGTGCGGATGTAAAAAGGTTCTTTTCCATAGAGTTCCTTTAATACGGCCGCGGCTGCCCGATTGCCTGGATGGTCAGGGGGGATATAGTACGGATAGGCGAAGACAGGGAGCGGATCAACGGTTACCCGTACCCCTCTGGGAGCATGTTTCTCGACATGGGCGGTCAATAGTTCCACAATTTTTTTCGGGTCCTGACTCGGGGTGAGGCGGCAGGTGATCTTGGCATGGGCCTTACCCGGAACAATGGTCTTGGTGCCCTGGCCCTGGAAGCCCCCCCAGATTCCGTTAATTTCCAGTGTGGGCCTAGCCCAGGCCCGTTCCCAAGTAGTGTATCCAGGTTCGCCAAAGAGGTCATCGATATCCAGATTTTTTTTGTATTCCGATTCGTCAAAGGGCACCTCGGCGATCTGGTTTTTTTCTACTTGGGTAAGAGGCACAACGCCATCATAAAAGCCTTCCACCAAAATGCGCCCTTCTGCATCCCTCATGGAGTCCAGAATCCGAACCAGTGCATGAATTGGATTATGAATGGCCCCTCCATAAATACCGGAATGAACATCGGTATGCGATCCTTTAACGTCGATCTGGACGCCGACCGCTCCTTTGAAGCTTACCAGAAGGGCAGGCTGATCTTCGCTCCATTGTCCCCCGTCGGCGCTTAAAACCAGATCACAGGCCAGCAGTTCCCGGTGGGCCGTCATAAAATCCGGGAGTTGAGGACTTCCAATCTCTTCTTGTCCTTCAAACAAAAATTTTACGTTGACCGGCAGCACCCCTTGAGACTTTAACAAGGACTCCACGGCGACAATGGGGGCAAACATGTTGCCTTTATTGTCGGTGGCGCCCCGAGCGTAGACGCGGCCATCCCGTATCACCGGTTCAAAGGGGGGATTGTTCCAGGCTTCAAGGGGATCGGCCGGCTGCACGTCAAAGTGGCCGTAAATCAGTATAGTGGGTTTTCCTGTGGCATGGAGCCATTCCCCGTAAACCATGGGATGACCGGAAGTGGGGATCACCCGGACCCCTTCGATGCCAACGGCCTGCAAGCGGTGACTGAGCCATTCTGCCGCCCGCTGGACGTCACCAGCATGTTCGGGAAGACTGGAAACGCTGGGAATGCGCAAAAAGTCCAGCAATTCATTAACAAACCGGGCTTGATGACTGTTCTGATAAGTCTCCCATGAGGTCATGGCCGCTTATTCCTTATTTAGATTCTAAACTCAAACCTGCACTGCGTATCACCTTTACTCAAACACCGGGGGATGGTGATTTCTGCCTGGCCATTTAGTTCCTTGAACATGGTGGTATACTGGGTATCGCAGTATGCAGGCCCGATATCCTTGTCTCCCAATTCCTTCCAAATCTCGGCCAGGGGGCAGGACTCCACAATGGCCTGGAATGAGCGGTCGTCAGATACTTTTTCCTGTTTCATGCCCCAAGAATATTTATATGCCAGGTCGAAGTGATCCCAGATGTTCTCCCAGGGTGGTTGCGTGGTGGCCTTGCGGAGCCTTTCCTTGAGTTCCTGGCCCCTCTTCTTTCCCATTTCTAGTAGGGAAGCGGTTATTGCTTCTTGTGCCTCACGGCCAAACCTCTCTATGGCCGTTCTGGTGATAAAATAGTAGAGCATGCCCATGAATAGTCCTTCCCGTTTGAGCATGAGGCGCTGGTATTCGACGGGGTTTTTACGAACCTCCTGGAGCATGGCCTCTATTTTGGATTTATCGACCTGGACTTCCGCTCGTTCCTTGGGCAAAACTACCATGAAGTGGCATCCGTCATCGCCTTTCATGAGGTTTTCATGGATTTCAAGCACCCCTGCGGGGTTATATCCTTTGAGGAGTTCCAGGTGCATTTCATCGCAGTAGATATATCCCTCAGATTCAAAATCTTGTTCCTGGCAGGTAGTGTGTAAGGGACAATGTTTGGCGGTGAATTCCGTATAGTAGGGGGTGAGGATCATGTCCGGCCCGAAACAGCCGCAGGCCTGCGTGCTTCCCGTGTCATTGAAGGTGGCGAAGCTCTCTAAATTATTCGGTAAACCCAGTTCCATATGCCATGCCTTCCAGCGTTCCCCACGGTATTTTCCGAATTCACGGCAGGCCCTGCGGATGGCTTTTTCTCCTTCCTTTCCAAATCGCCGGATTATGGCCCGGGCAGGGTAGAGATAGATGAAGCCGATGGCCCTGGACATAACAAATCGTTCCATATCGTGCAGGAGGATTGTATCGGTGTGGGATAGTTGGTGCTCCATATGTGGTTTCCTTTTTTGCCGTCAACTGGGTTAATAGCTTTTTTCTTTGGAACCCAAAAGCTTATGGCAGAGCGCCTGAATTAGTCCTCTCTTTCCGGGGGTGTAGGTACGTCGCATACGAATCGTAATTTTCATTCCATTTTTTATTTTATATTATATAAAATATAATCTTAGTTAAATGTCAAGAAAAAAAATTAGACCTCCCTCAAGATTCGCCGCTGAGTCCTGTGAATAGGTTGTCAAGCGACAGATAAAGCGGTTAGGGATAACAGTAATATTTAGTATAAAATCAAATTGTTATATGTTAGAAACCTGCCGAGGAATACTTAACGAAGACTCCTTCATTAATCTTTTCTCTTTCCATTAAGAACAGTTACACAGTAATAAAGACTTGACTTTTGAATCGTAACTTATTATGTTTAGATCAATAAATTACGATTCGAGGATGAAGCGCTGTGGAACACACCAAAATGCCCGAAGCCGTTGCACCATTGACCCTTGAAAATTCGAACCATCAAGAAATACATCAAAAGTTACGGACAGCACTGGCCAACAGGCCCAGGGACCTGCTTCTGTTTGAAC
>JBFMBU010000011.1:0-5628 GCA_040755035.1 Thermodesulfobacteriota bacterium
GTGTCTGCAATTGTTCCGGGAGAAGGGGTTTTCTTTTGAATGATGCCGGATACTGGATGCTGGATGCTGGATGCTGGATACTGGATGCTGGATGCTGGATACTGGATACTAAAAATATTGGATCGAGGAACCTATGAATTACGGTTTTCGGATTGCAGAATAAAAAACAAAACCATTTCTACTTCGGGTTAGGGGTTGAAAAGAATAAAAAAACTCGGGTTGCGGGTTGATTCAATTGCGGATTTCGGCCTCCGGCCCCCGGGGGCCTGCGCCCCGCCGGGATTTTGGAATAAAGAAAGGAAAACTATGGAGCGCAAGGAAGGAATCGAGTCGTCGTTTCGGGAAAAGGGCGCCGAATAGCCTTTTCCTGTTGACTTCTTCCCTCAAAGACTTAAAATATATTGCAATACATGCACCTTTAATCCGAACTTCAGGCCAAGTCGATATAAAGCAGACCTGTATGTGGAATAAAACGTATGGAACATGGGATAAGCCCGTTTCTGGTTCATCCATCCGTCTGTCCTTAACTTACCCGTTTAAACCTTTTCATTTTTTTTCATTATCTCATCGTTGCCTAATAAATTATCAATATTATTCATTGCAACCAGACGTTAGCAGCCTATCAAAGCGGTTTAGTCATAGCGGTGGATCGCACCTTGAGTGAAGTCCCGAGCTCGAAAAAAATCCCTCTATCCCCCCTGAGGGGGAATTTCGGGGTTTCCAGTTTTGGTTCCGGCAGGTCCGGGTTGGGTTTAAACAGGTCAATAGGACTGTTCAGGGGGGGGTGATTAAAGTTTTTTAATCGCTAAAGCCGGATTTCCGGATTAGGGGAGCGGAGGAAAGCAAGAGAAATCAGGAAAAAGAAAAATCATCGACATCCAAGTTTTAAAAGGAGGATTGACCCATGGCCGGAGACAAAGCAAACAGGTTGTCAGAGATCATTACCAGGTATGAAAAGGATTTGATCGAAGACTGGATGCATGAGCAACTGGACCCCAGCAACTGGCGAAAAGACCTGATCTCTGAAAACGATTTACGCCGCGAATCAGCCGAATTCATGGCCCTGTTTACCCGCGGGGCAAGGAGCGGCAATTTCATGGACCTCTCGACTCCGGAATGGGAGGGGGCCCGGGATTTCCTGGCCGGGCTCTCCCGCTCCCGCGCTGTTCAGGGATTCAGCCCCTCGGAAACGGCCACCTTTGTCTTTTCCTTGAAGCAGCCTCTTTTTACCCGTTTACAGCAGGAATTGGGCGCAGAGACTGCGGCCCTGGCTGAAGCGATGTGGCCTGCCACCGTGCTGCTGGATAAGCTGGGATTGTTTACCATAGAGACCTTTATTCAGGGGCGGGAGGAAATCATCAAACGACAGCAGATGGAGGTGTTTGAGCTCTCCACCCCGGTGGTCAGGATGTGGGAGGGCATCTTGGTCCTGCCCCTGATCGGGACTTTGGACAGTGCCCGGACCCAGGGGGTGATGGAAAACCTGCTTCAAAGTATCGTCGATACCGGAAGCCAGATCGCTATCATCGATATCACCGGGGTTCCGGCTGTGGACACCCTGGTAGCCCAACACCTGCTCAAGACCATGACCGCGGCCAAACTCATGGGAGCCCAGTGCATCATCAGCGGTATCCGGCCCCAGATCGCCCAGACCATGGTCCATCTGGGTGTGGCCTTCGGTGATGTGGTGACCAAGGCCACCCTTTCCGACGCCCTGGCCGTTGCTTTTAAAATTTTGGGATTTGCCGTGGTCCGGAAATAGGGTCAGGAGGGAAGAGGAAATCATTATGGACATGATTCCCATACTCAAACTGGGGGATTTTCTTCTGGTGTCTATTCAGGTAGAAATGCACGACCGTCTGGCCATGACCCTGCAGGAAGATCTGACCGAGCGGGTGATCAAGGACAAGGCCAAAGGGGTGCTCATCGATATCTCGACCTTGGAAGTCGTCGATTCCTTTATCGGACGGATGCTGGGCAATCTGACCTCCATGACCTCGATCTTAGGGGCCGAGGCCGTGGTGGTGGGCATGCGGCCGGCTGTAGCCATTACCATTGTGGAACTGGGAATGTCTTTGGCCAGGGTTCGCACTGCCCTCAACGTGGACCGGGGGATGGAACTGCTGCGCAGCTTGGTGGACAGGCCTGTAGAGAAAGAAGGCCATGAACCGTATCCGGATTGAAAACCTGCCCTTGCAGACCTCCGAGGACATCCTGCGGGTTCGTTTTCTGGTAGGGAAGTGGATGAAAGAGCAGGGATTCAGTCTGGTGGACCGGACCAAGATGGTTACCGCCGCCAGCGAGCTGGCACGCAATGCCCTGGATTACGGAGGCGGCGGCACGGCCGGCCTGGAAATCCTGTCGGAAGATGGGCGCCAGGGGATCAGACTGATTTTCCAGGACCACGGTCCGGGCATCCAGGATGTTGAACAGGCCTTGAGGGATGGCTTTAGCACCAGCGGCGGTCTTGGCCTGGGCTTAGGCGGTTCGAAACGATTAGTGAATGAATTTACGATCCGGTCCGCTTCGGGAGAAGGGACCCGTGTCGAAGTGACGAGGTGGAAATGAAGGACTTGATCCGCCTGCCCATCATAGAGTCCAGCCAGGTCGGGGAGGCCAGGCGATTGGCCGCGGCTCTTGGTCGGGGAATAGGTTTTGAGGAGGTCCTGATCGGAAAGGTGTCCTTGGTCGTGACCGAACTGGCCACCAACCTGATCAAACACGCCGGGGGGGGCGAGCTGATCCTGCACTCCATAGGCTGGGAGGAGGGAAAGGGCTTGGAGATCCTGTCCCTGGACCGGGGACCGGGAATCCGCAATCCGGGGGAAAGCCTGCGGGATGGTTATTCCACGACCGGTAGTATGGGCACCGGCCTGGGGGCGGTCGACCGCCTCTCCTCCTTCTTTGATTTCTATACCCTGCCCGGCCAGGGAACGGTCCTGTTCAGCCGGATCTGGGCTGCACCTCCGCCGGAAACCCTGCCCCAGCGCCCCCTGATTATCGGGGCGGTCTGCCTGCCGGTGAAAAACGAAGAGGTTTGCGGGGATTCCTGGGGGGCCTTCCAGACAACGGACCGGGTCCTGGTCATAGTCGCCGATGGACTGGGCCATGGTCCCGAGGCCGCTGAGGCCTCCACCCTGGCCGTAAAGGTCTTTGAGAAAAATACAAACCGCAGCCCGGGAGAGATCATCGAATACCTGCACGAGGCCCTGAAAGGGACCCGCGGTGCGGCCGTGGCCACGGCTGAAGTCCTGCCCGGTCAACACTCGATCTGTTACGCCGGCGTGGGCAACATCTCCGGATCGATCATTTCCAGCGGGACCAGCCGAAGCCTGATTTCTCATAACGGCACGGCCGGCCTTTCCCTGCCCAGGGTCCAGGAATTCACCTATCCCTGGCCGGAAGACGGCTTGCTCATACTGCATTCGGACGGCCTGGCCACCCATTGGGCCCTGGAAGATTACCCGGGGCTTCAGACCAAACACCCCTGCCTGATCGCCGGGGTCCTCCTTCGGGACCACTGCCGGGAAAGGGACGACGTGACCGTAGTGGTGTTAAAGACTAATTCAGAATTTTAAAGGCAGGAGTCAGGAGTCAGAATTCAGAAGAAGGAACAGCCAAAAATAATTCCTTCCATATTCCATATTCTGGATTCTGACTCCTGAATTCTTACCATAACAACAGATCTAATTTGAAAAGGTTAGAGATAAATCCTTAGATGGACTTTGTAAGAATCTAAGACTCGTCCGGGAGTTCCCCGGAAGAGGAGGCCCCTATCGGGGCAGTTAAAAATAGTCAAAAGCCCATTTCCGTCATTCCGGGCTTGACCCGGAATCCAGGAAGTTTAATTCACCGCCTGGAGGACTGGACCCCGGCTTTCGCCGGGGTGACGTGCAAGGAGATTTTCGGGTCTCACACAAAGATCGACAAAACATTGTCGATGTTGATTCACTAAGTGCCTAATTCCGATTTTTTTTTCGTATTAAAGGAATCCTTTTATGTCTACCACCATTTTCCGGGTTCAAATCCGTTATGAACAGGATGTAGTGTATGCCCGGCAGCGGGCGCGTTTTATCGCCGAACTGCTGGGCTTTGACCGGAACGACCAGACCCGCATCAGCACGGCCGTCTCGGAAGTGGCCCGCAATGCCTTTCAGTATGGGGGCGGCGGAGAGATCGAGTTTCAGGTTGAAGGAGACAATCCCCCCCAGACCTTCCTGATGGCCGTACGGGACCACGGCCCAGGTATTTCCAACCTCGAGGCCATTTTAGAGGGCCGTTTTGCCTCGCCCACCGGTCTGGGAATGGGCCTTATCGGCTCACGGCGGTTGATGGACCGTTTTAATATCGAATCACGGACCGGTCAAGGGACTACCGTCCTTCTGGGCAAAATCCTCCCTCCCTCGGCCCCGGCGGTTACCAGCCAGACCCTGGCCGGCCTCAGCGAGTCCTTGGCCCGGACTAAACCGGAATCACCATTGGAAGAGTTTCGTCTGCAGAACCAGGAACTCTTATCGGCCATGGAGCAACTCCGTCAAAAGGATGAGGAGCTCTCCCGCATCAACCGGGAACTGACCGACATCAATACCAACATGGTAGCCCTCTATTCCGATCTGGAGAAGAAGACCCGGCAGCTTCAAGAAAACGAATCCTTGCTCCGATTGCGTAATGAGGAGCTTAAAGGATTCGCCTATACGGTATCGCACGATCTGAAGGCCCCTTTACGCGGGATTGCCGGATATGCCCAGGAACTGGATAAGAAGCACCGCAGCGGCCTGAGCGAGCGGGCCCTGTTCTGCCTGACTCAAATACTTACCGCCACACGTAACTTAGACCGTCTGATCGAAGACCTGCTGCACTATTCGCGTTTGGACGCCGAAACCCCTTCACTTACCGAGGTCAACCTGGGCGGTATGGTCGAAAGCATCCTGCGGGACCGGAACCTGATCCTCGGCGAACAGGGATTCGAAGTGACGAATGATATCCCTTTGGTCTCGCTCCGGACCTGGGAACGGGGACTGCTGCAGGTCTTGACCAACCTGATCGACAACGCCATCAAATACAGCCGCCAGGCCAGTCCGCCGCGCCTCGGCATCCGGGCCGAGGAATCGGACAGCGTCTGGAGGATTGCCGTCCAGGACAACGGCATCGGCTTCGATATGAAATATCACGACCGAATTTTCGGCCTGTTCAACCGGCTGGTGCGGATGGATGAGTTCGAAGGCACCGGGGCCGGTCTGGCCATCGTCAAGAAGGTCCTGGACAAGCAAGGGGGCCGGATTTGGGCCGAGTCGGCACCGGGCCAGGGGGCCACGTTTTATGTCGAGCTGCCGAAAAAGTGAGGGGCCAGGAGACAGAGGTCAGAAGATAGAAGAAAAGGTATCATTTTAGTTTTTTTGAAAAAAGGGAATACCTTTTTTTGCCACGGCCTTCGAATGGGGGCCTTTGCATTAGGTCGGCAGAGCCTCCCGAGACAAAGGCAGGACAGGAGGAAGACGACCTGTCTTCCTCCTACCGTCAGGCCCTTCGGGCAATTAAAACCCTGCTTCGCGCCAGCGACGGCTGGTTTGCCTGGCCCCGGGGTTTGTTGGGGCCTGGCAAAGAATCTTTTGTCCGGTCTTTGTCCGT
>JBFMBU010000012.1:0-19614 GCA_040755035.1 Thermodesulfobacteriota bacterium
TGGCGTCCAAAATAACCGGGATGGCCGGGTATTTTTTGTGGATATAAGCAATGGTTTTTTCCAGATCCTTTTCCAGTCCTGCCGCGGCATAAAAGGCTATCTGAGGTTTATAGGCACAGACCAGATCGTGGGTGGCATCGATGACGGCCCTGTTGAATTTGAACAAGGGGGATTCCAGGTTTCGAAGATGGGCCGGTATCTTTTGCAGGTCCGGGTCAAGGCCGACGCAGAGCAGGGAGTTGTTCTGCTTCCAGATGTCCTGGAGGGTACTGATGAAATTCAAAAAGATCAGCTCCTTATCAGTAATATGGATTATCTTAGCAATATATTAAAGCGATGGCAATTTTTATATTATCAATAAGTGACCAAAAGTTGGAGGTTCCTCTGAAGATCCTACCGGATTGCTGTTGGGAAAATCATGCAGGGAGATGGGTAAAAGGTGCTTAGTTTACCAAGGCCAAAAATTTTTATTTAGAATATTAATTAGTTATAAAAAATTTAAATTAGGCATACTACTTGCTAATAAAAAAAGAAATTATCTTTTTAAGTATTCGGAGGAGCAAAATGGTTCAAAAATTATTAGTTGGGGTTACGGTACTCCTATTCCTTTTCGGATGTGGGGGAGAAGTTAAACAGCTTCAAATGCGGGATGCCAATCAGAAGGTTACAGACCCTAATCAGGGTATGAAAGGGGTTGAATTTCCGAAAGGCACCTGGACCGGCGCTGCCTCTACCCAACAGGCTGTGACCCTGGCTCAGTTGTTTGTGGATTCTCATAATATGGCTGTTTCGGAATTTTCCAAACTGCGGGAGTCCCAGGAATCCATAAAGACAGCCCAGGAATCCTTGAAGGTCTCCACACAGCGTTTGGAAGAAACCAACCTGAAGATTTTGGAGGCAGCCCAGAAACACCAGGATAACGCCAAAAAGACCCTGGAGAAGATCGAAGAGCTTTCCAAAAAAATGGGCAGCGGGGAAATCACTCTCTTTTTTCCGGTAGGATCGAGCAGGTTACCCGAAAAATCAATGGAATACGAACGTTTGGTCCGCTTCACCGATTTTCTGGCCCGGGAAAGCAAGGGAAGAAAAATCATCCTGATCAGTCTCGGCAGCGCCTCGGCCTTTGGTTCGCCAAAAATGAATGTAAAGCTGGCCAAAGGGCGTGCGGAATTCCCCAAACCGGTGATTGACAAGTACCTGATAAATTCACCCCATGATTATTATAAGGTTTACGGAACCGGGGATCTTTACAGTCCCAAAGGGGTTTCTAAAAAGGAACACGAACGCTACCAGCATGCCCGTCTTATCGCTCTTTTTGAAAACGATTCCATTCCTTCCTTGCCGGAGGAGGCGGGCAAGAAGTAATAGCCTGTCCTGTCTGTTCGGTGTTCAAACGAGGCGTAAAGAGTCCTTTACGCCTCGTTTTTTTTAATTTCCAAATTTTTTTTCTCACTCCTTTTCCGACCTTTTGGCTATAATTGGAATTTCTCACCTTTGTGACCGGCGGTCATTTTGATAAATTCGTAGAAACTCGAAAATCACCGAGTTGGTCATTTCGACCGGAGGGAGAAATCCTTATTTGTCATCCTGTTAAAAGATCCCTCCCCTTCGGTCGGGATGACCCGGAGACTTTTTACAAGACCATCATTTTGATATTGTCCGAAAAAAAGAAAAAGTGATCCCGGATCGGTCCTAAAACCAATCCCACTCCTTGACAAATAAAGGTGAAATGGTTAATTTTTTAAGTAAATTGGCCCTGAACCCCTCTGCCTGGACTTCCTGATTTCGGAAGGCCTTTAAAGGGGGTAAAGAGAAGGAGAGCGCTGGTAAGGGTCATGAAAAAGAAAAAATTATCAACCGGGAGATTGTTATGCGTTTCGATAAATTTACCATAAAAGTTCAGGAGGCAGTTCAAGCGGCCCAATCCATGGCCGAGGGCATGGGACACCAGCAGATCGAACCCGAACACCTTTTTACCGCCTTTGTAAATGAGCCTGACAATATCATTACACCGTTGTTGCAGAAACTGGGAATCAATTCCAACCGGTTTAAAAATGCCCTGCAGGACCACTTGGATCGTCTCCCCAGTGTGTCAGGCACGGGGATGGGACAAACCTACATCTCCAATCGACTGAAAACCCTACTGGACCAGTCTTTTAAAGAAGCCTCGCAGATGCGGGACGAATATGTCAGTATGGAACATATTCTGATTGCCCTCATGGATCAGAAGGGTGATCCACTGACCCAGGCCCTGGTCTCGTTGGGTTTGAATCGCGACCAAATCATGAAATCGTTGAAGGACATCCGGGGCAGTCAAAGGGTGACGGATCCTAACCCGGAGGACAAATACCAGCCTCTGGAAAAATTTGCCCGGGATCTGACCGATCTGGCCCGGGAAGGGAAACTGGATCCGGTCATCGGCCGGGATGATGAAGTACGACGCGTTGTCCAGGTTCTGTCCCGGAGGACCAAGAACAATCCGGTTCTGATTGGAGAACCCGGGGTTGGAAAAACGGCTATTGTCGAGGGACTGGCCCAGCGCATCATTCACGGCGACGTGCCGGAAGGGTTGAAAAACAAAAGGGTGGTGGCCCTGGATATGGGGGCTTTGATCGCCGGGGCCAAGTACCGGGGAGAATTTGAAGACCGTCTTAAGGCTGTGCTTAAGGAAGTCACCGAGGCCCAGGGGCAGATCATCCTCTTCATTGACGAACTTCATACTATGGTGGGGGCCGGCAAGGCCGAAGGGTCCATGGATGCCGGCAATATGCTTAAACCGCCACTGGCTCGGGGGGAATTGCGTTGCGTGGGGGCCACCACCATCAATGAGTACCGTAAATATGTGGAAAAGGATGCGGCCCTGGAACGGCGGTTTCAGCCGGTCTTGGTCAAGGAACCTACCGTAGAGGACACGATTGCCATTTTGAGGGGTTTAAAGGAAAAGTATGAGGTCCATCACGGTGTAAGGATCAAGGATTCGGGTATCGTGGCCGCCGCCACCCTGTCCCATCGCTATATTACCGACCGTTTTCTGCCTGACAAAGCCATTGACCTCATTGATGAAGCGGCCTCAAAACTGAGGATAGAGATCGACAGCCTGCCGCAGGAGATTGATGAACTGGAACGGAAGATCCTGCAAATGGAGATTGAGAAGGAAGCCTTGAAAAAAGAATCCGACCCGGCTTCCAAAGAAAGGCTGAACAAGATTGAAAAAGAGCTGGGGGAGCTCAAGGGGCAAAGCGGAGAAATGAAGGCCCACTGGAATGAGGAAAAAGAGGCCATTCAAAAGATCCGTTTTATCAAGGAAACCATCGAACAAAAGAAGAACGAGGCCGCCAATGCCGAAAGGCAGGGGGATTTGACCCGGGCTGCCGAAATCCGTTATGGCGAGCTCCTGAGCATGAACAAACAACTGGAAGAGGAAAACCAAAAGCTGGAGGTCCTGCAAAAGGACCGTAAGATGCTGAAGGAAGAAGTGGATGATGAGGATGTGGCCGAGGTAGTGGCCAAATGGACCGGCATACCCGTATCCCGCATGATGGAAGGGGAAAAACAAAAACTGATTACCATGGAAGGTCGGATCAAGGAGCGGGTCATCGGCCAGGAGGAGGCCATCAGGGCCGTAGCCAATGCCGTCCGGCGGGCCCGCTCCGGTCTTCAAGACCCCAACCGGCCCATCGGGTCCTTTATCTTTATGGGTCCTACCGGTGTGGGCAAGACCGAACTGGCCAAGGCCTTGGCTGAATTTCTCTTTGACGATGAACAAGCCATGGTCCGGGTGGATATGTCCGAGTATATGGAAAAACATTCCGTCTCCCGTTTGATCGGCGCCCCACCGGGATATGTGGGATACGAAGAAGGGGGTTACCTGACCGAAGCGGTTCGGAGGAGGCCTTATTCGGTGGTCCTCTTTGACGAAATCGAAAAAGCCCACCCCGAGGTTTTCAATGCCTTGCTGCAGATCCTGGATGACGGCCGGATGACCGACGGACAGGGTCGGACTGTGGATTTTACCAATACCCTGGTGATTATGACCTCTAATATCGGCAGTCAGGTCATCCAGGACCTGACCGAAAGGGAGAGAGAGGAGATGGTTCGCCGGGTCATGGAGGCCTTGCGCGTCCATTTTAAACCGGAGTTCTTGAACCGTATCGATGAAATCGTCATTTTCCAGGCCCTGACCCGCGATCAGATCAAGGCCATCGTCGATATCCAGGTCCGTCTGCTGCAAAAACGGCTGGCGGACAGGCATCTGGAAATCAATCTGACCGACAAAGCCAGGGATCAAGTCGCTCAGGAGGGGTGGGATCCGGTTTATGGTGCCCGACCTCTAAAACGGGTTTTGCAACACCGCATCCAGGACGCCCTGGCTTTGAAGCTGCTGGAAGGCGAATTCCAGGAAGGGGAAAAGATCCAGGTAGACACCAACCGGGAGGGGGAAATCGTTTTCAGCAAAGGGTAGACCGGTTTTGCTTGACAGGGAAGTAAAGATGGGTACCATAGATCTGGATACTGGATACTGGATACTTGATACTGGATACTGGATAAAGCTTCCCTGAATTTGAGTCATTTGGGGTTTTAACGAACAACCAGTGACCGGCAACCAGCAACGTGACAATAAAGGAGTTTGAAGCATGTTTTCCAATACGATGAAAACAACGTTGTTATTAGGATTGATGACCGTCCTGATCATTTTTATCGGCGGGGCCGTTGGCGGCCAGAATGGGATGGTTTTTGCCTTCTTTCTGGCCGGGATTATGAATATCGGGAGTTACTGGTTCTCGGATAAAATCGTCCTGGCCATGTACCGGGCCCAACAAATCGCCCCTCAGGACCATCCGGAAATCCATCAGATGGTGGAGGAATTGGCCCAGAATGCCGGTTTGCCGAAACCGAGAATCTATCTGATTGAAGATGATTCGCCCAACGCCTTTGCCACGGGAAGAAACCCGCAGCATGCCGTGGTAGCGGTCACCAGCGGCATCCTGCGTATTCTCTCCCGGCAGGAACTCAAAGGCGTCCTGGCCCATGAACTGGCCCATGTCAAAAATCGGGATATTTTAGTGGGCTCCATCGCCGCCACCATGGCCGGGGCCATCATGATCCTGGCCAATATGGCCCGCTTTGCCGCCTTTTTCGGCGGCAGTCGGGATTCCAATGACGGAGAAGGCGGGGGCGGGATCATCGGCCTTCTGGTCATGACCATCGTCGCCCCCATTGCCGCCATGCTGATCCAGATGGCCATTTCCCGCTCGCGGGAATATCTGGCCGATGCCTCGGGGGCCCGTTTTTCGGGTAATCCGCTGGGACTGGCCGGGGCCTTGGAAAAACTGCATACGGCTTCCAAACGGATTCCTATGGAAAATCCCAAACCGGCTACAGCCCACATGTTTATCGTCAATCCTTTGTCCGGGCGTAGCCTGCTCAATCTCTTTTCCACCCATCCGCCTATTGAAGAACGGATTGCCCGGTTGCGGTCAATGAGATATTAAAAAAAACGTATCATTTTAGTTTTATTAAAACGGAAAACCCATTTTTTGCCGCGGCCTTCGAATGGGGGCCTTTCCATTAGGTCGGCAGAGCCTCCCGAGACAAAGGCGGGACAGGAGGAAGACGACTTGTCTTCCTCCTTCCGTCAGGCCCTACGGGCAATTAAACTCTGCTTCGCGCCAGCGACGGCTGGTTGGCCTGGCCCCTGGGTTTGTTGGGGCCGGGCAAAGAATCTATCGTCCGGTCTTTGTCTGTGTGCGTCTGTGGCTAAAAACATTTTTCAAACAACTAAAGTGTTACAAAAAAACAATACATTCAAGGATTCAAGGGGCCAAGGGTTTTAACGACCATGGTTTTCCCTTGAATCCCCGAACCCTTTTCGTAGTATTGAGTTGACTTTTTCCTTTCAGTAGCATAAAAACCCCTTATAATCTTTATAAGTATAAGAAGGAGTCCAACATGTCTTGTGTTGTCGTGGTCGGTACCCAATGGGGAGATGAAGGGAAGGGGAAATTGGTCGATCTTTTGACCGGCCAGGCTGAAGTGGTCGTCCGCTTTCAGGGGGGAAATAACGCCGGTCATACCCTGGTGGTGGGAGCGGAGAAGTTTATCCTGCATTTGATCCCTTCCGGAATCCTTCATAAAGGCAAGCAATGTCTGATCGGCAACGGGGTGGTGGTGGATCTGGAGGTAATGCAAAAGGAAATCCTGGCCCTACAACAACGGGGCATTGCCGTCAGTCCCGACAACCTGGGATTGAGTGAAAAGGCCCATTTGATATTGCCCTATCACAAACACCTGGATCTGGCCCGCGAGGCCCAAAAGGGAAAGACCTCTATCGGAACTACCGGAAGGGGGATCGGACCCTGTTACGAAGATAAAGTAGCTCGAACCGGAATCCGGGTAGTAGACCTATTGGACCCGGAGGTCTTTCAAGAAAAGGTGGAAGGCAATCTTAAAGAAAAAAATTTCCTTTTTGAGAACTTGCTCAACGTTCCTCCGATCAACCCCGGGGAAATTGTGGCTACCTATTCGGTTTTAGCCGATTTTATCCGACCCTATGTGACCAATGTTTCCAAAAAGATAGAACAGGCCTTGATGGAAAAAAAGAATATTCTTTTTGAAGGGGCTCAAGGGACCCATCTGGATATAGATCATGGCACCTACCCTTATGTAACTTCGTCCAACCCGGTGGCCGGCAGTGTCTGTGCCGGTTCCGGATTGGGACCGACCAAGATCCAGGGTGTGGTGGGTATTGTCAAGGCCTACACCACCCGGGTAGGGGCCGGACCCTTTCCCACGGAGTTAAAGGATGATATCGGTCTGGCCTTGCGGGAGAAAGGTGGGGAATACGGCGCCACCACCGGCAGGCCAAGACGTTGCGGGTGGTTGGATGCCGTTGTCCTGCGGGACTCGACCAGGCTCAACGGTTTGACCCAACTGGCTATCACCAAATTGGATGTCCTCACCGGGCAGAAAAAACTAAAAATTTGTACCGCTTATAACTATGAGGGGCAGACCATAAACGATATGCCGGCCCAGCTAAAGATCCTTGAATCCTGCCGGCCGATTTACGAAGAATGGGAGGGGTGGACCGATCCCATTGAAGGGGTGCGAAAATGGGAGGATTTACCCAAGCCCGCTCAAAATTATCTGAAACGGATTGAGGCATTGGCCCAGGTACCCATCGGGATCATTTCTGTAGGTCCGGACCGGAAGGAAACCCTTTTTCAAAGCAATCCTTTTGTCTAAAGTCGAGTATTATCTATAACCTTTGTTTTTCCAGTCCCCCGGTTCTTCAGGGGTTTTAACCGGGGGAAGCTAAGTTCCCTAACAAACTGAACGGTATCATACCTTTCTTTTTCTCCTCGTTGGTATGAAAATTAATCCTCTGTCCTTTCTTGACTTTATGGTATAAAATTAGTATATTTACAAAAACTAAACTATCCTCCTCACGCCTCTGCCAGAAGGCGAGAGTGGCGGAATTGGTAGACGCACTGGACTTAGGATCCAGCCCTGGAAACAGGGTGGGGGTTCAAATCCCCCCTCTCGCACCAAGAAAAAAAATCGTTTAAGGAAATGAAAAATATGAAGGTACAGGTGGAAGACGTCTCGCCCGTAAAAAAGACTTTGACCGTTGAAGTGGAGGCAGAGCGGATTAAAAAAGATTGGGAATCGGTTGTAAAAAATATCAACAAAAAAGTAAAACTCAAGGGTTTCAGGGCCGGCAAGGTCCCGGTTTCGGTTTTACTCAAGTATTACGGGCCGCAGATCGAAGAAGAGACCATCTCTTTGACGGTCAACCGGACTTATCCTGAAGCCCTGAAAGAATCAGGGGTTATCCCCATAACCATGCCGGAGCTGGACTATCCCGCTTTGGACAAGGAAGTCCCTTTTATTTACAAGGCTACAGTGGAATTGAAGCCGGAAATCACCCTTTCCGATTACAAGGGGCTGGAAGTCAAGGGATTTGAAGTGCAGGTTTCCGATGAAGAGGTTGAAAAACGCCTGGAAGCCATCCAGGCCAGCCACGGGGTGCTGGTTTCGGTTGAAGAGGACCGGGTGCTGGCCAATGGGGATTTCGCCGTTATAGATTATCAATCCTTTATGGAGGGAAAGGAAGTCCCCGGCGGATCGGCCCAGAATTATGACCTGGAGGTGGGCGGCCATCATTTTAATCCCGAATTTGAAAAAGAGCTGGAGGGAATGAAGAAAGGTGAAGAAAAGACCTTTACTATCGTCTTCCCTTCCGACTTCAGTAACGCCGCCTTGGCCGGTAAAACCGTCCACTACCAGGTCACCCTGCGGGAGATAAAGACCCGGAATCTTCCGGAAGTAAATGATGCCTTCGCCCAAAGTTTGAGCAAGGAATTTTCAACGCTCGACGACTTGCGAAAAAGGATCAGGGAGGACCTGGAGCAGGAGGAAAAAAGGAAGTCGGAACAAAAGATGAACGAGGAATTGATTGAAGGGGTGTTGTCCAAAACCGATTTCGAGACACCGGAAGCCCTGATCAACCAGGAGATCCAACAGATGATGGCCCGTATCGAGCAAGACCTGAACCGGCAGGGGTTGACCTGGGAAAAGGCGGGCCTGGAGCCCGGACCATTGCTGGATAGATTTCGTCCGACGGCCCAAAAGGCGGCCCGGAAGAAATTAGTGCTGGAAAAGGTGGCCCAATTGGAATCCTTAACCGTCGGTCCTGAAGAAATCGATCAGGAACTTCAGCGCATAGCCGGCAGCGTCAACCAATCCGTTACTATCGTCAGAGAAATTTATAATAAAAACAACTTAATGCCTGAATTAAACCGCCAGCTTCTCGAGGAAAAGACCTTGAATTTCCTTAAGGAGCATGCTAACATTCAACCATAAAAAGGGTGTATTTATGACCTTAATTCCAATCGTTGTCGAACAAGATACCCGTGGTGAACGGGCCTTTGATATTTATTCCCGTCTCTTAAAAGACCGGATCCTCTTCCTGGGGGCGCCTATAGACGATCATGTGGCCAACCTGATGATCGCCCAGCTCTTATTTTTAGAAGGTGATGACCCCGATAAAGATATTCATATGTATATCAATTCCCCCGGGGGCGTGGTCTCCTCCGGGCTGGCCATCTACGATACCATGCAGTACATCAAACCGAATATTTCCACCCTCTGCCTGGGACAGGCCTCAAGCATGGCCGCCTTGTTGCTGGCGGCGGGAACCAAAGGAATGCGTTATGCCCTGCCTCACTCCAGGATCCTTATTCACCAGCCCCTGGGAGGAGTTCAAGGTCAGGCCACGGATGTGGGGATCCAGGCCCGGGAAATTTTAAGGATCCGGGAAGAATTGAACCAGGTTCTGGTTGATCACACCGGGCAGCCCTACGACAAAATCGAAAAAGACACCGACCGGGATTTTTATATGACCGGTGAGCAAGCCAAAGAATACGGTATAGTGGATTTGGTCATTTCCAAACGACAGGAGATTGCCGGCCAGAACAAATCCTAAAGCCGGGAGACCTGGCCAGGGTCGTTACTGTTTCCGGCCAAAAATCAACAGAGGTAAGGTATCGATGAATAAAAGAGGAGACGGCAAAGGGAAAAGCGACCTGTTATGTTCTTTCTGCGGGAAGAGCCAGGACGAAGTAAAAAAACTGATTGCCGGACCGTCGGTTTATATATGCGACGAATGTATCGGCCTGTGCAATGAGATCATTGCCGAGGAATATGAGAAAGAGGAGACACGGCTGGAGGATAAAATCCCCAAGCCGGCGGACATCAAGGCCATTCTGGACGGATACGTGATCGAACAGGAGAAGGCCAAGAAGATCCTCTCTGTAGCCGTTCATAACCACTTTAAACGGATCGAAAACAAAATCGATCTGGAGGGAGTTGAACTGCAGAAAAGCAATATTCTGCTGATCGGACCCACCGGGTCGGGAAAAACCCTTCTGGCCCAGACCCTGGCCAAGATCCTGAAGGTCCCTTTCACCATAGCCGACGCCACTACACTGACCGAGGCCGGATACGTAGGCGAGGATGTGGAAAATATTATTCTCAATCTGTTACAGGCGGCTGATTATGACGTGGAAAGGGCCTGCCGGGGGATCGTTTATATTGATGAAATAGACAAAATCGCCCGGAAGTCGGAAAATCCTTCCATCACCCGCGATGTTTCGGGTGAAGGGGTGCAGCAGGCCCTGTTAAAAATCATCGAAGGGACCCTGGCCAGTGTGCCTCCCAAAGGGGGCCGCAAGCATCCCCAACAGGAATTCGTTAAAGTGGACACTACCAATATTCTTTTTGTCTGCGGCGGGGCCTTCAATGGTTTGGACAAGATCGTCCAAACCCGGAGCGGGGCCAAGGTTATGGGCTTCGGGGCCGATATCCGGCAGCAAGCGGAGAAAAAAAGACTGGGTGAAATTTTGGATCAGGTCCAACCTCAGGACCTTCTGCGTTTCGGTCTGATCCCGGAATTCATAGGCCGTTTGCCGGTCATCGCCACCCTGGACGAACTCAGCGAGGAAGCCATGGTCCGTATTCTGACCGAACCGAAGAACGCCATCGTCCGTCAATATCAAAAACTGTTTGAAATGCAGCGGGTCGATTTGAAGTTCACCGACGGGGCCATCAAAGCCGTGGCCCGGGAGGCTTTAAAGAGAAAATCCGGGGCCCGCGGCCTGCGCTCCATCCTGGAAAAGGCCATGCTGGACATTATGTTCGATATTCCTTCCTTAAAAAATGTTCAGGAATGCGTTGTCAGCGAAGAGGTAATTATCAACAACGAATCCCCCATCCTCTTGTATGAAAAACAGGCCGAATCGGCCTGATAAACCAACAGGGAAAAAGTTGGGGCCTATTAAAGATTTGTTCAGGAAAACCGAAATAGAAAAAGGCCTGTCGTTTTAGCCTGGGACCATAGGAAAGCCCCTCCGAATAAAAACGGAAAGGTTTCAGCGCTTCTTTTTGGAAGTAACCGGCAGACCAGGAGAACCAATTAAAAAGATGTTTGGAGTAAAAAGCCATGGCAGTTTTTTCTAAAGGCGAGGAAAACAGCGAAGTCGAGAGCATGACTCAGGTCATTCCGGTCCTGCCCTTGAGGGATATTGTGGTTTTCCCGGGGATGGTCGCCCCTTTGTTTGTGGGGAGGGAAAAATCCATTCAAGCCCTGGAATACAGTATGTCTCTGGAAAAGGACATTTTGTTGTTGACCCAGCGCAACGCCAAGGTGGATGATCCGGCGGAAAAGGATCTGCACCAGGTGGGCACCGCCGGAAGCATCCTGCAGATGCTCCGCCTGCCCGATGGGACGGTCAAGGTCCTGATCGAAGGGCGCTCCCGGGCCAGAGTACAGCGGTACCTCCCCAACCGGGCTTTTTTCCTGGTAGAGGTCCAGAAGTTGACCGATGCCGTTCCCGGAATATCGGAGCTGGAAGCCCTTATTCGCACGGTAAAGCAAACCTTTGAAGCCTATCAGAAACTGAACAAGAAAATCCCTCAGGAACTGGTCCAGACCATCAACGGGCTGGAAGACCCCGTTCGACTGGTGGATTCCATCGCCCCCCATTTGGGGGCCAAGATCGAACAAAAGCAGGAACTGCTGGAGATGAACCAGTTGAGCCGAAAGCTGGAGAAACTCTATGAATTCATGCGCGGAGAGATGGAAATCCTGGAGATCGAACAAAGGATCAAGGGTCGGGTCAAAAAGCAAATGGAAAAGACCCAGAAGGATTATTATCTAAATGAGCAGATCCGGGCCATCCAGAAAGAGATGGGCGAGCAGGATGATTTTAAGAACGAGATCCAGGAGCTGGAAAAAAAGGTCAAACAAAAAAGGATGTCCAAAGAGGCCGGCACCAAAGTTCGGGCGGAATTAAAGAAATTGAAAATGATGTCGCCCATGTCGGCCGAGGCCACGGTGGTGCGCAACTATATCGACTGGATTATCGGGTTGCCCTGGTACAACCGCACCAAGGACAAACTGGATATCGATGCCGCGGAAAAGATCCTTAACGAAGACCATTACGGCCTGGAGAAGCCCAAAGAGCGTATCCTGGAATATCTGGCGGTCCAGAGCCTGGTGAAAAAAATCAAAGGCCCCATCCTTTGTTTCGTCGGCCCTCCCGGGGTCGGGAAAACCTCCATCGCCAAATCCATCGCCCGGGCTACCGGACGGAATTTTATCCGTGTCTCTTTGGGCGGGGTCAGGGATGAGGCCGAAATCCGCGGCCATCGCCGGACCTACATCGGGGCCCTGCCCGGAAAAGTCATTCAATCCCTGAAAAAGGCAAAAACCAACAATCCGGTCTTCTGTCTGGATGAAGTGGACAAGATGAGCACGGATTTCCGAGGGGACCCCTCAGCCGCCCTGCTGGAAGTTCTCGACCCGGAGCAGAACTTCGCCTTTAATGACCATTATCTGGACCTGGATTATGATTTATCCGAGGTCTTTTTTATCACTACAGCCAACACCCTCTATTCCATTCCCCTGCCCTTGCAGGACCGGATGGAAATCATCCGCCTGCCGGGTTACACCGAACCGGAAAAGCTGCAGATCGCCCGGCAGTTCCTGATCAAAAAACAGGAGGAAGCCAACGGTCTTTCCTCGGACAATATCCATTTTACCGATAATGCCTTGTTGACCGTTATCCGCCGTTACACCCGTGAATCCGGGGTTCGTAACCTGGAACGGGAAATTGCCACCTTATGCCGCAAGGTGGCCAAAGAAGTGGTGCGAAAGGGCAAAGAAACCCGGATAGAGATCACCGCCACGGCCGTGCAAAAGTATCTGGGGGTGCCCAAATTCCGTTACGGGGAAACCGAGGAAAAAGACGAGGTGGGCATCACCACCGGCCTGGCCTGGACCGAAGTGGGCGGGGAACTGTTGCTGACGGAAGTGGTCCTGATGCCGGGCAAAGGGAAACTGATCATCACCGGAAAACTGGGTGAGGTTATGCAGGAATCGGCCCAGGCGGCTTTAAGCTATGTCCGTTCCCGGGCCGAACGGTTGAACCTGCCCAGGAATTTTTATAATAAAATGGACATCCATATTCATATCCCGGAAGGGGCCATTCCCAAAGACGGGCCCTCAGCCGGGATTACCATAGGCACCTCCATCGTCTCTGCTTTACTGCGGAAGGCGGTGAAACGGAAAGTGGCCATGACCGGTGAGATCACCTTACGCGGACGGGTGCTGCCTATCGGCGGGTTGAAGGAAAAGATCATTGCCGCCCACCGGGGCAAGATCAAGACGGTGATCATCCCCAAGGAAAATGAAAAGGACCTGAAAGAGATTCCGCCCCGGATTCTGAAGGCCTTGGAAATCATTCCCGTGGAGCATATGGACGATGTTTTAAAGGCCGCCCTGGTAGTGGAAGACCCGGCGTCCTTGTTCAAGGAGAAAGAAGAAGAAACGGCCGCCCCCTTCTTCCATGAAGAGGTCCCGGTTTCGCAGGAAATTACCGCCCATTGAATTTTACGCCAATAACATTCCCCCCTTGTCCCCAACAGGAAAAATCAGGTTATACCCCGGGAAAGGGGTATAACCTGATATGAAAAAAACCATCGGGATCAGTGCCTTTCTCCTGGTCTTTTTCGGACTGGTTCTTTACTTATTAATCTATCACAGCGACATCTATCTGGCCTTCCTGGACCGGAAAAGGCTGGCCGAATTTGTAAAATCCTACGGAAGCTTTTCCCCCCTGATCTTTGTCGCCCTTCAGATCTTTCAGGTCCTTTTCGCCCCCATCCCCGGAGAGGTCACCGGATTTATCGGGGGGTTTATCTATGGGAATTTTTTCGGGGTCCTTTACTCCACCATCGGCCTGGGAATCGGCTCCTGGCTGGCCTTTGTCTTCTCCCGCTGGGCCGGACAACCCCTGGTGGAAAGGATCGTCAGCTATAAGACCCTGCAACGGTATGACTATCTCATGGCCCATCAGGGGACCTGGATTGCATTTTTGCTCTTCCTCATCCCCGGTTTTCCCAAGGATTATTTATGCTATATCCTGGGCTTGAGCCATATGGAGGTGAAAACCTTCCTGATCATCTCCACCGTGGGACGTTTTCTGGGGACGGTAATCCTGACCTTTCAAGGACATCTGGTGCGGGAGAAGAACTATCAGGTCCTGATCATAGTCATCGCTCTTTCCCTCCTGGGTCTCCTGATCGCCTATCTGTTCCGGGAAAAATTAGAAAAGCATTTTAAGAAACATCGAAAACACAGCCCTCACCTATTCGGCCGTAATCCGGAGTCCCCCAAAAAGGATTCTGGAGCGAGGGATTGATCCCTGCTGCTTGTTTCTCATCATAATTTGTCTCCGGGAAGGGGCCGAGGGTTCCAGGGGGCAAGGATGCAAGTGCAAGGCAAGGAATAAGAAACCTTCAATGGTAAAAGAATTGCCGAAACAGGCGCAGGTAATCCCTTAACCCTTTTCCAGAAAGAGCAAGACCCTTTTCTGCTCCAGATCGGGCAGGGTCAAAACCAGCGGAGGATTCAACTGAAATCCCCTCCGGACTATTTGCGATTCCATCTCCTGTATCCGTGCCGATCCTTTGCACCCCTGCATCAATAGCACCCGCCCCCCTGTTTTCAAATAGGGATGAGCCGCGGAAAGCAACTCCAGGGGTTTGCCCACTGCGCGGGTAATAATGATATCAAAAAGGTCGTCGTTCGGGCGAAAGGAGGATCCTTTCCCTAAGTAAGCCTGGCGGACATCTACAGCCGCCAAAGACAGGCGGCGGATGACCTCTTTTAAAAAGCTGTTTTTTTTGGCCGAGGACTCCAGCAGGGTCAGGGGCTGCAAAGGCCTCAGGATCTTTATCGGCAGACCCGGGAATCCGGCCCCGGATCCCACATCCAACAGCTTCGCCCCTTGGGGGATATAGGGCAGGGGAAGAAGGGAATCCAAAAAATGCTTGGGGATGATTTCCTGAACCGAACGCAGGGCGGTCAGGTTCAGGCGTCGATTCCATTTTAACAGAAGGGACAAATAATCCATGAATTGGTTTAGCTGATATGGGGACAACATAATTCCCAACCGTTTCGCACCCTCTTCAAGCAGAACCCGGCCAGCATCCGGGGGGAGGTCATTTTCGATAAAGGTGTTCCCCCGGGGTTCTTCGGCCTTCGATATTGAATTTTGAATTTTGATTCTTGAACTTTTGTCGATCATTTTCCAATACAAAAGCGGCTGAAAACCCGATCCAGTAGGTCTTCGGTGGGGATGGATCCAATTAGGGCACCCAGGGCGGTCAGGGAATTTTGCAGGTCCAAAGCGATAAATTCCGGGGAGTGGTTTTCTCTGCTCTGATCTAAGGCGCTGTTCAATAAGGCCGTCATTTCCTCCACAACCAATTTTTGCCGAAGGGTAGGGATGAGATCCGGCAATGTCTCGGGAAAATGCTTTCGAATAAACAGTTGGTATAGTTTTTCTTTCAAGACCTCGATCCCCTGACCGTATCGGGCTGAGAGGGACAGGATCGTCGGGCCGGGAAACTGTTTTTTGATTTCTTCTTCAGGAATTTCCCAGGGAAGGTCCTTTTTATTGAGAAGGATCAGCATCGGCTTATCTTTGATCTCTTGGAATATGCCGTCGTCTTCCTGGTCAAGGGGTCTGGAAGGGTCCAGAAGAAATAAAAGGATCAAGGCCTCCTGTACTTTCCTCCAGGTCCGGTCCATACCGGCCTCTTCGATTTCGTCCCGGGCTTGCCGGAGGCCGGCGGTATCCACCAGCCTAAAAGGCATTCCTTTTATCAGAATGGTTTCTTCGATCGTGTCCCGGGTCGTTCCCGGGATGGGGGTGACCAGTGCCCGCTCTTCCTTCAATAATTGATTCAGCAGGCTGGATTTGCCGACGTTGGGTTTGCCGACGATGACCAGGGGAAGCCCCTCACGAAAAGGTCGGCCTTCATCATAGGCCTGAAGGAGTCGGGTCAGGGGAAGCATGACCCGCTCCTGCAGTCGTTGATTCCACAGGCTGCGGTCCAATATTTCCAGTTCTTCCTCAGGAAAATCAATGGCCGCTTCCAACTGGGCCAACAGATCCAGCAGTTCTTCCTGAAGACCGATAAGGGTCTTATGCAGTTCCCCGCGAAGCAGTTTGTTGGCGGTTTGTAAGGCCTGGTCGCTTTGAGCCTGGATAAGCTCGACGATCCCCTCGGCCTGGGTCAAATCGATCCGTCCGTTTAGAAAGGCCCTCAAGGTGAATTCACCCGGTTCGGCCGGCCGGGCCCCTTCCCTGAAGACCAGTTCCAGAATTTTTTTCAATACCAGGGGGCCGCTATGGCAGTTGATTTCCACCACATCCTCCCGGGTATAGGTCCCGGGAGCCTTCATAAAGGAAAGCAAAACCTGATCGATTTTAGTGCCGGTGGTCGGATCGGTAATGGTCCCCAGGATCAGTTGATGGGAGAGCGGGGAGGAAAGGCTTTGCCGGGAAAGAAAGATTTTTTGAGCGATAGCCAGGGCCTGGGGCCCGCTGATGCGGATGATCCCGATTCCCCCAATCCCAACCGGGGTGGAAACGGCAGCAATGGTATCCTGGACGGCCATCAATCTAACATGGGTTTAGGGTAACAGGTATAAGGTATTACACCTTTTACCTCACCCCGGAGTTTATTCTGTTTCACCTTCGCTGGGCAGGGTCTCTTCCGTTGGCTCTTTTTTTCCTGAAAAAATGACGATTTTCTTGAGAGGTCCTTCTCCGCGGCTGATGGTTTTGATGCTTTTGTCCTTTTCCAGGATCAGGTGAACGAGTCGGCGATCATGAGCGTTTAAGGGGCTGATCACCACCGGTTTCCCGCTTTGTTTGGCTTTGGCCGCCATTTTCAAGGCCAGGTCTTCCAGATATTCCTGACGACGGTTGCGGTAATCCCCGCTGTCCAGCACCACCCGAATTTTACCCAGGCCCTTGCGGTTGATCATCCGGGTGATGAGATACTGCAGGGCATCCAGCGTTTGTCCGCGGCGTCCGATTAAAAGCCCGCTTTTATCCCCATTGATCAGGATATGGATAGACTCTTTTTCCTTCCTGACCTGGATCGAAACCTCCAAACCCATCCGGTCCAACAATCCCTGAGTCAGGGATTTGGCTTCGGCAATGATTTCCTCGGCTTCGACTCCCACTCCTTCCGGGTCGGTCGTTAAATCCGCGGCGGATGGATCGGGAGCCGTTTCGCCGGCCGGGGCGGGTGCTGGAATTTCCTCTTTGATCGTAGCCCGGATACGGGCCTTTTTGGAACCCATGAGGCCGAAGATGCCGGTGGATCCGGCATTGAGGACTTCGATCTCCAACTTTTCTCTGGGCACATTCAGTTGATCACAGGCCGACTGAACAGCCTCTTCGACGGTTTTTCCTTCTGTTTCAAGGGATGCCATAGGTCATCACCTCCGCATGGATTCAATTGGTATATTTATTGATGTAGTATTGCTGGCCTATGGATAGAAGGTTGTTGACCAACCAATATAAAACCAGACCGGCCGCAAAATTGATAAACATAAATGTAAAAATAACCGGCAGGAAGAGCATGATCTTGGCCTGGGCCGGATCACCGGTGGTGGGGGTCATTTTCTGCTGGATGAACATCGAGGCCCCCATAAGCAGAGTCAGCACCGGGATCCCGTTTCCTACATAGGGTATCTGCATGCCGATCGGCAAACGGTCCGGTGCGGAAAGATCGTTGATCCAGAGGAAGAAGGGAGCATGCCTGAGTTCTATGGCATATCCCAGGAGGCTGTAGAGGGCAAAGAAGACCGGTATCTGGATGACCATGGGGAGGCATCCGCCCAGAGGATTGACCTTGTAGGTCTTATACAGGGCCATGGTCTCCTGATTCAGTTTTTGGCGATCATCCTTATATTTTTCCCGCAGCTTGGCGATCTTGGGCTGGAGCTTCTGCATGTCCTTCATGGACTTATAACTCTTGTGGGTCAAGGGCCAGAAAAGGATTTTCACCAGAACGGTCAAAAGTATGATGGACCAGCCGTAGTTGTGCAGAAATCCGTTGAAAAAACGCAAGACCCAAAGCAGGGGTTTGGAAACGATATCAAAGAAACCGAAATTGACCGCTTGCTCCAGATCGAGTCCCAGGGGTTTCAGTACCTCGGTGTCCCGGGGGCCGAAATAGAGGGCGTACCGCACCTGTTTTTCCTCTTTAGGGGCCAGGGTCAGGGGAGAGGAGACAAAGGCCATTTTCAGCAAGTCAGGAGCGGGCTTGGAGATCTTTAAGCTGGCGGTCTGCTGCTCTTCCAGGGGGACGATGGCGCCCATAAAATAGGTGTCGCCCAAAGCTCCCCAGCGGATTTTTCCGGTAAGGATTTCCTCCTTATCCACCTTGGTCATGGCCGTTTCCTTATACTTCCCGTCGATATAACGCAAGGTCCCCTGAAAGGCGGCGGAATTGTCAGTTGACTTGGGGAAGCGGTTTTCCAGGACCAGGGCCAAATTGTCATCCAGAGACTGACCGCTTTGGTTGACAACCCGTATATCCAGGTCGATCCGGTAGGAATTGTCGGCCACGGTATAGGTTTTTATGACGGTCAACCCCTGTTCCGAAGTCCAGCGGAACGATAACGAACCTTTGGGATTTCCCGGACCCAGGGACAGGGATTCTTTGTCGGCGGAAAAACGAAGGCCGGCCGTATCGGGCAGCGTCTTTTTAATCCATTCCAAGTGCAGGGGGAACGTCGCCGGCTCCTCGGACCGGATTAATTCCTTGGGATCCTTGCCCTTCAATACTTCCTTATAACCGGTCAGTTTTTGGCTTTTTAAGGTGCCCCCCTGTTCTGAAAAAACAGCTTCGAACTTTCCGGTTTTTACAACGATATCTTTTGCCTGGGCCTGGGGAGCGGTCGCGTTCTGAATGGATGGCGGTTTGACAGGGGCAGTCGGAGTCGATATGTTTTTTTCAGGGGCTTTCTGTCCCGGCGCCTCTACTGCGGCTTTTTCTTTGGAAGGCGCCTTGGGCTCAGAAGGACTAAAAAACAAAAAATAGGCGGCAAAAATCGCCATAGACAAGACAAAAGCTACAATTGCGTTTTTTTCCATAACAGCTCCAGTTTTTCAGGGAAATGCCCTTACGGCAACGGGTCCGGTCCGCCTTCGGAAAAAGGATGGCATCTCCCGATCCTCTTCAGGGATAAAAACAATCCCTTGATTATCCCGTATGTTTGAATAGCCTGAAAGGAGTATTCAGAACAGGAGGGATAAAACCGGCAGGAAGACGGGAAAAGGGGGGATAGAATTATTTGATATATCCGTATCCCGATTAAACAGATTCCCTTTAGGGTCCGGGTCGAGAGTCCCCAGAGGCCAGCAAGGGCGTCAACTCTTTGGAAACCTGATGATACGTTAATGGGTCCGGTCCTTTTAAGGCTATGATTATAATATCCCGGGAAGCAGGGAGATTTTCTCTGGATCTTCTGAAAAATTCTCTTAAAAGACGCTTGATGCGGTTTCTTTGCACAGCCCCCCCGGCTTTTTTCCCCACAGTCAGGCCCAAACGGGTTATATTCAGGTTGTTGGGCTTGATAATAACCAGGAAATGGGGAGAAGACCTTTTTCGGTCATTCGGGCAGCGGCGGAGAAAATCGCTTCGTTTCAGTACCCTTGCTTCTCTGGGAAATGAATTAGGGAACAC
>JBFMBU010000013.1:0-4855 GCA_040755035.1 Thermodesulfobacteriota bacterium
AAGTTTGTTTCTTAATTTGGATCTTGCAGGAAAGGTACTGGATACTGGATGCTGGATGCTGGATTTTAAATTCTTATCCAGTATCCAGTGTCGGTAGTTTTATCCAGTATCGCAACCTGAGCCGGTCAATCTCGTATTTCAAAAAAAGTAAAAGAATAATCATAGGGAGGGATGAGTTATGCAAGCCACAAATCGTGATTTGATGCTACAGGCCCGGGAATCTTTGAGAGGGAAATGGGGCTTGGCCATTGGCGCTACGGTCATTTATTTTATCCTCACCGGTTTGATTTCAGCCATACCCAGGGTGGGCTGGGTCGGCAGTTTGATTATCGACGGTCCCCTCCTTCTGGGATTCACCATTTTTTTCCTGTCCCTCTCCAGGGGACAAAATCCACAGTTATCCCAGCTCTTTGAGGGATTTCAGCGGTTCACCCAGGCCTTGGTCACCTATCTTTTGATGCTGCTGTTTATTTTGCTCTGGACCCTGCTTTTCATCGTCCCCGGGATTGTAGCGGCTTTCTCTTATGCCATGACCTTTTTTCTTATTGCCGATGACCCTCAATTGTCCGGAAGAGAGGCCCTGCAAAAAAGCAAGGCCCTGATGTACGGAAATCGGGGCAAATTATTTTGTCTCTTCTGGCGGTTCTTCGGCTGGTTTTTGCTGGGGATCATCACCATGGGAATCGGTTTCCTTTGGATCATCCCTTATCTGCAGACCGCTCTGGCCAAATTTTATGATGATTTAAAAGCAGAGGGAAAGACTACAACAATGGAAGGGGAGATCTCCCAACCGGTTTTACCATAAGTCTTTCCATGAAGGCTCAAGAGGGATTTTCTGCTTGACCTCGCTTATTCCCTATCTTATACTTTTAACTATTAGAAAAAACGGGTTTAAAATCTAAGGGGAAAAGGGCATGCAAACCATCGACGTTGGGCAGATAACACAACGAATACCCGAGCTTATTGAACAAACGATAAATGAGGGGGAGGTTGTTATTACCCAAGGCGGAAAGCCCATTGTAAAACTGGTGGCTATAAATCAACCCACTAAGAAACAGCGATTATTCGGAAGTGCGAAGGGACTAATAAAACTATCGGATGATTTTGACGAACCGCTTGATGATTTCAAAAACTACCTATGATGCGGGTCTTGCTCGATACTAACAGTTTTTTATGGTTTATCGTCGGCAGTAATCGACTGAGTATCGATGCAAAAAATATAATCAATGACCTTGAAAACCAATTATTTCTTAGTTCGGCCAGTTTGTGGGAAATTGCTATCAAAGTAACCCTTGGGAAACTTGAACTTCTTCTTCCTTTTGAGCAACTCATTCCACGGGAGCTTAAAGAAAACAATATCGACATTCTGCCTATAGAACTTCCGCATTTGATAAAATTAATTGATTTACCTTTTTATCACCGCGACCCTTTTGATCGTTTGATACTTTCCCAAGCCCTTGAAGAAGACCTTCTTCTCATCAGCCCAGATGTCCATTTTTCTCAATATTCGGTTAAACTTTTCTGGTAATCCTCCTTAGGAACCGGAAGCTTCTTTTTCATTATTTTATTCTCTATTTTTAATATAATCTTCAAAGGATTTCTATTTTTATGTCCTTAGATTCCAGCCGGGTCAGTGTTCACCGCTGCCCGGATTATCAACCCTTACATCTAACCAGGGCGGTGAAAGAATGTCTCACCGCCCTGGAGCCCCTGCCCCTATACCCCGGCGCTCGTGTCTTGCTTAAACCGAATTGCTTGTCCGCCGATCATGGCCCGGACCGTCCGGTGAACACCCGTGCCGAAGTGGTGGAGGCCGTTGGGCAATACCTAAAAGAACGGCACAGAGTCAGACTTCTCATTGCCGATTCCGGGGGCATGGGTTCTTACGGAAAGGCCCGGCGGGCTTATGCCCTGATGGGACTCGATCAAGCGGCGACCCGCCTCGATGCCGAACTCCTCAATTTGGAGGAAATCGGGCTGATTGAAATTAAAAATCCCGGTGCTGGTCTTATGAAGAACTTTAAAGCCACGGCTCTGTTGGAGCGGGTTGATGCCATTATTAATCTGCCCAAAATGAAAACCCATATTCTAACCGGCATCACCGGGGCAATAAAAAATGTATTGGGTTTGTTGCCCGGATCGCTGAAAAGGGCTGTTCATGTAGCCGCACCCAACGGCCCGGCCATGGCCCAGGCCCTGGTGGATATTTATGAAGGTATCAAAAGTAAAGTCCCGACCATCATCCATGTCCTGGACGGGATCATGGCCATGGAAGGTCTCGGACCGGCCGGCGGTCATCCAAGAAAAGTCGGATTATTATTGGCGTCAAAAGATCCGGTGGCCCTGGATGCAGTGGCCGCCCATATAATGGATTTTCCTCCTTCACGGGTCCTGACCGTCACTTTGGCTGAAAAAGCAGATTTAGGGTTCGCTGATCCAAGCGGTATTGAACTTCAAGGCCTGGACTGGGAAGATCTCCCTCTGGCAGGTTTCCGCCATCCCTTTACCCGATCGCGGGAATGGGCCGAGCGAATCATCCCCGCCCGGTTGATAGGAAAAGCGTATAACTGGTTGTATGAAGCCAAACCCCGGATACGGAAAGAAACGTGTGAAGGATGCGGGATTTGTGTCCTAGCCTGTCCTACCGGGGCACTGAGACTGACCAAGCAAGGTCTTCAAATGGACGGGGACTTGTGTATTGAATGTTATTGCTGCCTGGAACATTGTCCATCGCAAGGGCTTTGGGTCCCCCGTGGGTTACGGGAAAGGCTGCGATTTCAAAAGCGGTCATAAAAATTCATTCCCTTTTAGAACACGCCCCTTGCTTCTCCGGGTTGTTTCTTTACATCCTGTAAAAAAAATTGGCAGTTTTCCTTGATAATTCATCGCCAGGAAAAAAATTATCCAACCATTATAGTTAGTTATAAAAATGGTCGTGACTTATTGGGGTGGTTTACTCTGGCATGATAGTTGCCTTAACAGAATCTTAACAGGTTGCCGAAAAAGGGTCCTCTCGGCATTGCCGAGCCCTTAGAGAGGGACCTGTAACAATACGTTTTTCAGCAATCAATAAATGATTACCTCGTAAAAAGTCAGCAAACGACTTTTCACGAGAGGGAAAGGGTTTTCCCGCCACTTGATTGGGATTCAGGTGGTTCCACCCTGACCCCTGGCCGGGATTTAATCGTCCTCGACCAGTTGATAGACTTATTATGAGTCTATCACTATTTGGATTGGTTGGAAGAATATCAGGCAGAGCCATAATGGAAAAAGCAAAAATACTTTTGGTAGACGATGAGGATGTGTTTGCCAACAATATGGTCAAGCTGATAGCGAGAAGGGGACATGAGATAGAAACCGTTCAAAATGGAGAAAAGGCCATCAAGGCCCTTAAGAGGACTGAATTTGATGTCATTGTTTTGGATACAAACATAGCCGGAATGAAGGGTCCGGCCTTGTTAAAAGAAATTAAGGAACTGAACCCGAAGGTTGAGGTTATTATCCTTACCGGCCACGGTTTTTTTGAGAGATCGGCTGGTGATATAGAATTAGGCGCTTATGAGGTGATGATGAAACCGGTTCGTTTCGAAGACCTTTTTGAAAAAATTAAGCAAGCCCATCAAAAGAAAAGGCTGCTATAAGCTTGAAAAGATACCCTTCCTCCCAAGCCCTAAGACCTTATAAAAGCGATAAACAACTTTCCAAATTTTAATCACAATCCTGGAAGTTTCAAACCGGAGAATGCAGGTTTTTCGGAACTTTTATCCCATCCCGGACCAGCCGGAACCGAAACCGGACATTCGAAAATTCCTCCTTCGGTCCGGGGTTAGCTCTTGTTTTAGAACTACTTCAATCCAATCTGCGTAAAATTCATTTTAAATTACTGAAGGTTTGCTCAACAAGGCCCTCTGGTGGGGTTCTGAAATAACCATATCCAAATCCCTTGACTTGAGGAAGTCCACCGCCAGCTCCATTGAGATCTTGGAGTGGATAAATAATCCTTCCTGAATAATAATATGATGGGGTTGATAATCCGAATCAATATGTAATATTTTAACCGGTTTTCTCATTGGCTATTCCCCCCTCCGGTTCAAAAAATTTCAGCTTCAAAAATTCCTTGATCCAGGGACCAGAAATTGTCTCCTTTTCCTCCATCTTTGGCTGCTGTTTATGATCAACTCAGCAAGGTCCATGCCAAAAGAGACCCGGGACGATCTTCTTTGTAACTTATTTAAAATATTTATTAATTTTAAAGAGAGGGGCGTTAAGTTCGAAAAAGAAAAAGGCTTTATTCTTTTTCCGATCAAGTTATTTTTTACACAATGTAAAAAATGAGAAACCTATTCCCCGGGTTTCAGGCTTCTTTGGAAACTTAAAAATAATATTCTACGCAATTTCGAATTTCCCATTTTGGTTCCGGTTGGTCCGGGTTGGGTCGTTTGATCGGATGGCAACAACTCCACTGGAGAGATACATTACCATATTGCCTTTTGTTTCAAAGTTAGGTTAAGATAAAAATCAAAAAAGGAAAGCAGAGAAGGAGATAGGCTGATGGATACTTCAATTGAAAAAATATGGGCCAGGGAAATATTGGATTCGCGCGGCAATCCAACCGTTGAGGTCGAAGTGTTTCTGGAATGCGGAGCCTGGGGGCGGGCCGCCGTTCCTTCCGGGGCTTCCACCGGCATCCATGAGGCCCTGGAACTCCGTGATGGTGACCAGAAGCGTTACGGGGCCAAGGGCGTTTTAAAAGCGATAAAAAATGTAAATCAAAAAATCGCCCCGGCTATGATTGGACGGGATGCCCTGGATCAAAACGGTTTGGATAAAAAGATGCTTTCCCTGGACGGTACCT
>JBFMBU010000014.1:0-20152 GCA_040755035.1 Thermodesulfobacteriota bacterium
GGTTTGATTGACGCTCACCTCTCCCCCGGGTCCGATTTCCACCTTACCCTCCGGTAGAAAGATGGGGCCGCCTGCCCCCATTACCTGAAGCCCCGATTGGGTGGCCAGATAACCGTCGTCATTTCTTTTTAAATCTCCCCGTCGGGTATAACGGTTGTTTCCCAGGGTAATAAAACCGCTCCCCTCCAAAGCCACATCCAAAGGATTACCCGTACGCTGCATCCCGCCATTGGCAAAATCGGTGCTGACGACGGAAACATCGCTCATGATCTTGCCTTCCTGCTCACTTTCCGGATTAACCAGATAATCTTTAAAGGAGATCTTCAGCTTTTTATAGGCCGATGAATTGCTGTTGGCCAGATTTTGGGAAATGAGTTCCATCTGCTTTTCTTTTAGAATGGCCCCGGAGAGGGCGATAAATATTGCTTTGCTCATATTCAATCCTTATGCAACATTAATACCAGATGAAAGCGGCCCTTTTGACCTTACATTGCGCCCCGCTGACCGAATATTCCCCTTGGCTTTTTTCCAGGAGGAAAAATTTTCCCGACGGGGAAAACTTTTTCCTTTTCCCCAGAAACCTTTTAATGGACCAGGTTCAGGATCAACTCCACTTCCCCTGCAGGGAGGTCCAAAATTCGGGCGATCTGGTCGGAGGAGAATCCTTTTTCGGCCAGGGATCGCACGTCTTTCCGGGATCCCTCAGCGGTGCTTTCCAGGGCTTCTCCGCTGACATTCATTTTTTTTAATTTGGTGATCAAGCCGTCCAGCAGGGCGATCTTATGATCGGCCTGGGCTTCAACGGCCTTCAAGGACTTTATTTTCAGATCAATGCGTTCTACCAGTTTTTCGGCAATCTCGTTGATCTCCAATACTTCCCTGGCGAAATTTTTCTGCAGCTTCCATGGATTTTCCAGGCATTTTTCCACAAATCCTTTCAACGATGTCATTTTCATACCCTCACATCAATTTTTTTCTGGCCTGGTGCTTCCTTCTCCTCGAACTTGGACTTTTTCTTTCTTGGCCGAGTAAAATCATTCGATTGTTTTTTTTTGACTCGCAGTCCGTATTCCATTTTTTGCACCGGTTCGATGTCCATCCTCTTTGCTCCTTGCACTCGGGGTCGGGGAGAACGGTGTCGTTTTTCCGTGTCCCCCTTACCCGGACCAGACGGAACCAAAACTGGTAATCCGAAAATTCCTGATTTGGTCCGGGTTATATTCCCGATTTAGAACCAATTTGCGTAGAATTCCATCTTTACCTTACTAAAACCCGAACTGTTTTAAAATGTCATCCACGTCGGATTGACTGGAGACCACCGTTTCCATCACCGGCCTCCTGGGCCTCTCCCCTTTTTCCGGACGGGCGACGGATTCCATTTTCAGTCCAAAGATGCGCAGAATCTGGACCAGATGGCTTTCGATTTCGGCAATCAGGGCCATCACCTTTTTGATGATCTGGCCGGTCAAGTCTTGAAAATCCTGGGCAAGCATGATCTCCATTAGGTCTTTGGATAATTCTTTATTCATCAGGAGTAACTGATCCAGAGAACCGCGGTCCAGTTCGGAGGGGATACGGTTCTCCCGCTTCCATCCTTCCAGGCAGCGAATCAAGGAGGAACTTTTATCCAGATAGAGGAGATGTTTTTCCACCAGGCTGATGGTCCGGCTGGCCGCCTCTTCGGTTTTTTGGATCACCCAGTTTAGCTTATCATTGGCCTGGGGCAGTTCGTTGATGGGCATGTCCTGCAAACGCGGCCGGATGGTATCTTGAAATTCCTTGATGGAATCATGGAGTTTGCGGGTAATTTTTCCCACTTCAACGAAAAGGTCCTTCCCCCCCAGACCCGTGAATTTGACGACGTATTTTTCGGCGGTTTCAATGTCCCCCTGGATAATCGATTCCAACAAGGCCTGGACATCTTCAATAATCCCCATAAAACCTTTGATCCGATTACCTTCCTCCAGGATTTTATTGAAAATCAAGGCCACCGCCCTTTCCATTTCCTGCAGCGTTTTGTCTTTTTCCACCTCATTTATCTCGGGTTCAGCCGGATTCAGGTTGTGTTTCGGGTTCATCTTATTTTCCTTTCACTATTGGGATCTTGTTCCCGTTCAGCGGTATGAATATCAAGCGTTCACTTTTTCGAAAATTTTATCCATTTTTTCCTTGAGGATCTCAGCCGTAAAGGGTTTGATGATGTAATTGTTCACCCCCGATTTGATGGCTTCGATGACCTTTTCCTTTTCCGATTCGGCGGTTACCATTAAGAAAGGGAGGGTTTTCAGCTCCAGATCGGCCCGTACCTGCTGCAAGAGCTCAATGCCGGTCATATGGGGCATATTCCAATCGGAAATAATAAAATGGAACTTATCATTTTTCAGTTTGGAAAAGGCCTCCTGACCGTCCTCGGCTTCTTCGATGTTTTCATAGCCCAATTGTTTGAGCAGGTTCCTGACGATCCTCCGCATGGTGGTGAAATCGTCGACTACCAGAATTTTCATCTTTGGATTCATAGCGATTGTTCGCCTCCTTTTTATCCTTTTTGCTTTTAAAGCGTTATTTCCCCATTCGCTATCGGATTACGTGTCTTTGCCGATCTTGGCCTTGAGACGTATCAGGGCCTGGTTATGGAGTTGGCAGACCCTCGATTCGGTCAAATCCATAACCGCGCCGACCTCCTTCATGGTTAATTCTTCCCAGTAATAAAGGGAGAGGACCATTTTCTCTTTTTCCGGCAATTCTTCGATCAAACGGGCTACGGCCTTTTTTTGATCCAATTCCAGAAGGATATTGAGGGGATTTTTTTCATTGGGGTCCTCGATATTATCCATCAAGTTAATGGAGTGTCCTTCGGCCGTACTGTCGTAGTCCTCAAATTTCAGGGTGATGCCCCCTTTGGACTCCTCCAGCAGTTGATAATATTGGTCGAGAGACAGACCCAGGACCTCGGCCACCTCCTCATCCTCCGGGTGCCGTTTCAGCTCTTTTTCCAGGCGGCTGTGGGCGTCTTTGAGGGTGTTGATTTTTTTCTTCTTGGACCTGGGAATCCACTCCATGGCCCGGAGTTCATCGAGCATGGCTCCTTTAATACGATGCTGGGCATAGGTTTTCAGTTTTACTTTACCCTGTTCAAATCTTTCCATGGCATCAAAAAGACCATTAAGACCGACGCTGATCAGATCATCGACGGAAATTTGCGGCGGGAGCCGCCAGGACAGACGATAGGCCGTATAGCGGACCACCGGTAAAAATTCCCTGATGATCTTTTCCTTGTCTTGTGAAGACATCTTGACGTTATAGCCGTACATGTTTCCCTTCCCCTATCAAGTTTCCCAAAAACAACTGCAAACTCCCCCGGACCCCATCACTGGCGTTTTCTTTCAATTTTTCGGCTATAGCCAGGATATTGCGGGAGGCTTGCGCATCCGGATAAAATTCCAGAAAGGCCTTTTGGGCCATCACCGCCTTGGGAATGGATTCGTCACTGACGATACATCCCAAATAATCCAGAGATACCTGCAAATATTTGTCGGCGGCCACGGCCAGACGTTTAAAGACCTTTAATCCTTCATGGGAGTCCCGGACCGAATTGACTAATATTTTAAATTCCTTTTCCTGATATTGGGTGAAGAGGACTTTAATCAGGGCATAACTGTCGGTCAGGGAAGTGGGTTCGGGGGAAACGACGACGATAATCGTTTGCGCTGAAATACAGAAAAAAGCGACGTTATTGGAAATTCCGGCCCCGGTATCGATAATCATGGTGTCGATTTCCCCCTGAAAGGCATCGAATTCTTCCAGGAGTTTCAATCGTTGGAATTCGTCCAGTTGGGTGATCTCCTGGATACCGGAGCTGGCCGGGAGGACCTTGATTCCCTGCGGACCTTCCACAATAACGTCCTTGAGCTGCTTCTTTCCATTCAGTACATGGAAGATGTTATAGGGTGTGGCCAGGCCCAAAAGCACATCCACATTGCTTAACCCCAAATCGGCATCAAAAATCAGGACGTTTTCCCCCAAGCGCCTCAGGGCCAGGGCCAAATTGGCGGCTACATTGGTCTTCCCCACCCCGCCCTTTCCACTGGTCACGGTTATGGTGCGAATCGCATTCATATATTTTCCTTATCGGTTAATGAACAAACTGTCCGGTGGCAACCGGCACGGTTTCTTCACGGTTCAGGATTAACTCCACCAGTTGATCGTCCGAAACAAAATCAATGTCGTTTGGGACCTTCTGCCCGGTGGTCACATAGGCAATGGGTTTTCGGGCCATGAGCGAAAAATTATAAACAGGTCCGAACCCCCCCGCTTCGTCCATCTTGGTAAAACCGATACGGTTGATGGGCAACTGCTGATACCGGGACAGGGCTTGGGCCAAAAAATGATCACTGCTGCTCCCGCTGATCAAAAGATGGGTCTCCAGAGGAATTCCCAGGGCATAAACCGCTTTTAACTCCTGGATATAGGAAGGGTCCTTGGGGTTCCTTCCGGTGGTATCGATCAAGAGCAAGTCCCGGTCTTTTAATTTTTGTATTCCTTTGCCCACCTCCTCCGCTGAGGTGGCAATGATCAGGGGAACCCCGAGGATATTGGAATAAATCCTTATCTGTTCAATGGCCCCGATCCGAAAGGTATCCAGGCTGATTAAGCCCACCTTTTTTTTCTGCTGGATGGCCTGGCCGCACAACTTAGCCGCGGTGGTCGTTTTGCCGACACCGGTGGCACCGATCAGCAAGACCCTCTTTTTTTCCGACCAGTCCCAACCGGTCTTAAGCTCCCGACGCAAAAGAAGGGGCAGATCTTCCGGTCCCTGGGCCTCTTCACTCAATTGCAGGGCCAGATCGTCCCGGATAAGTCGGTCTCTTAAGTAATGATACATCTGTTTTTTCTTTTCAGGCAGAGATACTTCGTATCCACGGGCCTTCAGGTTCTCCAAACTTTCTCTCAATCTTTGCAGTTCCTCTAAAACAAAATTTGAAGAACCGGGATCCCCTATCTTACGGGAGGAGGGGGAATAAGGGGTCCAGGAGACCCTATCTTCCGCTTCCACTCCGATGGCAGGGGCGGCTTCCTCCTTTTTTTCCCTGTAGGAAAACGAAGGGGTACTCCGGCTCGGATCAGGGTCCAGGGCGGCCACTACTTCCACTTTGTTTTTCGAGCCTTTGATTTCTTCCGAAGAAAGAATTACGGCATCCTGCCCCAATTCCTTTTTTACCTGGGCCAGGGCCTCCCGGAAATTTTTGGCCTCGAATTTCTTAATCCTCATATCTTACCATTCCTATGGTATATAATTTTGCGCTGGACGCTATCTCAGCATTGGACAACACCGCCAAGGACGGCATGAACTTGTCGGCAAAACGACGTAAAAACCTTCTCAAATGAGCCGAACAGACCAATACCGGTTGACTTTCGGTTTTGGCTTCCCTCCCCAGGATCTTTTCCACGGCCTTCAGTAATTTGCTGATCAGGTCCGGACTGATACTCCCCGCCTTTTCGATGCTTTCGGCAATGGGTTTTTCAAAGCGGGGATCTAAAACCAGGATGGGTATTTGGCCGTCCTGACCTTGATATTGTCTGGTAAGGTAACGGGAAAGTCCCTGCCGGACATGTTCGGTTAAAAGATCCAGGTCTTTTACCGAAGGGGAATAATCCAGCAATGTTTCCAGGATAGTGACCAGGTCCTTGATGGAAACCTGTTCCCGCAGCAGGTTTTGCAGGACCCGCTGCACACCCCCCAGCGTCATGAGGGTGGGGACCAGCTCATCCACGATCCGGGGATAGGTTTTGGCCACCCGGTCCAATAAAGTCTGGACCTCGGTCCGGGTTAATAATTCCCAACTGTGCTTCTTGACCAGTTCGGTAATATGGGTGGCGATGACCGTCGCCGGATCGACCACCATATACCCGGCCAGTTGGGCCATTTCCATTTCCCGCTCCTCTATCCAGAAAGCCGGCAATCCAAAGGCCGGTTCCTTGGTGGGCACCCCGTTGATCTTTTCCACGTCGCCGCTGCCGACGGCCAGAAGGTGATCGGTCATGATCTCGCCTTTGGCCAATTCCACCCCTTTAATAAGAAGAAAATATTCGTGAGGCCTTAGCTGCAGATTGTCCTTGATATGAATAGGAGGTACGATAAATCCTTGTTCGGCCGCCAGTTGTCTGCGCATCCCTTTGATTTTATTCAGCAGCTCCCCCTCCCCTTCCACCAGGGAGATCAATCCGTATCCTATTTCCAGGGTCAGGGGGTCTGTTTCTAAGAAAGATTCCATTTGGGGTTCTTCTTTGGCGGCTTCGATCTTTTCTTCCTCTTCCCCTTTAACCGCCTGCTTCTTCAACAGATAGGCCACTCCCCCGGAGACGGCGGAAATGACCAGGAAGGGAAAATGCGGAAGACCGGGGATCAACCCGAAAATGAACAGTATCCCGGCCGTGGTGGCCAAGGTTTTGGGGTTTATCAACAATTGTTTGGTCAGGTCCTTTCCTAAATCGGTTTCCGATCCGGCGCGGCTGACCACGATACCGGCGGCGAAGGAAATCAAAAGGGCCGGGATTTGTGAAACCAGACCATCCCCCACCGTCAGCAGGGTATAGGTGGTGGCCGCGTCGGCTAAGGAAAGACCGTGCTGCAGAACGCCGAGGATAAAACCCCCCAAAATATTGATGCCGGTGATCACCAGGCCGGCGATGGCGTCACCGCGGACAAACTTGCTGGCCCCGTCCATGGCCCCGTAAAAATCGGCCTCATCGGCAATTTGGGAACGACGTCGTCGGGCCTCGGCCTCATCGATCAAACCGGAATTCAGGTCGGCGTCGATGGCCATTTGCTTTCCGGGCATGGCGTCCAGGGTGAAGCGGGCGGCTACTTCGGCGATCCTTCCCGCCCCCTTGGTAATGACCACGAAGTTGACAACGACGATAATGACGAAAAGGATCATCCCCACCAGATAATTGCCGCTGACCACAAAATCGCCGAAGGACTTGATAACCTTTCCGGCGGCCTCGGTCCCTTCACTGCCCCGCAGCAGAATGAGTTTGGTTGAGGCAATGTTCAGGGACAGACGGTAGAGGGTGGTCATCAACAACAGGGAGGGAAAAATGGAAAAATCAAGGGGCTTGTTGACAAAAACGGCGGTAATAACGACAATCACCGCAAGGGCGATGGACAACGAAAGAAACAGGTCGAGCAAAATCGCCGGCAAAGGTAGGAGCATCAATCCCAGGATGCCAACCATGCCCAAGGCCACCAGGACCCCTTCCTTGTTTTTTATACGGGAGAAAAGGTTCATGCGGCCTTTCTATGTTTTATCCGGTAAAGGTAGGCGATAATTTTGGCCACGGCCTTATACAATTCCGGAGGGATAAAGGCGTTTAGATCCAGGGAAAAGAGCATTCGGGCCAGCGGTTTGTCCTCGACAATCGGGACCCCGTGTTTGCGGGCCACTTCCTTTATCTTTTGGGCCACAGCTCCGGCCCCTTTGGCCACTATACGGGGCGCCCCCATCTCCTGTTCCTGATAACGAAGGGCCACGGCCAGATGCTGCGGGTTGGTAATAACCACCGTCGCCTTGGGCACTTCATCCATCATCCGCCGCCGCGCCATTTCTCGTTGCAGGCTCCGGATACGGGACTTGATCAGGGGATTGCCTTCCACATCCTTGGCTTCATCGCGGATTTCCTGTTTGCTCATGCGCAGGGAACGTTCAAAGTTTTTTTTCTGCAGAAAGAAATCGACCAGGGCCAGAAAAAGAAAGAAAAAGAAACCATAAACAAAGGCCCGCAGAATCAATAAGCCCCCGGCTTGGGCCAGGGCATCCAATTCCAGGGAAATCAACTGGGGAAACAGCTCCAGGCTTTTCCTGACAAAATGATAGATAAGAAAAATCCCCATGAGGAACTTCAAAAGACTCTTCAAGGACTCGGTCATCCCGTTGACGGAGTAGATTCTCTTGAAGCCGCTCCAGGGGTTGAGTTTATCGAATTCCATTTTTAAGGGTTTAAAAACCAACCCTCCCTGGGCCAAATTAAAGCCGATGGAACAGGCCAGGATCACCAGAAAAAAGGGGAGCAGAACCAGCACGGTTTCTACGGTGACTGCCCGAAAGACGCTGAACAGGTCAACGCCGTATTGGAGGCTTAGGAGGGAGGTGGTGATATGGCTCATCCGCTCCCAGAAGGGTTTGATGCCGAAATAAAAGACCAGGAGGATGCCCCCCATATTGGCAATGGAAACCAGATCCCGGCTCCTGGCCACTTGTCCTTTTTCCCGGGCCTTTTGCCTTTTTCTGGGGGTGGCCTGTTCTGTTTTGTCTTGATATTCGGCCATGAACGACAGGTTATCCTTTCGCCAGCGTCAGGATGCGATTGAATTCTTCGGTCAAGCCCTCGAATCGGCTCCCTAAAAAGTTAACCAGCAAGGGCAGAGAGAGAATCAGGATTATGAACCCCACCAGGAGGTAAACCGGCAGACTGACAAAAAAGATATTCACCTGGGGGGCTGCTTTGTAAATAAACCCCATTAAGACATTGACGACGATCATGCCCACCAGAACCGGTGCCGCCAGTTTGATGGCCAGAACGAACACCTGACTGCCCAACTGGATACCTTTTAACATCAGGTTATCGCCCCTCAGTCTGCCTACAGGCAGGACCTGGTAACTTTTTATCAGCAAGGCCAGAAGATCGTGGTGAAGGTCCAGGGCCAGAAAAAGGAGCATGGCCAGGAGGCCCAGTATAGTGGAAACCTCGGTCGATTGTCCCATCTCGGGATTGAAAACCGTGGCCATGGAAATCCCCATAGCATCGCTGATAAAGGTCCCGGCCAGCTCCACGCCCAAAAAAAGGATCCTGGCGGCCAAGCCCAGCAGGGCCCCCAGGATCATTTCCTGGACTAAAATGGAGAGGATCGTTTGGTTTCCGGTTTCCACCCGAATCACCGGGGCCAGGACATAAGCCGCGGCCAGGGCGAACCCGATCTTGAACTGCCGTGGGAATTGTTTTCCACTCCAGAAAGGGAGCAAAAAAACAACCATACCCAGTCGGATGAAAATGATCAGAAAATTGGAAAAATATCCGGTGATAACCAATGGGTTGTTCAAGGCGGACCTTTCTTTTTTCCTCTTTTTCGGGACTACAGTTTTCCCGATCCCCTTTACTTTATAAACAACGGAATATTTTCTATTATATTAGTCGTATATTTGATAAGAACCCCGGCCATCCAGGGCAGCATCAGATAAAAACAAATAAAGACGGCGATAATTTTTGGAACAAAGGTCAGGGTAAATTCCTGAATTTGGGTCACGGCCTGAAAAAAACTGATCACCAGTCCTATCAAAAGACTGACCAACAAAACCGGTCCGGCGGTCATGAGGATGGTCATAAACAGGTCCCCGAAAATTCCTTTTATCGATTCAACATTCATCAGAAAGTCCTTACCAGGGAACCGATCAGCAAGTTCCATCCGTCCACCAGGACAAAAAGCAACAGTTTAAAAGGCAGGGAAATCAAGACCGGCGGGAGCATCATCATGCCCATGGACAAAAGGATGCTGGCCACCACCATATCAATGACCAAAAAAGGCAGAAAAATCAAAAAACCGATTTCAAAGGCGGTTTTCAGCTCGCTGATGGCGAAGGCCGGAATCAATACCTTTAAAGGAATATCAGCGGCCTGGGCCGGAGGTTTTTCCTGGGAAAGCTTGATGAAGAGGGCGATATCCTTTTGACGGGTTTGCTTCAACATGAACTTCTTGATCGGAGGCTCGGCCCGGCTGAAGGCCTCGGTGATGGATATTTTTTTTTCGGTGTAGGGTTTGACGGCCTCGCTATTAATGGCATTCATAGTGGGGGACATGATAAAGAGGGTCAAAAACAGGGACAGACCGATGATTACCGGATTAGGGGGTATTTGATGCCCCCCCAATCCCTGCCGTAACAGGGAAAGGACGACTACAATCCGGGTGAAAGAGGTAACCATGACCAGCACCGCCGGCAGCAAGGACAGCAAACTGATGATAACAAAAATGGACAAAACGGGGTTGTTTAAATCCAAGCCCTTGCCGAGGTCAATGGCGTTATTCATGGATTTCCTCTTTAAGCCTTCTTAATTTTTCCAGGCTATCGGAAAAAGGCGCTTCTCTTGGTTCCAGGACCTCCCGGGCTTCCACCGTTTTCAAAACCCGGAAACCATTGGGCATGATGCCGACCACCAGGATCTCCTTGCCCACCTGGAGGGCGGCCACGCCCTTTTTGGCCCCCAGGGATTGATAGGCCACCATTTGAATAATGTGGGATTGTTTCTGTTTCCGCCTAAACAAAAAGCCGAGCACGACCAGGGACAAGACCAGGCCCACCAGGGCGGTAATAAAAGGTATTGAGCCGTCGATCATTTCAGTTGCCTGACCCTTTCCGAAGGACTGACGATATCGGTCAGCCGGACCCCGAACTTTTCGTTGACCACCACCACTTCACCCCGGGCGATAAGGCGGTTATTGACAAAAATCTCCATCGGCTCACCGGCCAATTTCTCCAATTCCACCACCGAGCCCTGGCCCAGTTGCAGCAGGTCGTTAATCAACATTCGGGTCCTTCCCAACTCGACAGAAACCATTAAGGGAATATCTAAGAGAAATTCCAGGTCACGGGGGGGGCCGGAGGACTTGGGGTCGTTTAATTCTTCAAAATCGACTGCCTGTTCCTTGCATTCCGCTTTTTGCTCCATAGATACTCCTTAACTAGGTTCTAAGATTTGAGTGATCTGAATACCCTGATTCCCCCGGTAGGCGCCGGCCGTCCCTTTCATTTTGGGGATGCCCTCCACCTCGACGGTCAATTCATCGGAAATCGAAGTTTGCAGGGTAAGGACATTACCCTTCTCCAGGCTGGTCAATTCCCGCAGGGATAGCTCGGTTCTTCCCATTTCCACCCGGAGATTGACAAAGGACTCTTTGAGGATTTCCTTTAAACGGGCGATCCATCTTTGATCTTGAGCCAGGAGGTCGCTTCGAATCCCGGAGAAGAGCTTGTCCTTGATCGGTTCGACAATGGAGTAGGGGATGCAAAAAAAGACCTTCCCGGTGAAATTTTCTATCTCAATCTGGAGGTCAACGCGAATGACCGCCTCCGAAGGGGTGACAATGGTTACGAATTGAGGGTTCATTTCCGAGCCCACATGGACGGGCTCCATGGTAAAGATGCCCTCCCAGGCTTGGGATAGGTCTTTAAGTGCCTTATCCACAATCTTGCGGATGATCTTTTGTTCGATGGGGGTGAAATAACGCCCTTCGCTTTTTACCCAGGGCTGGCCGCCCCCCCCGAAAAACTGATCAATGAAGGCAAAAACCATAGGGGCCTCAATGACCATCAGAGCGAATCCCTTCAAGGGTTCCATGGTAAAAACATTGATACTGGAGGGAAGGGGCAAGGTGCGCATAAACTCGCCGAATTTTATCAACTCATGTCCCTGGACCGTGACATCGACGAATTTCATCAGGATGCCGGAAAGGGAATTCCTGAACAATCGGGCGAAATGTTCGTTGGCCATCTCCAGACCGGGCATGCGACCGCGAATGACCCGACTGTAGGTGGTGAAATCAAAGACCCGGACCTCCCCCGAAGGTGACTTGGGCGACTCGGTCTCAATTTCCCCCGAATCCATGCCCCGGAGCAGGGCATCCACTTCATCTTGTGAAAGGAGATTTCTCATTGCATCACAAAATCGGTAAAATAGACGTTCTTGAAGATTTCCTTATTGAAGGCTTGATTGGACCGGAGCAGAATTTCATCCTTTAATTGAAATTTCCCCTCGGGTGACGATACCGCTTCGGTGGTTTTGCTGCTGAGCAGCATGATGATCGTGTCCCTCAATTTGGGGGTCCCCTCCCGAACCTTGGTTTCATCTTCTTTGCTGAGCAGTTCAAATTGGACGGCTACCTTTAAATGCCGACCGGGGTCGGACAAATTCAAAATAAAGGGTTCCAAAGAAAAAAGGACGGTTTTTTCTTTGGTTTTCTGGGCCGCGATTCCACCCGGCCCGGAGACGCCCCTTTCTCCCCAGAGGAGAATATAGCCCAGATACCCTCCGACGCCGAGAAACAGAACCAAACCGGCCATAAGGATCAACAGTTTTTTTCCTAACCCTTTGGAGGGTTCCGCCTTGGACTCAGAAAAATCCTCCTGCATTTCGTCAATCAAGATGTCATCTTTTCCGGAAACCATAGTTTCCCCTTTCTTGCCCCAACCCGGACCACCGGAACCAAAACGGAATTCCTAAAATACTTCATTCGGTCCGGGTAAATTTTCGTTTAAGAATACATTCTATCCAATTTGCGTAGAATTCTATGCGTAAGTTCCCTAAAGACCATAGACATTATCTTAACCATGACTTTCCTACTTTCAAAAATCATGCCTAAATATAACCTGTTGTAATTCTATGGAATCACATCTAATCGCCCTCAATAACCGACCACGCTCGTCAAACTATTGACTCATCAATTTATTAACTTAATAATTGAATTCAACGTAACTTGGACAGAATGTATTTAAAACGGGTAATTAACCAGGACTAATTGAGGTTGTCGGAATTCCAAATTTAGTTCGGGCAGGTCCGGATCGGGACCATCAAAAAAGCCTCGGCAATCCTCGAAAAATTCGTCGATTAAAAAAGGAAAAAAAAGGGGAGAAGGACCCTTGGTCCTTCTCCCCCCCTATTCAACTATCAGGATAAAGAATTTTTATCTTTTGATGTTGACTAATTCCTGCATCATTTCGTCGGTGGTGGTGATGATCCGGGAATTGGCCTGGAAGGCCCGTTGAGCCGAGATCAACTTTACGAATTCCTGGGCCAGGTCCACATTGCTGGCCTCCAGGGTATGTGACAGGATTCTGCCCAGCCCGGAGGTCTCCGGTCTCCCGATCAGGGCCTGTCCGGAATCATAGGTTTCGGCATAAAGGTTACCGCCCATTTTGATCAAGCTGGAGGGATCATTAAAACGTGCCAGGGCAATTTGTCCCACGGTCCGGGTGCGCCCGTTGGTGAAACTGGCGGTAATAAGGCCGTCCTCGGCTATACTGATACTGGAAACCGTTCCCGCTCCATAGCCATCCTGCGATTGTTGATTGACACTGAAGTCCGAAGCATATTGGGTGGTACCGTCTAAGCCGGTTCCCCCCTCAGCGATACTGGTACCATAATTAAAGGTGATCGGTTGGGGGTTGAGTACGCCCGTCCCAAAATCAAAATTTATCGCCGCCTCATTATCATCGGTCAAGGCCCCTTCGGTGTTAAAGGTCAGGGTTTGAGTCCCGGCATCGACCAGGAGGTCCGGGTCGGTCGGGTCTTGATGGACGTAATGAACATCCCAGGTCCCGTCAGCGGTTTTGCAAAAATACATGGTCACGTCATGGGTCCCACCCAGGGAGTCATAGATCTGCATGGTGGTACAATGGTTATAATTGGCCGGGTCGTTAACCACCCCGTCTCCATTTCCGTCCAGGGTAAAGGCATCGGTCTGGATGGTTTCCGTGGCATCCAGATTCACCGACAGATTGGCTTCGGTCGTCGACACCGGTTGACTTTGCTGGTTGAAAAAGGTGATATCTCCCACGGTTCCAGTGACCGTACCGGTCTCATCGGCCTGATACCCTTGTAAAATGAAGCCGTCAGAATTGACCACCTTCTGATTCTTGTCCAGGGCGAACTGACCGGCACGGGTAAAGAAGCGATTGGTCCCGTCGGTAACGATGAAAAGCCCGTCCCCGTCAATGGCCAGATCCAAGGCGTTGCCGGTGGCCTCAAAGGACCCCTGGGTGAAGAGGGTGGATACGCTTTTGACCGCCACACCCCGGCCTATTTGGGAGGAACCGGCACTCCCGATCATGGTTTGGCTCAAGACATCTCCGAAATTGACCCTGGAACTTTTAAAAGCCGTGGTGTTCAGGTTGGCGATATTGTCGCCGATGACGTCCATCGACGTGCTGTTGGCGTTCAATCCGCTGATCCCACTGTAAAGTGATGTTAACATGATTTTGTCCTCCTTTAGGCTGATATTTTTGTAATGGCGCTTAATAAAACCGTTTTATTGTTGTCCAACAGGATACGGGTTTGATCCTCCTCGAAACTGATGCCGGTGACCTTGGCCGTAGAACCGTCATCCAGAGTGACCGTCTTCCCGATCAGGTTGATAGTCATGCCCTGCAAGAGGGTATGCTGACTGGAGTTAAGGTTAGTCAGATTGGTGTTGATATTAACCAGCTGTTCCAGGGAACTGAATTGGGCCAATTGGGCGGTGAAGGCCGTACTGTCCATGGGGTTTAAAGGGTCCTGGTGTCTGAGCTGGGTGGTAAAAAGCCTCAAAAAGGTATTTTTATCCAGACCGTTGGTCCCGCTCGTACTGTTGGTTATTGATGTGATGGCCATAAACGCCTCCTGTCTGCCGGGAAAAAGGTTAAATAAGGATGTCCACCCGATGATTGCCCGTTAGAGAACGGATACTTTCAGCAGCGGAGCGGGTGGTCATCGGTCCTTTGCCGTCAAGTGATTCCTCTCCCCGTTGATGATCATGACCCCGATTCTTCAGGGATACGGTAAACCCGCCGACTTGTAGACCTTCCCCTGCCAGCTCGGACAAGAGTTGAGGGAGGTTTCTTTCCAACAACTCTTTTCCGGCTTGATCATTTACCAGGATCTGACCCTGGAGACGGTCATTGCTGAAATTCAGCTCAATATCCATTTTCCCCATGCCTTCCGGTTCTACAACCACTTCCATAGTGGAAGACCCGGTCTGTTTGATGGAGAAGGGTTGATCCTGGGAAAATATCTTTTCCAAGGAACGTTGCAACGGGTCTTGAAAACGCCATTTGTCCGTGGATTGCTTTTCCAGCGGAGAATCCTCCGGGGCAGGGAAAGTCATGTCCTGGTATTGGAAAATATCCGGTTCCTGATTTTTACTTCCTGCGGGGTCCGGGAGGTCCGCTCCGTTTTTCCAGGCCAAAGGCTCAATCCGGGTCGGATTGGAGGGATCGAACCTAAAGGGGATGGTCTGGTTTTGCTCCACCGCAGACTGGAGACTGGAGGGTAAACGATGTTCCTCCTGTCCTTCATTACGATCCGGATCCTTGCCCGTAGCCATTCGGTTCACCCCTCCGGTAAGGTCCTTAAGCAAAATGTGTCCCGGAGGCTCCTTGGGATTGAAGGGGGTGATCCCATCATTATTAACCCCGTTAGCGGTTTTCATCATTGGTTCATGGAGGGAATGCTCTTTTACTTCCCCAAGACCTCCTTCCCCTGGCCATTCGTTCTGTTCAGGAATCTGATTGGTTTTTGTTTCGGTCTCCAGACTTCTAAGAGAAAAAGGACCTTTTTTCTGCAGGAACGGGAAGAGATTTTCCTCTTTTCCCATTTCCTGAGGCGATCGTTGCCTGGCCCCCTGCTTTACCTTTATTTCCAACCCGGCTTCTTGTTTTTCCGCCCTCTCCGGGTTTTCAAATCCCAAGGGATCAGGCGAAGGCGAAAAAAATCCGGGGGAACCGGGTCGCACCGGAGGGGGCTTAGAGAAACCTTTCTGAGCCTCCCCCTCCTTTTCCAGGAAACTGGCTTTTTGTACGGTAACGGAAGGCCCGTTATCTTTTTGTTGCGGTTGATCGGTTTCTATGCTTTTTATTGTTTTTTCGCCAAACCGGGGGCGATCCATTTCCATCCTTTCCGGCATCCCCTGGACCTTGGGAGGGATCCCCCCCCCTTTATTACTGTCCAGAAAAATCTGTTCCCTTGCTAACCCGGGTTTTTGGGTTTCAAATTCTTCTCCCCCTACAGCAGGAGCCCTCCCTTTTTCATTCGCTATGCCGGCCGCAACGGAATCGGAAAGCCCCGGGGAGGGTATCCTGTCGATCAAGACCTCCTCTATAATCTCCTGGATTCCTTTGGGTATCTCCAATCCTCTTTCCTGGACCGGGGAAATCCCTTTCAACAATGCATCCCAAACATCGCTTTCTTTATCGGCCGTCCCCAGGATCGGTAATTCTTCTACTTTTTTAGGAACTTCAGCATGATCGACGGTCTTCCCCGTTTTATCCGGTTGGAGGAGGAGGCCGTTTTTCTCCCCTATAGAATGGAGGAAACCGAATAGGGCTTTGGCTTTTTCCATCCCCGAGAAAAGAGTTTCCTGAATTTTTTCCAATCCCTGGGGAGCCTCCTTCCCTTTAGGAGGAAGGACCTTTTCCGGAGAAGAAGGCATTGGCCCTTCGATATCCCTTGCTGATTTCCTCTCGCTGCTCAAAGAGAAATTTCCATCCTCCAATTGGGGCCATGTACCAATAACTCCCTCTTTTGCCATTATAGAAAGAAGGAGTTCTTTTTTAACCACCGGACAGACCGTTTCAGCTAAATCCGTGGGGGGAGCAATAGTGTCCTGGGTTTCGCCGTAACGGTTTACTTTCCGGTTTGAAGGAAGAAAGGTTTCCAGGCCCTTAGGGGTGGCCATGAAGGGAAGGACGGAATCGAGCCCCTGCGGGAGGATGGTTTCCTGTCCTTGTTTTTCCCCCTTCTCACCGCTTTCCTCCCCTACAGGTCTTTTGGTAGGATCCGGTCTCAAACCCATTAAATCCTCAGGAATTTGCCCACTTTCGGCTGTTACTCCCGCCGGAAAAAAGATAGGCGGATTCGTTACCTGCTCGTGAACAGCTAAGGAATGCCTTTGACCCATCGGGGAAAGTTCCCCTTTTCCGTTCAAAGCCATAAATATTTTATGGAAAAAATTTGAGGGATTTCCAAGTTCATTCGGAGCGGATGAAAGAGGGGCAACAGAAGCCGTTGTTTCCTGCGCGGCCTTGGGGATTCCCATTTCCAGAATATTTAGGTCCGGCATGTGTTTTCTGTGACCTTTTCCTTACTAAGGTTTTGTATCAGAAATCGGCCAGGGGTGTTGCCTGTCCGGATTGACATTAGCCATATCAATTCCCATGCCAGGGAGCTCGGTCTGCACCGCCTTAGAAAAAGGTCAAAAACCTTTATGGAGAATGTAAGCCATCGGATCATCAGGCAGGGGGGATCAAGCCTCTGGAGTGCGTTGAAAAAGGGCCGGCGCTTTATGGCTAACTATTTGAAAAATTGAGCTATTCTATTTAATGATCTTCCCCTTTTTTTTTGGGGATTCCCTTTTCTCCTTGGCTATTGGACGAGGAAAGGAGGGGTACGAAAAGGGCTGAGAAATGAAACTTTTATAGATTTGATGAGGGGAGACTGATACTTTGAAAAGGGATTGGAGAGTTTTGAGCAGATCAAAAAAGGAAAAGTTTTCAATGGGCAGGAATTTTTTTCTCGGTTTTTAGAAATCCTTCGGTCAATTCGGCCACTTTTCTGGGTTCCATCTCGGCTAATACCGCCCCGGCCTTCTTGTGGTTCATCTTGAAGAGGATCTGGGAGGCCATGGTTTTTTCCAGTGTAGACAAACGCTGGGCCGCCTCCTCGGCCGGCATGGCCTCAAAGGTTTTGACCAAGTGGGCAATGCGTTCTGAACGGACCTCGGCTTGTTTTTTCAACGATTCTTCGATGCGAGTCAGTAATTGGTTGAGTTTCTGAATTTTCACATCGACCTCTTTTTCGATGGCCCTTATCCTTTCTTCTTCGACCTTCAGCTTTTTTTCTTTTTCGATCAGCTCCTGGCGCATTTGATCCGTGTTTTTCCCGCTCTCTTCCTGGGATTGGGCGGGCAAAGGGCCCGGCAGAATTAACCAGAAAAAAAAGAGCGTCAAACCGATAATAGTATAATTCACAACCTTGCTCCCCGTGAAAGACTTAGGTAATCCATGTTTTTTTGTTCCAGTATCCGTTCTTCCCTTTTTTCCTGGAAAGCCAATTTATTTTCCAAGGCCTCGATGGCCTTCTTTTTTTTATAGGCCTCGTCCCATAGGGCCTGTTGCGCTTCGAGTTCTTTCCGCACCCTGGACAGGGCCGCTTTTTTTTGTTCAATTTGTTTTCCATAGAGAGAGGCCGCATCGTATAACCGCCCCAATTCCAGGCCGTTATGGATTTGCTGGCGATCAGCCTTCTCCCCGAATCGTTCAACGGTGTTTCGCAGATCCTTTTCCAGGCCCGTTAGACGATCCCGTTCCAGAAGAAGGCGCTGATGGATTTTCCGGATCTGAAACTCAAGGAGTTCCTTCTGGTGATCGATGATTCGGGCCACCTTGGAAACGGTTTTCAATCTGGAACTCATCGTGCCTCACCCCGGTCCGTCTCGATCCGGTCGAACAGACAAAACAAGCCCTGGAGGCTGTCGGAAAAGTCCCTCTTTTCTTCCATGCCCTGACGCAGAAAGGCCTTGATTTTATCGATCATGGAAATCGCGGAATCCACCTGCGGGTTGGACCCCTCCTGGTAGAGGCCCAAAGTAATCATGTCCTCTAATTTTTTATAGCAGGCCAAGGTCTCTATGAATTTCCCGGCATATTCCTTCTGCCTGGGATCGACGATATCCGGCATCAAACGGCTGATGGAGCTTAAAACATCGATGGCCGGATAATGGTTCTCTTTGGCCAGTTCACGAGAAAGGACGATATGGCCGTCCAAAATAGCCCGGGCCGCATCCGTTACCGGTTCGGTCAGGTCATCTCCCTCCACCAGGACCGTGTATAAACCGGTAATGCTGCCCTGGCCCCCGTCCTTCCCGGCTCTTTCCAGCAACTTGGGAAGCAAGGCAAATACCGAGGGCGTATAGCCCTTGGCCGTTGGAGGTTCCCCAACGGCCAGACCGATTTCCCGTTGAGCCATGGCGATCCGAGTCAGAGAATCCATCAACAAAAGGACGTCTTTCCCTTGTTCCCTAAAAAATTCAGCGATGGCCGTGGCCACAAAGGCGGCTCTGACCTTGGCCAATGCAGGTTGTTCGGCGGTGGAAGCGACCACGATGGACTTATGGAGTCCTTCCTCTCCCAGGTCTTTCTCGATGAATTCCCGGACCTCTCTCCCCCGTTCTCCAATCAGGGCGATCACGCTGATGTCGGCCTCGGTATATTTGGCAATCATGCTCATCAAGACGCTTTTCCCCACCCCGCTGCCAGCGAAAATACCCATACGCTGACCTTTTCCGCAGGTCACCAGGCCATTGATGGCCCTGACACCCAGGTCAAGAGGATCGACAATTCTTTTTCTCTGCAACGGCGGTGGCGCCGTAGAATATAGGGGTATCCTCTTCCCCCTAACCGGTCCCTTTCCATCCATGGGCGCCCCGCGATAGTCAATGACCCTGCCGATTAATGCTTCGCCGACCTGGAGGCAATGGTTTCCGCCCATGGGTAAAACCGGTGAACCGGGTTTTAGACCGGTCAATTCGCTGAAGGCCATCAACAAGGTATCCCCATTCCGAAAACCAACGACTTCGGCCTCAACGGGACCCTCCTCTTTTCCAAAAATCCTGCAGCCGTCGCCGACACTGACTTTTAAACCATCGGCCTTGATCAGTAAACCGGTTATTTCTTTAACCCGACCGTAAACGGGCAAGGGATCGCACTGGAAAACCGCCTTCAGGTAGGGTGACAGATCCGTCATGCTACCCCTGATTTCTTAAAGATTGGACCACATTAGCCAACTGAAAATCGAGATCGGTCCGCACTTCCTGGGCCTGAGTCCGAATCACGGCTCCGCCGGTAGGGGCCTGGGGATCCAGCTCAAAACCCAGATCGGGAAACGCTTTCTGGAAATTTTCAAATTTTTTACTCAATCGCTCAAAGAGCGAGGCGTTTAATCTGACGGTGACCTGGCCGGAGCGGCTGATTTTTTTTAAGCCTTCTTTGATCAGGTCTTCAATGACTTCCGGACGGGTCTGGAGTTCATTTTGTAAAATTTTTCGAGCAATACTCACGGCTAAAAGCACCGTCTGGGGTTCGACTTCCGCGGCCATTTTTTCTTTTAGGCTATAGACCTCCCGGAAGAGCTGCTCCAAATGATCCAGCAGAACCGCGGCCTTCTGTTCGGCCATTTCCAGACCGGCCTTCTCCCCGGCACTGAAACCCCTCTCGTAACCCTCTTTTTCCTGGACCTCAGGGTCGACCGCTTCCCGACTATCCTCTTCCTCGCTCAGGAGGCCTATTTTCAATACCGGCATGGCATACACCGGGACCGGATAATTTCTCATCAGATTTTTTTTATACGACGAGCT
>JBFMBU010000015.1:0-2770 GCA_040755035.1 Thermodesulfobacteriota bacterium
TGTTAATTGTTTCTGGCCGGAAACAATAATCGAGTGGGTGAAACAGGGCGCCCCTGTGCTTTTTGCAGATGCCCTTAGGGATTTCTTCAGTTCCCGTGTGGATGAGTACTTCGGATTTGAACCGTTTCATATACTGGGAGAGATCGATTCCGGCCTGCGCCATGGGATTGAATTTAAGAAGTATGGGGAAACAGCATTCCTCGATAATACTTTCCTCGTATCGCCCAAACTGGAGTCTCGGGTTATCGAAGAAGATGATCGTACCCTTACTTTTACAAACTCCTGTGGCCAAACAGTGAAAATATTTAAAGACAAGCCCACCAATATGCCCATGTTCATGGATTGGCCGGTTAAGGATAGAACTTCCTGGCGGGAATTCAAAAAGCGGCTCGATCCCTCCAGCCCTGCGCGATATCCCGACGATTGGGATGGGTATGTTCAAAGAATCAACAGCCTGACTGAACCGGTGGCCCTGGAGGTGGGGGGATTTTTTGGCTACATGCGGGAATGGGTGGGAAGTGAAAGGGTGCTCTATCTCTTTTACGATGACCCTGCTCTCGTAGAGGACATGATGGATACCATACTGCACCTGGAAATGGAGATCATCAAAAAGGTGTCCAAGGACATCAGGTTTGAAATAGCCACCTATTGGGAAGATATGGCCTTTAATGCCGGGCCTCTGATTTCCCCCACCATGGTTCGCAAGTTTATGATGCCCCGCTACAAGAAACTGAACGAACTGCTCCACAGTATGGGCGTGGACGTCATCTTTGTGGATTGCGACGGCAACCTGGATCTGTTGATTCCTCTCTGGCTGGAGTGCGGCATTAATTTTGTCTGGCCCATGGAAGTCGCTGCCGGAAATGATGCCGTAGCCGCAAGGAAGAAATATGGAACAGACCTGATATTTGGTGGCGCCATAGATAAACGGGCTCTCATCAAAGGGAAGGAGGCAATAAAGGAAGAGGTTATGTCCAAGGCGCCCTTTCTCCTCGAAAAAGGAGGTTATTTCCCGAGTGTGGACCATATGGTGCCGCCGGATGTGACCTTTGAGAACTTCTGTTACTTTGTCAATCTCCTGAGAGAAATTGCGGGAGTAGATAAATTGCAGTTTTAAATGGGCCTTATATGCGTGACGACCATATACCACTGGCATTTGTTGCTGTTAAAAATCGCTTGAAAGAAGCAGGGCTCAGCCACCGCGAACAGGAAGTAGCATATTTGATTTGCAAAGGACTAAAAAACAGCGAAGTAGCTGATAAGCTTTGCATCAGCACATATACAGTGGAAAATCATTTAAGATCAATTTTCGCGAAGTTTGGTGTAAATCGCCGGACCAGTTTGATCCCAAAAATGATTGGCTTCGACTAGCCGCCAAACGGCCCTTGAGCATGCTTTTTATCAACGTCCTAATTTGTTGGGCACTATTTATTGCGGAGTTCATTTCTATCTCTACAGTGAGGGGGAACTCCTGAACCGAAAAAAATCAAGGAACAGGCAAAATATAACAACCTAAAACCGGGATTGCTTCGTTGCGCCTCACACTTCCCGCTCTCGGGGCCTCGACTTGCAATGACAACGCTTCTGTCACTGTGAGGAGTGTCAACAACGGAGCAATCCTGGATAAAGAATAAGAATTGAGCCAATCTTTAGTTTGGCGACCTTTCTCCTGGGGGTCAAAAGCCATTGCTGACAACGAAATCTAAAATGATGAACAGAGGAGGAAAATTTATGAACATTAAGAAACTTAGGTGTTTGGGAATTTGGGGGCTGGGATTATTTTTGACGCTGGCCCTGGCTCTGCCGGCGGCCTGGGCGGCAGAGGAATACAGGGTCACTTTTGACCAGTGGACAAATGCCAAGGCCTTTTATGATGATCCCCGGCCATTTATGAAGGACTTATATCCAAGCAAGATCATTCCGCCCGAGGATTATGCCAGGTTGGTTTTTGACGTGGAGGCCATGAAAAAAGCCTGGGCCGAGGTAGTTGGATTCAAAGCGCCGGATGAGGTGGGCAAGATCGCTCCAGAGGTCAAGCCGGGCAAGTATACATACCAGGACAAGGAAAAGTATCCTGGCCTTAAAGAATTACTTATCCCGGAATACTATGAACGCTTCAATCCCGGCCAGCCGCCTATTTCGGGAAATTTCCCCGAAATAGAAATCGTACCCACCAAACAATACTACTATGCTCTTACCATTGCTGAAGCCACCAGGAAATATTCTAGTGCGGTCAAGCAGGACGAACAGGGCTACATGAACTATGAAACCTACAACTCGGGGTTCCCCTTTCCCAGACCTTCCGGTCGCCATAAGGCCATTCAGGTGCTTTATAACTGGGAGAAACGTTATTTACTTCCTGAAAATTATTGGGCTATTCAAATTGGTTGCGGTTATGACAAGAACCTCAAATTGGACTTTAATGCCTCTAACGAAGCCTGGTTTCTTAGACTAAATGGACGATGTGTGATTCATCCCTTCGGCTGGTATGACGAGCGGGCTCAAAAAAGAAGAGAGACACGGGGCGTCATTTTCCATCAACTCTCACCGCGGGACAGCTACGGCAACGTGGTCAACTTTACCAGCTTCGAAGATCTTAAGGATTTTGACCAGTTCCTGCTCTACATCGCCCAACTCAGGCGCGTGCGGAAACTGTCCGGAACCGATACCCAGGACATAGCCGTGGGTCAGGACGTTATTTATGAGGACTTTGAAGGATTTTCCCAGAAACTATCTCCTTTCCGTTTCCCCTATAAATACGAGTTCGTTG
>JBFMBU010000016.1:0-2020 GCA_040755035.1 Thermodesulfobacteriota bacterium
AAACCGCCCCGGCCCCCCCGAAGGCGGTAGAGAAAAATGATTACGCCCAGGCGGAGAACTGGCTGTGCCGGCCCGGCCGGCAGGATGCCTGTGCCGTGGACCTGACCACCACCGTCATCGCCGCCGATGGGACCCTGACCCGGGAAGAGTGGAAGGCCGATCCTGAAGCGCCCATTGATTGTTTTTATGTTTATCCCACGGTATCGCTCGATCCGACTCCCAACAGCGACATGATCGCCGGGCTGGAGGAACGATCGGTGATCCAGCAGCAATTCGCCCGCTTCGGCTCGGTTTGCCGGGTCTATGCCCCGCTCTACCGCCAAATAACCCTTCCCGCTCTACGCGCCGGATTGTCCGGGAAACCGATGGCGGTGGATTATGCCCTTGGTTATAATGACGTACTGGAGGCCTGGAACTATTACCTTAAAAAGGACAACAAAGGTCGGGGAGTGGTATTCATAGGCCATTCCCAGGGATCCATGGTTCTGACCCAACTTATCAAAAATGAAATCGAAGGCAAGCCTATCCAATCGCAAATTCTTTCGGCCTTGATCCTTGGATCCCGTGTCCAGATTCCAATAGGGAAGGACGTAGGGGGCACCTTCAAACAGATGCCTCTCTGCCGAAAACCCGGAGAGACGGGTTGTATCGTTACTTTTGCCTCCTTCCGTTCCACGGTCCCACCCCCGGAAAACAGCCGTTTCGGAAAAGGACAACCAGGAACGGAAGCAGCCTGTAATAATCCGGCGGCCCTGGACGGGGGAAGCGGCGCTCTGAATGCCTACCTGTCATCACGAAGTAGACCCGGAGCCGAATCCTATTCCTGGGTCACTCCCCGGAAAGAGATACAGACCCCCTTTGTCAGGGTCCCGGGTTTATTAAGCGCCCGATGCGTTTCCAACTCGAACGGTTCTTATCTTGAAGTGACCGTGCAGGCCGACCCCAAGGATCCCAGAACCGACGATATCCCCGGAGACGTAGTAATCGGCGGGAAAATCCAGGCCGATTGGGGCCTTCATCTGATTGACGTCGGCCTGACCATGGGCAATCTGATAGATGTGGTTCGGCAGCAGTCCAGGACCTATTTGGGGGGGAAAAAGAAATAGAATTTTCTTCGAGACGTCTTGTTACGGGTTTCGGGTTGCGGGTTAAAACCATTATAAAAAATAGAGGGGTCCGATTCACCACTTGCAACCCGAAACCCGTAACTCACTCCCCCTTCACTCCGATCGATTCGGCAAAAGCCAGCATCTCCCGGGCGGTTTTGACCATGGCGTAATCAATCATGTCCCCCTGATAGACGACTGCCGCACTTCCCTTCCTTTCGGCTTCTTCAAAGGTATCGATCAACCCTTTATAAAAAGTTATTTCCTCAGTCGAAGGGGTGAAGACTTCGTTGACGATGGGGACGTGAGTGGGATGCATAACCGTCTGCCCCCGGAAGCCCAGACTGCGGTTAAAGAGGGCATCCTTGCGCAAGCCCTCCAGGTCTTTGATGTCCCACCAGGAACTGACCGTGGGATAGAGGACCCCGGCGGCCCGGGCCTCCAATACGGCCTTGGACCGCAGATAAAGGGTTTCCGTCCCCTCCTTGGACCAGATGAATCCCATGGAGCGGCTGGCGTCCCCGCCCGGGCCGCAGGCCAGGGAAAGGCCGTTGATCCTGGGACAGGAAGTGACGATATCATAGGCATTGCGCAGGGCCTTGGCCGTTTCAATGCCCAGAGAGGTCTTTACCGTCCCGACTTCGATCCCGTGTTTTTTCTCTAAGTGGGTCAGCAGGGTATCCAGGGCCTTCAGGTCATCCACGGTTTCCACCTTGGGCAGGGCGATGCCATTCAGTTCCGGACAAATGACCCCGTCCAGATCTTCCAGGGTCAAACCGGTGGCGAATCCGTTGACCCGGACATTGCAGGTTTGACCCTGGCCCGACAGGGCTTTCAGGGCTGCCTTAACCAGAGGACGGGCCGCCGCCTTTTCGTTGTCCGGGACCGAATCCTCCAGGTCAAGGATAAGAACA
>JBFMBU010000017.1:0-6464 GCA_040755035.1 Thermodesulfobacteriota bacterium
GAAGGGTTTGAAGAATTTTAAGCCTTAGGGAAAAAAGCCATGACCGAAAAAGTTCAGTATATTACTTTTTTATTAGATCGGGAAGAATACGCCCTGGAGCTATTAAAAATCAAAGAAATCATTGCCTACCGTTCCTTGACCCGGGTCCCCCGGATGGGGGGCTTTATCAAAGGCATTTTAAACCTGAGGGGGGTGATCATCCCGGTCTTCGATCCCCGGGAAAAATTCGGCCTCACGGCCCGTGATTATGATGCCCACACGGTGATCTTTATCCTGGAATTGGCCGGAAGATTATTCGGGCTCATTGTTGACGCTGCCAGCGACGTCATCGACCTGGAGACCAAAGACGTCCAGCCCACCCCGGCTTTCTCCACACCCATACGGAGTGATTTTATTCAGGGTATCGGTTCCCTGGAAGACCGTCTGGTCATTCTCCTAAACGCCGACTGCCTCCTGAACGAACAGGAGATGGCGGCTTTGGACAAATCCCTGTAACGCCTATGTCCCGCAATCTCTCTTTGGAACTCCAAGACGATGACTTCCTGTCCCTAAGGGATGTTATTGCCCAAGAAGCCGGTATCCGCCTGACCGATTTCAAGAGGGTCTTTCTCCAATCCAGACTTACCCCTCGACTTAGAGAACTGGGAATAAACAATTTTAAAGACTATATTCACCTTTTAAAACCCCCGGCCGCTCAAAAAGAGGAAATAGGTCTTCTGATCAACCAGATTACCACCAACGAAACCCGCTTTTTCAGGGAAAACCATCACTTTGAATATCTGAAAGAAACCTATCTTCCCCCGCGCCTGCCGGAGACCGGTGGGGCTCCTTCGTTCCGTTTCTGGAGCGCCGGCTGCGCCACCGGGGAAGAAGCTTACAGTCTGGCCATGACCCTGTCCGAAATCCAAAGTCACACCCCGGGGATGGCTTGGCATATTCTGGCCACCGACATTGATTCCCAGGCCTTAAACAAGGCCCAAGCCGGTCTTTTCCCGGAAAAATGCGCCTCCCATATCCCTCCGATCTTTCTGAAAAAATTTTTTCTGAAGGGAGTGGATGAGCGAAGCGGTTGGATTAAAGTCCGCTCTTCCATCAGAGAACGGATCACCTTTGAATACTTCAATCTCCATAAGCCGAAGGACTTACCCTGGGGTCCTTTTGACGGCATCTTTTGCCGTAATGTGCTCATTTACTTCCTCCCCCAATCCCTGGAAAGGATCCTGGCCTTTTTCCACCGTCATTTAAAACCCGGCGGGGTTCTCTTTCTGGGTCATAGCGAGATCCTTTTCGGCCAGGAGGATTTCTTTAAAGGGTTAGGGCGGACCATTTATGTAAAATCGGACCAAAAGGTGAATGGGGAGTGATCGCTATGGGTGGTTTTTATGCAAACCGGGTTCAGTGAAAAATACCATCGTCCTATTCATTTTTTATCGCCCGGTGAATTTTATGCCACCGACAAGCCGGAGATCCTGGGCACGGTCCTGGGGTCCTGTGTTTCGGCCTGTCTGATTGATGAAAAAAACAGGATAGGAGGCATGAACCATTTTATGCTTCCGGGTTGTATTTCCGCCCAGGAAATCCTGACCAGCGAGATCGGTCGCTACGGCCTCTATGCTATGGAATTGCTGATCGGGGAAATGATAAAAAAAGGCGGGGACCGAAAATCGATCCAGGGAAGATGCTTCGGAGGCGGGTCGGTTCTGCGCTTTCGTCAAACGGACGGCGATATCCCTGAAGCCAATATTCGTTTTATCCGGAAATATTTCGACCTGGAAAACATCCCCCTGGTTTCCGAGGACCTGGGCGGGGTCCTGGGACGAAAGATCTATTTTTTTATACCCGAAGGGCGGGTTCTGTTAAAACGATTGAAGGATATCAATGAAGACTTGATGGGCAAAGAAACAGCCTATAAAGGAGCGCTTTTCCGCAAAAGGGCGGTTTGAGCGGAATCGGGAAAACCCATTCTTTTTAAAGGGAGAAATCTTGATACTATTAAAGATTTCTGGTCGCTTCTCTCCTCGAAATGACAGAAACCGACTTTTTGGGAAACGATCCTAGTACTATGGAATGTTTCTTTACTCTGAACTCATAAAGACAAGGAGTAGGTTTGAAAAAAATCAAGGTCCTGGTCGTGGATGATTCCCCCTTAATGCTGGCCTGGCTGAAGAATATCTTTTCCTCCGACCCGGCGATTGAAGAGGTTTTTTCAGCGCAAAACCCCTTTGAGGCCAAGGGAATTCTGCGAAAGCAAACCCCCGATGTAATTACCCTCGATGTGGAAATGCCGGGCATGGATGGAATTTCCTTTTTAAAGGAAATCATGGCCGAACATCCCCTGCCGGTGATCATGGTCAGCGCCTATACTAAGGAAAACAGTCAAATCACCATCAAGGCCCTTTCCCTGGGGGCGGTGGATTTTATCTCCAAACCGGGACCGGGGGAAAAAGAGGAAAAAGAATCCTTTCCCGGGCGCCTTCTAAATATGGTCAGAGAGGCGGCCTTGGCCCGGACCCATCCTTCCGTTTCGGAATTTCCTGAGGAGGATGTCCGACGTGCGAGGGAAGACAGAGAACTTTTGATCCTCAATCTGCCGAGGATAGTCATCGGCATCGGAGCCTCCACCGGCGGTACCCAGGCCCTGAATTTTCTCCTTACCCAGGTCCCGGCCCGAATGCCTCCCCTGGTTATCGTCCAGCACATGCCGGGAAGATTCACCGGGGCTTTTTCCGAACATCTCAATCAGAATTCCCCCTTGGCCGTCAAAGAGGCGAAATCGGGAGACCGGTTGGCCCCGGGATCGGTCCTGGTGGTTCCCGGAGATTTTCACGGTTTGGTACGGAAAGACGCCGGCGGTTTCTTTCTGACCTTGAACGAAGGTTCGCCGGTCAATCACCACCGTCCTTCGGTGGATGTCCTTTTTTATTCCCTGGCCGAAACGGCAAAGGAAAAAGCCGTTGGAATACTTTTGACCGGCATGGGGGAAGACGGGGCCCGAGGTCTTTTGGCTATGCGCAAACAGGGAGCTAAAACGTTGGTCCAGGATGAAGCTACTTCCACCGTGTTCGGTATGCCGCGGGCGGCTATCAACCTGGGGGCCGCCCAGGCCGTAGTCCCCCTGGGAGATTTCCCCCGCCAACTGATCAATAGTATAAGGACCTAAACCAGATGAGCAAGATCCTGATCATCGACGACAGCCGCTTGATCACCCAATTCGGTAAAAGCATCCTATCCGGAAAAGGGCACGAGGTACTGACCGCCGACTCCGGGGAAAGCGGTCTGGAATTGGCTTTTGCCGCAGAACCGGATTTGATCCTTCTGGACGTCATCCTGCCCGAGATGGATGGGTACGGTGTTTGTGAAAAAATAAAGTCCACGGAACAGAGCCGGGATATTCCGGTCATCATGCTCACTTCCAAGGCCGAACCGGCCGATAAGATCAAGGGATTGGAGCTGGGGGCCGTGGATTACGTCACCAAACCCTTTGACGCCGGAGAATTGATCGCCCGGGTCAATACCCATTTAAGGATGAAGGAGCTTTATGAGACCCTGCAGGAGAGAAACCGCCAATTGCAGGAAATGGCCAATCGCGACGGCTTGACCAATCTCTACAATCACCGCTTCTTTCATGAGCATCTTTCCCGGGAAATGGACCGGGTCCGGCGCTATGGAGGGATCGTTTCCTGTGCCCTGGTGGATATCGATTTTTTTAAAAAAGTCAATGACACCCACGGCCATCAAACCGGTGACCTGGTTATAAAAACAATAGCCGGAATATTAAGGAAAGGGATCCGCGAGAGTGACCTGGCCGCCCGATACGGGGGCGAGGAATTCGCCCTGGTCCTCTTACAAACGGACCGTTCGGCCGCTGTGGCGGTCTGTGAACGACTGAGGCAGGTCATCGCCTCCAGCCCCTTTTTATCAGCGGCCGATACGCCTTTTCAGGTTACGGCCAGCTTCGGGCTGGCCGCCTTTCCCCTGGTGGGAATCAAGGAAGAACGGGACCTGGTCGAAGCCGCAGACCGGGCTCTATATCAGGCCAAGCACGTGGGTAGAAATCGGGTGGTCTTATTCGGGGCCTTTGACGGTGAGAGAGGATAACGGCCTTCATCCCGGTTTTCGAAAAATGGCCCTGATTTCCTTTTCCTGCTCCTCAATGCTTTGCGTCAGTTTGAACTGGACCAGGGCGCGTATCAAATTTTGTCGGGGATGGCCGGTTTTAAAATAAACATTACCCTCTAAAAAATCCGTTAAAAACCGCAAACCCAACTCGAAGGCAATCAGACGAACCGCTTCGAACATAAAGGCGTAGTCATAGTCCGTAAGGAATTCCCCCGCCCGATCCAGATAACCTTCCCAGACCGCCCGGCACAGTTCGGTTTTAAAACAAACCGCCTCCCATTTTTCGCTTTCCTCCCCCAACGGATTGCTGCTGGACCGCAGACAATCACCGAGATCGTAATGGATCAAACCGGGTTTGACCGTATCTAAGTCCACCAGACCAACCGCCTGCCCGCTGACCGTATCGATCATGACATTGTTGACCTTGGGATCCCCGTGGATCGGCCGCAGGTTTAAATATCCCTGATTTCTGGCTTCTTCCAGGACAGCGACGATCCTTCTTCGGTCTTTGACAAAAAGTAAGGCGAAATCCAGTTCCGGGGATTTCCCCGGTGGTTTTTGGGATAGAACCCGGTCATAACAGCGCAGATAGTGTGGGGTGACATGGAAACCCTCCAAGGTATCGAACAGGGTTTCCAGCGGCAAATCGTGGATGAGGTTGTGAAAGATCCCCAGGGCCCAGCCGATTTCCCCGGCCTGGTTCAGGTCCTGAACAGCGTCAAAAGACCGGGCCTGGTCGATCCAGGAGAAGGCCCGCCAGCGGAAACCATCCCCATCTTTCCAAAGGTCCGACCCCTCAGCGGTCATGAGTATCCGTGGAATTTCCCAGCGTCGTCCCAATTCCAGGGGACTATTTTCAAGGCGGTTTCGGGCATGTTCACTGAAAATCCGGATATTATGCATGACCTCTTCCAGGTTTTGGAAAATGCCGGCCTTCAGGCGCTGGAGAAGAAATTGGTTTTCTTCCACCCGCCCCACGGTGACCCGGAACGTATCATGGACATTCCCGCTGCCATAGGGAAGGACACTCAGGATGGTATCCTTGGGAGCGAATTGGCAGGCGGCTGTAAAGGGGTGGACGTTCAATGTTAATAAAAAGGATAAAAGGTTAGGGATAGTATACCCTATCCGCTTCTGCGGAACAAGAAAATGCAGAGCCTTTCTCTTATTATTGGAAAAAGTCCCCCAGGTGGGCACCATTCCCCGCTTCCTAAAATCATTGACCAAGACTGGAGGCTTATTTTATACTCGCTGCAAAGTGAAATGAGCTATTAGGTCCCCAGATAATCAAATTCAACAAAAGATAACTTTTTTAAAAAGAAGGAAAAAGACATGACCCTGAAGGAAAAAACGAGCCGGATCATAAAGGGACTGAATAAGGCCTACCCACAGGCCCACTGCGCCCTCCAATTTAAAAATCCCCTGGAACTTCTCATCGCCACCATCCTTTCGGCCCAGTGTACCGACAAACAGGTCAACATCGTCACCAAGACCCTGTTTAAAAAATATAATAAGGCCGAGGATTATGCCCGGGTTCCGATCACGGAACTTGAAGATGATATCCGCCCCACCGGTTTTTTCCACAACAAGGCCAAAAATATCCAGGGCTGCTGCCGGGAACTGATTGAAAGGCATCAAGGGGAGGTGCCCCGGACCATGGAGGAACTGGTGGCCCTGCCGGGAATAGGACGAAAAACAGCCAATGTCGTTCTGGGCAATGCCTTCGGTATTCCCGGGATCGTTGTCGACACGCACGTCGGCCGCATCGTCCAGCGACTGGGCCTGACCCGGGAGAAAGACCCGGTCAAGATCGAGTTCGCTTTAATGCCCTTGATCCCCGAAAAGCACTGGACCATGATCTCCCACCAGATGATCGATCACGGTCGCAGCCTCTGCTCGGCCCGTTCGCCCCAATGCCCCGCCTGTTTCCTGCGGCCATGGTGTGATTTTGGAAATTTGGAAACCAACCTTCCCCAAGAGGGATTTGAAGTCAAAACGAATCGTCGTAAGGTCGTCTAATCCGATCCTGGCCTTAAAGGTTCCTATCTTTAGGATTACGGATGGTATCTGCCTCCCTTACCTCTTCGATTTTAGTTGACCGTCTCTTTAATTAAATGTGAATTGGTGAATTGGGGTCAAATCTTAAATATTGACAAGGAGGAAGGAAACAGGTAAGGAAAGAGCCATGAGCCGACCTTTACGCATACAGTATCCCGGAGCGGTCTATCATGTGATCTGCCGGGGGAATGACCGGAAAGGGATATTCCGGGAGGATCAGGACCGGAAAACCTTTGTGGAAATATTGGAGGACAGCCGGGAAATCTACCAGGTCATTTTATACGCCT
>JBFMBU010000018.1:0-51416 GCA_040755035.1 Thermodesulfobacteriota bacterium
CGGCCCGGTTGAGCACATCCCCCCCTTCGATGGAGATGGCTTTAACCTCGATGACAATCTCCCGGCGTCGACATACCGGATCCGGGACCTCTTCATATTTAAAAACATCAGGGCCCCCGGTCTCATAATAAACGGCAGCTTTCATTTCGTCTCTTTCCTCCTTGGGATTATTGGTCCGGCCTTGTCTTTCTATTTTTGAACTTTTCTTTTTCATCTTATCATTAAATTCTATTAAATTCCATTATGGTACCAAACCTGTCAACCGAAAACGATATTTTGATCTTTTAAATAAAACCTAAGAACATTCCCCGTCCCCTCTCGAATTTATCAGGCCAGGGTCACCTCCAGCCGGTGTTTTCTCTTTTCCCAATCGGGCATCACTTTATCTAAAAAGGCATAGAATTCAGGGCCATGATGCTCGTATCGCAAGTGGCTCAGTTCATGTACCACCACATAGTCAATACATTCCGGGGGGGCCTTGATCAACTCCAGGTTCAGGGTCAACCTGCCCTGGGGAGAAAGGCTTCCCCAGCGTTTTTTCATTGATCTCATTTGAAGTGTAGGTTTTATTTTTAAAACCTTTTTTACATAAACCCAGCAGCGATCAAGAGATTCATTAAACTTGACCTTAGCCTTCTCCCTATACCATTCTTCCAGCAGACCTCTTATCCTCTCTGAGGTAATCTTTTCCTTAACCTGAATTTCGAAAAATCCTTTTCTTAATCGGACAGCGTCTTGTTCTCCCTTCTGAATCCGGAGACGGTAATGTCGGCCAAGATAGAGATGAGTTTCCCCACCCACATACCGCCGGGCCGGTGTCCTTGGTTCGAATTGCCTAAAAAAGGTTCGCTGTTTCTTGATCCAGGCTGCCCGCTTAATCACCTTTCTTTTTATTTCTTCGATATCAGTACCCAAAGGGGCTTTTATAACGACCGCCTGATCAGGATGAACGGCAATCTCCAAGGTCTTCCTCTTCACATAGAAAAAGCTGAATTCTATGTTATTATTGCCATAAGCGACGACCCCACGGGGCAGGCTCATTTTCCGGTCCTGCTTTTGGCTACCTGCAGGGTCCGTTCAATGAGCGAGTCCATCTGCTCGAGGCTGAGATCCACACCGGCCTTGCCTTTTACCTCGTCAAAGAGGTAATCATCGATGTCATTGATAGCTTGATTCCTGGCATCGTCATCGTCCCAAAATTGCACTTTCCAATGGCGGGCCAGGATGGATTGAATAGCCAGGGCGGTATCCGCGCCGATAGAATCGCGCCTCTCCGGGGTAAGCGGATACTCTGCGAAGTAAGATTTCAGGATACCATAGTAGGCCATGGCATCCTCATTTCCGGAAAGTTTTTCAGGAACGTCATCATGATGACGAGTCACCACCTTGTTGCGGATATCCATCACCCGGTTCAAATAATCCAGGTCGGAAAGGCGCCTGGCCCGGAAATCCTCTATGGCCTGTTGGATCAGCTTAGAGAATTTTTCATAAAAAGCCGGATCTTCGTCCATCTTTTCCGTGATGACTTTCCTGGTCGCATAGGCAATAGCGTCGGCCTTGGCCGCTGTGGATTTCCCATAGGGGCGCTGCTCTTCCTTAACCTTCGAAAAGGTTGACTTGTCGAAAATGTTCACCGGTTCATTCAGTTGAATGACTTCGTTGGCCTGGATGTGAGTATCGAGCAATTTTTTTATCTTCGGTTCATAATCACGGTAGTCGATGGCTTCGGCGTAGCGAAGCTTCACAGCCGTTTTCAAGTTTTGGAAACGCTTCAGATCGTCCTTATAGCGCCTCAGCTTGGACTCATCCGCACCCATGACGAAGGATTCCGCAGACAGGGCAATGCCCAAGGTTTTGGCGTAGTCGGCCAGTCTCTGGTAAAAATCCCCCCTCAAAGCGTCATCGGCCAAGAGCACCTCATAAGCCTCTTCATCATAGCTGTTTTTAACTTCCTTAAAGAGGTCCCAAAGATCGGAGTAGCGCTGGGGCAACCTTTCCACCTCGGCATTAACCGAGGTCAGGGTGCCTGCCAGGTCCTCTTCGTCAAATCCTTCAAAGGCCTCATACATGGTCAGGGCCTTGTCTAATTCTCCCAAGAGACCGACATAATCGATGACATAGCCGTATTCCTTATTTTCATAGATCCGGTTCACCCGGGCGATGGCCTGTAAGAGGGAATGCTCCCTAAGCTCTTTGCAGAGGTAAATAACGATATTGCGCGGGGCATCGAATCCGGTCAGCAGCTTGCTGACCACGATCAGAATTTCCGGTTCCGATCCGAATTTGAACTGGTTGATGATCTGCTGGTTGTATTCATCTTCCCGGCCGTAGCGTTTCATCATTTTCTGCCAAAACTTGACCACCTCGTCTGTGGATTCTTCGTCCGTTTCCTCATAGCCTTCGCGGGTATCCGGCGGGGAGATAAGCACTTCGGAGGTCACAAAGCCGATATCCTCCAAATTTTCATGATATTTCAAGGCGGCCGCCTTACTGGGGGCGACAAGCTGGGCCTTGAATCCCGTACCCTGCCAGGAAGCCCGATAGTGTTCACTGATATCAAAAGCCCGCATATAAATGACCTGTTCGGCCTTATTGAGCATTTCAGCCCGGGCATATTTCCTTTTCAGATCGGCCTTCTGCTCCCGGGTCAGGCCCTGGGTGTGGCGTTCGAACCAAAGGTCGATAGCGGCCTTGTTTTGTTCCATTTCCACATACCGGCCTTCGTAGAGTAAGGGAACGACCGACCGGTCTTCCACCGCCTGATGGATGGAGTAGTGCGGTTCGATCAATCCGCCGAACTTAACAAAACTGTTCTTCTCTTTTTTTAACAAAGGGGTGCCGGTGAAGCCAAGATAGCAGGCCCTGGGGAACATCTGCCGCATCCGTACCGAAAAGGACCCGAAGTTGGTCCGATGACTCTCATCAACGAGCATAAAGATGTCCGGGGAATCATCCTGGTATTTTCTCTGATTCAAGGCCTTGTCGAATTTGTGGATCAGGGTGGTGATGATCCCGGCCTTCTGTTCGGCCACCAGATCGAGCAGATTTTTTCCGGATGTGGCCCGGTTGGGGTCCAGACCGCAGGCGGCAAAGGTGTTTTTCAACTGCTTATCCAGATCATCCCGGTCGGTCACCAGCACCAGGCGCGGATTGGTCACTCCCGGATCGAGGGCCAGATTCCGGGCCAGCATGACCATGCTTAAAGACTTGCCCGACCCCTGGGTATGCCAGATGACGCCGCCCTTGCGCCGTCCTTCCCGGTCGATTTGCTTGATTCGTTCCAGAGTGGATTTGACCACGAAATACTGCTGATAGTGGGCGATCTTTTTAATGCCGCCGTCAAACACCGTAAATTTAAAGGCCATCTCCAGCAGACGTTCCGGCCGGCATAAGCTATAGAGGGTATTGTCCTGCTCCGTAACCAGGCGGTTGCCCTCGGCCTCCTGGGCCTCGAAAAAAGACCGGGTAATGGCAAACTCTCCGCTGAAGAGTTGTTTTTTCTGGTTTTCAGTCAGGATTTTATGGACCAGATCAGCCACGTCCTGATCCTTATCCCTCAGCTCCTTCCACTGGCTCCAGAATTTGGCCGAGGAACCGACGGTGGCATACAGGGCCGCGTTTTTATTGACCCCCATCACCAACTGAACAAAGGAAAAGAGCTTAGGGATATACTCATCCCCCTGGTTGCGGATGGATTGGGAGACGGCCTGTTCGATATCAATGTTAGGAGACTTGCATTCCATGACCGCCAAAGGGATGCCGTTGACGAACAGAACAATATCCGGCCGGATAATTTCCGTGCTGCGGGACCGCTCCAGGCTGAATTCGGCCGTGACGTGGAAGGCATTGTTTTCAAAAGTCCGCCAGTCGATGTAGTTCAGATTATAGCTTTTGGAATCCCCCTCGATGGTCTGTTCCAGAGCCGTTCCCAGGGTGATCAGATCATAAATAGCTTCGTTGGTCTTAAGCAGTCCGTCATATTTAACGTTCTTCAGTTTCTGAATAGCCGTCTGGATATTTTCCTCGCTGAAAAGGAACTCCCGCCCCTTATAATTAATCCGATTGATTTTCTTGATCTGCTCCCGAAGAATCCCTTCCAGCAGGATGTTGCCAGTCTTTCCCTGACGAGCGGCAAGCGCCTTCGAAGGGGGCAGGTATTCATAGCCCAGATTGATCAGGAGTTGCAGCGCCGGGATTTGAGAGAGATATTTTTCATTAAATTCGAAGGGGTTCATATTAACCCCTTCGAATAAGAATAATGGAGAGCTAAGGCCAAAATACCCACTATTACAAGAAAACAAAAAACAACAAAAGATAATGGAACTTTATCTCGCCAAAATCGGAAATGTTTTTGCTCATCTATCCAATCAATTTGATGTTGCCAAAAAAATTTGTAGTGGGCATACCAATCACTAAAAAATATCTGTTTGCTTTCACAATTCGAGTAGTATCTTTTTTCGATTTCTGAGAGTTTTTCAATTTCCTCTGAAAAATTAATTTTTTCGGAGGATTTTACAACAAAAAAAAGTGATTTAAGTTCGTTAAATATTTGCGTTAACAAGACACCTTTCTTTTCGTAGTTCTGCTTGGTCTCGCCATATGAATTTATGAGTAGTCCGGAAATTCCTAATACTATTAAAATTGCCGAGATATGCTTAATTGCCAGTATGTCTATGAACAATGCGAAAATGCCGGCGCTCATGGAGATGAACCCTATCCAGCCCGATGCTTTTTCTACGATATCATAGGTTGCAAAATGTTTTTTGGCACCAAAGCCTACATTGTAGGCTGTATCAGCAATTTTCAAGAGTAACTCATTTTTATTCATCATTATTCCCCCGTTGCAATGGGAACATCTATACGATCCGTTGCAACAACTACACCGTTTCTAACGGCATAGCAATCTACTATGTGCGGCCCTCTAAATAACGTACGCTCCTCTTTTCTGAACGAACCATCGTCTTTGACAATTTGTCCGCGAACTTGATTCCTGCGTTCAGCAACAGCCCCGCGATTAAGCACTTTCCATTCAATATGATAAGGATCTGGAACATCTATTTTTGTTATATGGAAAAGTAATTTCTTGCTTGCAAATAGGGGTATATGCTTTTGAAGCATATACAACAACGAGTGTTCACGAAATCCGCTCTGTGACACTTCGCAGTCGATTTCAAGATTGTGGCGAATATCGATAGGGTACTTGTCCTCAATGAATTCTTCAGTATTGTCCCACGAAATAGCTGATTTCGCTATAGCCGCCTCCCGCAAATTGGTAACAGCAGCAGGAAATGGACGCCCAAAAACCTTTTTCCACTTGTTATTAACTCCTATCTGTCCATCACCGGCGATTGCCGTCAAACATAGTCCGTATGCCTTCTTTGCTTTGCGTTGGAATTTTTTCTTAACAACAACACGTTGATTGCTTCCTGGTGCCAAATAATATTCCTTATCAGGCAATTCTGAAAGGTACTTAAAAAAATCGCGCGTCATCCAATCGTAATATAAATAGCTTTTATTATCGTATTCTGTGGTAGACTTGAGGAAGTTGTATGCAAGAGTATCGATTAGCAATCCTCCCATTTGAACACCATGTTTGTTTTTCCATGACCGAGCCATCTTACATAGTCTTCTTAAATTTCTATTCTTTTCTTTATCCAAATCTGAAATAGCCTTAATTTCACTTCTTGGTCTTGTGATTGGCCAGCTACCACCATTTTTTGTATTTGGGTATTTGTAACTGCCATCATCTTGCTCGAAGGCAGGTAATACCTCAATTTCTTGGTCACCAAAAGAAACAACAACGACCTGCCCGTCACCCCATGCCTCCGTTCGAGAATAGCGATCTTTTATTGCCTCTTTAACTTCTTGTAAAAGAGCAGATTGACGTCCATCTTTGAATCGTTCCCATTCGGATTTGGGCATTATATAGATCATGTCCAAATCCGAAATTCCTTTAATAGCTGTATAGCGGCCATATGAGCCAACTTGCAAGCTATTTGCTGTTTTGGACTCCGTATCTCTATATTTCTTATTCAGACATTGCGTTATCTCACCATAACGATTGCTGATTTGCTCGCTGTTATCAATAGCAATGTTATTCAAAAATTGCTCAAACATTTCCACGACAGTCATACTTACCCCCTATGAATTTTCACTCGCCAACGTCCTGTTAACAATTTTTGCATCAAGCCACGTTTTTGTTTTCGATAGGTGTCCGCCTGTTTCTTCAAGAGATCGATTTCCTGTCGAGTTGCGCGGAGAGTTGCAGCGATAGCCTCTGTTTCGTCGTCGCAAGGAGGCAAGAAAAGACTATTCGTGAGAAATGTAGAATTTGAAATACCGATCGTATTTTTTGCGCCTTTCTGGATGAGAGGCCGCAAGTAATTTCCTATATTCACTGGAGATTCAAAGTAAAAATGAAGGAAGCTGCCGAGTTGTTTCGTCTTTGGTGTGAAAACCCCATACAGAGGAGAAACGATAACTGGATAATCAAGCTGACTTTGTTTGATAATTCCGTAAGGAAAATCACCAGTAGGACTTTTTGTATAAACGATATCGCCTGGTTTTACTAAGTTATAGTTGGCCGTGTTCTTAGCAGCGAATGAACGGCCAAGATGTTCTATCTGATCCACCAATCCTTTATGGACAGACACAGAATAGACCTTTTCTTGTCCTGTACTTAACGCGCCATGCTCAACAAGTACCTTTGAGAGCCGGTATCTCTGCCAGCTTTCATTATAACCATTGATTCGCTTTTTCCCTGTAAGCAGTTTCTGTTTCAGTACACTTAGATATTTTTCTTTGGACGCAATCAGGCGCCCTGTCTTTTCGATGGCTTGGTCCCAAGCGGAAAGCAGGTTGGCGATAGCAGCTTGTTCAGATAGGGAAGGGAGAAGGATTTCTATCTCTCGGATTAATCCTGAGTTTAAATTCTCCTGACCACCTGTATTACTCAATGATCGTATTGTATTATAACGGAATAACAGTTGTTGAAAGACAAAGTCTCTATTCGATTCTTTGCCGAGATCAATGGCCGCGCATGCTTGATTTATCGCAGCATCTAATCCCAGAATAGCTACTTGACCTCGCGTTTTCCCTTGTCCATACATTGCCATTAAAATTGTTCCCTTGGGAACCATTTTGGCTGAAGAATATTTTAAACCTTGTTGGGTAATCCATTCGTCAACACTGTCCTCCCTAATTAGGTTGTTCTGTATTTGGCCTGTCTTAACCCAAGGAATATTGCCACCCCAATAAGCTGGCTTGGTTCGGGAAGGTGTTCCTCCCGAATATATTTTGGCAATATCTCCCAACTGGACGTATTTACTCATTTCCAATCTCCGACCGACAATTCCAGTTCAATCTGTGACAAAATGTCACGGCTTCACTTCACATGGGCGCAAATTTCCCTCTAACTTAATTAATGGCAAGGCATTTCAATTGTACGATTTTTCCATACAGTTGTCTGGAAACGTTCATGCGTCGCCCTTTCCCTTCGGTAGTCGTTTGACCGCATCCTCAAGTTGCCGGATGGATTCCTCCTGGCCGAGAGCTTCCTTGAATTCCCGTCGTCGCTGGGCAAAATGGACGTACTCCTGCTTGGCAAAATCGTCCGCGTTCTGCTTGCTGACGCTTCCGGCATGTGGGAGTACCTTCCGGTCATTGAAGGCTAAAAACTCGTCCAGCTTCCGTTCCCAATCCTTCATGAAAACCTGCTTGCGGCGTTTGGCTTGATCTTCGGCATAGTCCAGCCACATAACGACTATCCGGTTCAGCCCATCGATTTCTTCTTCTTTCAGGTAATTTTTGGCGATGGTCACATCGGTTTTGCGGACTTCCTCAGCCTTCCAGCTTGTCAGCCCCATATTGGGCAAGGCGTGATCGGCCCGGCGTTTGATCAGTTCCGCCGCCGTCAGACCGGTTGCGGCAAAATGGAGCTTGTTCTGAATGACGCTGAAGAACTTTGTTGTCTCCTCCCAGGTGGGATCGTAATCCCCCGCCATTGCAAATATTTCCTTCACCCGCAGGTACATGCGGCGTTCGCTGGCGCGGATGTCGCGAATACGTTCAAGCATCTCGTCGAAATAGTCGGGAACGGCGGAACCGGCCATGGGAGGATTTTTCAGCCGTTCATCATCCATGACAAACCCCTTGACGATATACTCCTTCAGCCGCTGGGTGGCCCAGATTCGGAAACGGGTGGCGATCAGGCTTTTGACTCGATAGCCGACAGAAATTATCATGTCCAAATTATAATAATCAAGCGGTCGCTGGATATTTCTTCTGCCTTCCAGTCGAACCGACAAGTATTTCTTGTAAGTTGCCTCAGGAGTTAATTCACCTTCTGCGTAGATATTTCGGATATGCAGACTAATATTCTGCTGGGTGGTCTGAAACAGTTCGGCCATAAGTTGTTGTGTAAGCCAGACAGTCTCGTTTTCAAGACGGACGTCAATCTTAATTCGGCCATCTCCGGACTGGTAAACTAAGAATTCACTTTTTGCAGGCAGATTATCGGTCATTCGAATTTCTCCCTTTAAGGTTTTATCGCTCAATCTCCTTAAGCATCTTGGCCATCTTGGCCCGGACCTGGACGAGTTCTTTTTCAAGTTGATCGATTTCTTGCTGCACGGCGTCGATGTCGATTTCCTCTTCCTCTTCGAAGGTATCCACATAACGGGGGATGTTCAGGTTGAAATCGTTTTCTCTGATTTCTTCAAAAGTCGCCACATGAGCGTATTTGTCAACTTTTTTGCGGGCCTTGACCGTTTGGACAATTTTTCGGATATGCTCGTCGGAAAGAGAGTTCTGGTTCTTACCCGGCTGATAGTCCCGACTGGCATCCACAAAGATCACATCTTTGCGTTTTTCTTTCGCCCCGCCTTTTTCCCGGCTGCGGTCAAAGACCAGGATGGCCACGGGGATAGAGGTGGTTGGAAAGAGGTTGCCCGGCAAACCAATAACGGCATCAAGAATGTTCTCCTCGATCATTTTTTGACGGATTCTCCCCTCTGCCGCTCCCCTGAATAACACGCCGTGGGGAACGACTACGGCCACCCGTCCCTCTTTTTCAAGAGCCGCCTCTACCATGTGGCTGATGAAGGCCCAGTCCCCTTTGCTTTTTGGCGGTATGCCCCGCCAGAATCGGTTGTAGCGATCGTTCTGGGCCTCCTCGGCGCCCCATTTGTCCAGGGAAAAAGGTGGATTGGCGACAACGATGTCGAATTTCATCAACCGGTCCTTTTCCACCAGCGCGGGGCTGTTAAGTGTGTCGCACCATTCGATGCGGGCCGAATCGGCCCCGTGGAGGAACATATTCATCCGGGCCAAGGCCCAGGTGCTGCCATTGGATTCCATCCCGAAAAGAGCAAAATTGCGATCCTGAATTTCCCTGGCCACCTCTATCAGCAGACCGCCGGAACCGCAGGCCGGATCACAGATCCGGGTTCCCGGCTTGGGACCTGCCAGTTTGGCCACCAGTTCGGAGACCTTATGCGGCGTATAAAATTCACCCGCCTTCTTACCGGCATCGGTGGCAAAACGCTCGATCAGATAAATGTAGGTATTACCGATAACATCTTCGGAAACCTTGCTGGGGCTCATGTCTAATTGAGGTTTATTGAAATCCTCCAGGAGTATCTTCAAACGGCGGTTTCGGTCCTTGGTCTTGCCCAGATTTCCCTCGCTGTTGAAATCGATGTTTCGAAAAACCCCTTCCAGTTTCGCCTTGTTCGTCTCTTCGATGGCATCGAGAACGATATTGATCAGTTCGCCGATGTTGGCCGATGAGCGCCGTTCATAAAGGCTGTAATAATCGGCCAGGAATCGGTCTTCGACCTCTCCCGTCGTATGGTTCTTCAGTTCCGCATAGGGCAGGACAAACCTTTCCCGTTCCAGCCGGCGGCGGATACGGGTATCATCATCCCCGTATTGATTTCGATAATTCTCATAGTGGTCTTTCCAGACGTCGGAGATGTATTTTACAAAGAGCATCACCAAAATATAATCTTTGTACTGCGCCGGATCGACAACCCCCCGAAAAGTGTCGCAGGCGGCCCAGGCCGCATTGTTGATGTCTTTCTGTTCGATTTTTCCATTCATCGTTTTATGCTCCTTGCGCCAGGCGAATTAAAGTAGTTGAAACATATTGCCTGTGTTTTTCAGCCAGTTTTTCCATGATATGCTGCTCTTCCTCCGCCAGAGAGGCTAAAGCTACAATGGTCCTTTGCCGATCGAGGGAGGGCATGAAAACTTCAAGTTCCTCCAAAGCCTCTTTGCTAATCATCTTTTGTGCGGTTCCTTTGGCCTGACTTGTAAAAAAAGCTTGCGCCGGTTTCTGGTTGATAAACCAGTTCAGGTACTCGGGTAAAATTTTATGATCCTTGATACGAATCCTCAAAAGGGGGGCGGCCACGACAGCCGGACCCGGATCATTCAACAGGATGGTCGAGGTTGTGGTCAGCCCTCTGGACCTGAAAACAAGATCGCCCGGTTTCACTAAATGATGTTCTTTAGGCTTTTCCATATCAACCAATATCAAATTTGAGTTGTCAACACGGTTCTGGTCCGTCAGGTCCTTCATCTGAATAACCGAGACCGTGCCCGTATCCATTGATTCCAGCCGAGTCCGAAACGAAAATCCCATTTGGATTGAGGCTATATCTTTTAATTTTACTTTCAATTTTATCGAACTTTCTTATTGCTAAAATAACGTTACTACAATAATAACACAAAAGAGGCCCTTTGTCAAGTATTTTTTCAGAAATGGAATTACTGGTATAAATTTATATAAGAGAGGTGAATTCTTGAAGGGGGCGCAGTAACGGCACATACTTTGAGATGGGGATGGCGGTCGAAAACACCCCTGGAAACCATATGGGAAAGAGCCAGGGTGGTATCCAAGGGCATTCGAGGATATTGGACAGATATAAGGAACCGCCTGAGGTCAGCGGCCGCGGGTCCAAAGAAATTTACCCGGTCTTCTTTTCTTCCTCGACCAGTATCCTGCGCAGCACTTTACCCACCATGGTCTTGGGCAGATCGTCACGAAATTCAAAAGACTTGGGCACTTTGTAACCCACAAGTTTTTCCCGGCACCAGGCCTGTAATTCCCCGGCGGTAGTTGTCTGGCCCGCTTTGAGCATAACCCAGGCCTTGACGGCTTCCCCCTGTTTGGCGTCCGGAATGCCGGCCACGCAAACCTCGGCTACGGCCGGGTGGGCGCCGATGACCTCCTCCACCTCCCGCGGCCAGACCTGGAACCCGCTGGGTTTTATCAGGTCCTTTTTGCGTGAGGTGATAAAAAGATAACCGTCATCATCCATATAGCCCACATCACCCGTGTACAGCCAGTGGTCGCGCATCATCTCTCGAGTCTCTTCCGCTTTCTGCCAGTAGCCCATCATCAGGTTCGGGGCACGGAAAATGATCTCACCCTCCTGGCCCGGCGGCAGCTCGCCTTCACCGCTGTCGATGTCGCCGATCCGAACCGCCACATCGGGCAGGGGCAGACCGACCGAGCCTTCCTTATACTTACCCATATAGGGGCCGACGCAGGCGGCCATGGTAGTCTCGGTCAGGGCATAGCCCTCCAGGATTCGACCGCCGGTCAGATCCTCAAAACGCTTCTTGGTCTCCGCCAGCAGCGGGGCGGCACCTGAACAGCAGGTTTTCATGGACCGGAAATCCACCTTGCCCGCTTTGACCTTGGGGTGTTCCATCAGGTTGATAAAGAGCGCCGGGACAGCCACGAAAAAGGCCGGCCTGGTGTACTGAATGGTTCCGATCACATCCCCCAGGTCGCGGGGATTGGGCACCAGGGCCAGCGGCATATGGGTGACGACCGAGGTACACATAACAGCGTAGGTCCCAAAGGAATGAAAAAGCGGCAGGACGGCGATGACCACGTCTTTATAGGGTTCGACGTATTTCTTCACCCAGGCCTGAAATTGTAATCCGGTGGCCACCTGGGAGAAATGGGAGCCCACCACGCCCTTGGGCAGGCCGGTAGTGCCGCCGCTGAAAAGGATCAGGGCCGGGTCTTCCGCTTTCACCGCCACATCTGGCCGCCTGGCACCTTGATGCTTTCGCAACAAATCCTGCAGCCACAGATCGCCTTTCTCAATCACCACGTAATGACCCTCTTTCTTTTCCTTTAATAGGGTGAAAAGGACCTTTAACAGGGACGGCAGATATTCCTTAATGCCGGTGGCAATAATGGTTTTTAGCATGGTCCGGCCCTGCAGTTTCTTGATCCCCTGATAGAAGGGCGTCAGCACCACTGCCGTTTCGGCCCCGCAGTCTTTCAGGGCATGTTCCATTTCCGCCTCAGTATAGACCGGGTTCAGGTGAACCAGGATGGCGCCGACCTTCCAGGACCCCCAGCGACAGATGATGGCCTGCGGGCAGTTGGGCATAACCAGCGCCACCCGGTCGCCCTTTTTTACACCCAGCGCAAGCAAGGCCGCGGCAAATTCGTCACTCAGCTTGTTTACTTCAGCGTAGGACATACGCCGTTTCTTGAAAATGAGCATATCGGCTCCAGGATTTTCCCTGACCGCCTGATCCACATAGTCGACCAAGGTCATTTCCGGGTAGGGTTGCAGGGAGTGGGGAACTCCTTCATCGTAACTTTTCAGCCACCTTTTTTCATCAGCCATGGTAACCCTCCTTTTTAAAAATAGAACCGACAGGTTTTAATTGAAAACAACGCTTCCTGAACCCTTTCGGAAAAGGGATAAATCCATTCCGATCATATAGACCATAACAACCAATTAAAGTCAACTCCCTAACGGGGCGTTAGGGATTATGGGGTCTTTCTGATCTCTATGATCCTTCCGGGTTTTAGGTTGTTCCGGACTATCCGGTATGAGGAAATCAGAGGACTGAATATGGGCGGCTATGGCCGAAACCGGGGCAGGTCAGATTATCATAAGCAGCTAATCAGCTTGACAGCAAACAAGCGCTGGATTATACATTTTCCTATTACATTTTGATGAGGAGGTTCGATTCATGGCCGACGTACTGGAAGTGATCAAAGAACGTAGGAGCGTCCGTAATTATCAGGACAAGGCCGTCCCCGAGGAGGCGCTCAATACCATACTGGAGGGCTTACGCTGGTCCCCTTCCTGGGCCAACACCCAGTGTTGGGAGGTGGTGGTGGTCAAGGACCCGGAAACCAAGCAGAAATTGCAGGCCACCCTGGCCCCCACCAACCCGGCGGGCAAGGCCATGGTCGAGGCCCCGCTGGTCCTGGTTCTTTGCGGGCAATTGCAAAAAGCCGGTTATTATAAAGGGCAGGTAACCACCAAACTCGGCGACTGGTTTTTATACGATCTGGGGATCGCCACCCAGTCCCTCTGCCTGGCCGCCCAGGCCCTGGGGTTGGGCACAGTGGTGGTGGGGCTTTTCGATCAGGAAAAGGCCAAGGCCGTTCTGGGCGTGCCCGAGGGGTATGAACTGGTCTCCATGATCCCCCTGGGTTATCCGGAAAAGGTCCCGGCTGCACCCAAACGGCGGGAAATCTCCGAGTTCGTGCACAAGGAAAAATTTTAATAATCAAAAGTCAAAGATCAGAAGTCAGAATTCACAATGGAAATGGATGGGCGGGCTTAACCTTTGCCCCTCCTGAATTCTGACTTCTGGATTCTACTTGTCGCCTCAAGCGAAGCGTTCCTCACGCCTCAGGCCTCACACCTCAGGCCTTTCGCCGGAATAAATGCTTGATCGCGCTCCAGCCCATCTTGCGCCGCAGTATCCCTAATTGATCCTGCAGGGGCAGGTCCTTGGGGCAAACGTCCTCACAACCCAGCAGCCCCATACAGCCGAAAATCCCTTCATCGGTTCCGATAATCTCAAAATAGTTCTGGTCCGTGCGCTGGTCCCGGGGGTCCATCATAAAACGGGCGATACGATTCAGAGCCACGGCCCCGATGAAATCCGGACGCATATTGGCCGTGCCGCAGGCGGCCACACAGCAGCCGCATTCGATGCAGCGTTCCAGTTCGTAGATCTCTTCGGCCAGGCAGTTGTCCATCCGCTCTTCTTCGGCTTGGGGGTTGAAGACCTTATCGGTATGAATCCAGGACTCGACTCTTTCGTTCATGGCCCGGAACCAATTCCCCGTATCCACCGACAAATCACCGATGAGCTTGAAAACCGGCAAAGGCAGGAGGGTGATTTCCTCGGGCAGGTCTTTGGTCTTGGTATGACAGGCCAGGTCGGGCCGTCCATTGATGAGCATGGCGCAGGAGCCGCAGATACCGGCCCGGCAGCAAAAATCGAACTGCAGACCGGGGTCCTGTTCTTCCCGCAGACGGTTGAGGGCGATAAAGATGGTCAGGGCGTCCGTTTCTTCCAAGTGGAAATCCTGCATATGGGGTTTGGACTCCGGATCCAGTGGATTGTAGCGGAAGATATGGAAAGTCAGTTGTCGCGGCATAAAAACCTCTTTTAACGTTTATCGTTCGGCGTTCGGCGTTCAGAGTTCAGAGAAACCGTGAAACCCCCAACCCGCATCCCGCACCATGCAACTTGATCTATTTTTATTCATTAAATTCCGGGGCCGGTTCCGGTTCTTTCAAACCGCAGACCAGCGGGTCTTCGGAACAGATAATGGTGCAGGCCCCGTAACCCCGGTCTCCGGGCGGGATCTCCCAGACACGGGAGTTGTCCTCATAATTCAGGGTGGGGAGCGTCTCCCCTTCTTTCCAGGTAGCCAGAGTCCTTTTCAGCCAGTCGCGGTCGTTTCTTTCCGGAAAATCCTCCCGGGAGTGGCAGCCCCGGCTTTCGGTGCGGACCAGGGCTCCGTAGGCGACACAAAGGGCCAGACGCATCATGCCCGGGAAACGCAGGGCCAGAGACAGTTCGGGATTGGCCCCCACCCCGTTGGATTTCAGACCGACTTTTTTAGACCGGTCATAAAGGACCTGGAGGTTGTCCACGGCCTTTTGCAGATCGGTCCCGTTGCGGAAAATGGCCACCCGGTCCATCAGTTCATCCTGCATGGCCTTACGCAGCTCAAAGACGTTTTCCCGGCCGTCTTTTCCCTGAATCAGCCGTTCCAGATGCTCGTTATCTTTGTTCAGGGCCTGGCGGACGGTATCGGTTTTTAAATGGACTTCATAACCTTCCAGGAAATCGGCCACTTTTTCGCCGATGATCTTTCCGGCCACGATGGTTTCGGCCAGTGAATTGCCTCCTAAGCGGTTGAAACCGTGCATGTCCCAGCAGCAGGCCTCCCCGGCGGCGAAGAGTCCTTTCAGACCGTAAGCCGCGCCGTCTTTATTGGTCCGCACCCCGCCCATGCTGTAGTGCTGGGCCGGACGGACCGGGATCATCTGGGTGATGGGATCGATGCCCAGAAACTTGTTGCAGATCTCCTCCACCTCCCGCAGCTTGGTCTTGATATGTTTTTCTCCCAGATGACGGATATCCAGCCAGAGGTGATCCCCGTAAGGACTCTTCACGCCCTTGCCCTGGCGGATATGATGGGTCATCCAGCGGGAAACCACATCACGGGAAGCCAGCTCCTGCTTGGCCGGTTCGTAAACGTGCATGAACCGTTCCCCATCCACATCTTTCAAGGTCCCGCCGTCGCCCCGGCAGCCCTCAGTGACCAGGATGTTGGTGGGGACGATTCCCGTGGGATGAAACTGGACTGCCTCCATATTGCCCAGAGGTACGATGCCGGTATCCAGGGCCATGATCGCCCCGGAGCCGTCGTTGATCACGGCGTTGGTCGTTTCCCGGTAGAGACGGCCGTAGCCGCCGGTGGCGATCAGGGTGGCCTTGGCCAGGTAGGCGCGCAGGGTCCCGGTTTTCAGGCAGCGGGCCACGGCCCCCATACAGGTTTGGCCGTCATGAATCAGCGACAGGACCTCGACCCGGTCATGGACGGTCACCCCCAGTTGGACCACCACATTGTCCATAGTGAAGAGCAGGGTATGTCCGGTACCGTCCGAGGTATAACAGGTCCGCCACTTGGCCGTGCCGCCGAAATCCCGGGCCGTAATCAGCCCTTCCCTTTCCTTGGGTTCGACCTTCTCGTATTGCTTCCCGGCTTTGAAATAGGTGCTTTTCCCCGGCACCACCCGGTTCCAGGGTATGCCCCAATGGGCCATTTCCCGAACAGCGATAGGAGCGGTCTCGGCGAAAAGACGGGCCACCTCCTGGTCGCAGCCCCAATCCGACCCCTTGACCGTATCGGAAAAATGGACATCCGGGCAATCCCCGTCGCCCATGCAGCAATTGCCCAGCGAGGCCTGCATCCCCCCCTGGGCGGCAGAGGAATGGGAACGCCGGGGAGGGACAAGGCTCAGGCAAATCGTCTTGAATCCGCGGGAAGCCGCCTCCACGGCCACCCGCTCTCCGGCCAGCCCGGCGCCGATGCTCAACAAATCCGTATAGAAGGTTTCCAAAATGATCTCCTCTTTTAAAAAACCAACGTAAAAAAGGTAAAAAGAGTTACAGCCCCGATGATCAGGAAAATCAGGGTGATAATATTCTCCAGCCTTTTGTAGAAAGGGCGGTTGGAACGCTTGATTATCCCCCATTTGACACCTATGCGATAGAAGCCGATCCCCACGTGAAGTTCGATCATGGGCAGCAGAATAATATAAAAAACCAGCCAGAATCCGCCCTGCACACGGGCCGCACTTTTTGCCGCAGTGATGGGCAGGTCGGTCAATATGGTCCACATATGAATCGAACCCATAATCAGGATGATCATGGCCGTTCCGGCCTGGACCACCCAGAGCCAGGTGTCTAAGTGGTGGAGTCTTTGACTGTGCTGCCAGATGGCCTTCTGTTCCTGACTGCGAAAGGGCAGCTTGCGGGCGGCCAGGATAAAATGGAACAGAAAGGCGGCCCCGATGAAAGGTCCGCCGGTCTGGGCCATATAGGTGTCTTCGAGAAATTTGGCCAGGGCGTTCATGGTTCCCGGGCCCAGGTTGATACTGGCCACCAGAATCATGTGGCTCCACATGAAAAGAATCAACCCGACACCCGTCAGCATTTGCAGAAAATCCAGATAGGCTGAGGTGCGGGTAGAAGAACGAGCGATGGTCAGGGCTTGGCTGGGCATGGTAATAGTTCCTTTTAATAAGTAAGAGGATTTTTTCATCCCGGTCCTGTATATTTTCCCTACCGGAACCGTGACGGAATAGGCCAAATTTTTATATCAAGGGTGGGTGGGCTTGTCAAGGGTCGGTCCGGTATTTTCAGACTTTTTGCAAAATTAATCCCTTCAAATAGAGACTTTCCGGAAAGTTGATCAACACCGGATGATCGCCGGCTTGAATCCTCTTTTCCCGGAGCAGGACCCTGACCCCGGCCTTCCGGGCTGAGGCCGAAATCATTTCCAGAAACAAGGGCTCGGTTATATGATAGGAGCAGGAATAGGTATTCAGTATCCCCCCGGGATTAAGACAGCTTAAAGCCCGGCGGTTCAGTTCCTGATAACCCCGCAGGGCGGTGGGCAAGTCGGCCTTTTTTTTGGCAAAGGGCGGCGGGTCCAAAACAATCACATCAAAACGCTCTCCTCCGGCCTCCGCGGCTTTCAGAAAGTCAAAGATGTTTTTTTTCAGGAAGGTGATATTGGACAGACCATTTATTTCGGCATTCCGTTGGGCTTTTTCCAGGGCCGGGGCCGAATCGTCCACGGCAATGACCTCTCCGGCCTTCCTGGCCAGATGGAGGGCGAAACCGCCGCTGTAGCAAAAGCAGTCCAGGACCCGGGCCCCTGGAGGGACCCATTCAACCAGATGTAGATGGTTCTCCCTCTGATCCAGGTAGGCCCCGGTTTTTTGCCCCTTTAACAAATCCACTTCATAGCGAATCGGCCCCTCTTGAATCAGGACCCTTTCCGGGACATTTCCGTAAAGAACTTCAACCTGCAAGGGCAGGCGTTCAAGGCTGCGGACTTCAATATCGTTTCGAAGCACAATGGAAACAGGTTCAAGCATTAACTTAAAAATATCACATAATATATTAAATATACTTCCTATTCCTGGAATTAATGATTGAATAACTATATGCCCCGCGTACCAATCGGCGATCAACCCGGGTATCTCATCGGCCTCGGAAAAAACCAGACGACAGGCCTCCTTCCGACCAAACAATCCCTTTCTTCTTTCAACAGCCTTATGCAGGACCTTCTCCCAATGGAGTAGATCAATGGCATCAGGGTTGCGGGAAATGAGACGGAAGGCGATGCGGGAATGACGGCTGTAAAAAGCCCAAGCCAGAAAAGTCTGTTCCTTATTGACAAGCCTGACGATCTCCCCCTGATCAGTCTGGTCCAAGGTCTGGATATCACCACGAAAAATCCAGGGATGACCGCTGCGGAGCCATCTTTCTCCTTTGGGGCTGAGTATGGCTTGAGGGGAGTTCATTTTTTAGACCGAAGCAGAGGAGGATGAAGGTCGAAGGGGGTTTTGACTTAAGGTAAGGAAGGCCATTAGTGTCAGAAAGATATTAGAAAATATTTAATTAGTTATATCTATTAGTTAACAAAATATTTTTATTTTTTGGTTTATCTTCCTTCTACCTTAAGTCTAACCCCCTTCAGCCTTCAGTCTGTACTAACTATTCTTCCAATAGGGGCTGATATTTCTTTAGATCCAGTAGAATTTTTTTCATACCCCTTATAACGCAAAAGTGAGGCGATTCAGGTATTTTCACTGATAGATTAAAGCGTTTTTTAATGCGTTCCGGCCACCCTTTCATCAAAGCCCCGCCCCCAACCAGGGTCGCCCCGTGATTGGCGATATCGGTGGTCAATTCCGGAGACAACGACTCCAGGGCCTGGGCAATGCCGCTCAAGATCTTCTTAACCGGGGCCTCCAGGGCTCGGCGGAGGTCAGCGGTGTTCAGTTGTGTTTGCCTGGGAAAACGATAAAGGCGGTTGAATCCCTTTATGTCAAAAAAATAATCATCAATAACCGGGGCGATGCTGCCATGCATAATTTTTAAGGTCTCCGCCGTCCTCAGCCCGATGGAAAAACGGTGCCTTAATTCAATATCTTGTTTTATGGCCTGGTCCAGGGTGTTTCCGCCGGTTTTCAAGGAAATGCAGTTGACGATGCCGTTCAGGGACAGGACGGTTATTTCCGTGGTCCCCCCCCCCAGATCGATAACCAGATTTCCAATAGGATTTTCCAGGGGAATGTCCGCTCCCAGGGCTGCTGCATAGGGTTCGCGGACCAGGAATATCTTGGAAAAAGGGAAAAGCTCCAGTTGCTTTCGATAAGCGCGGATCTCCACATCTGTGGCCCCCCAGGGAAGACAAAAAAGGACATTACGAACGATACCCCGGTGGTTTTTTAAGGCTTTTTTGATCAACAACTGCAAAAAGCTGCTGCAGACGTCAAAATCGGAAATAACACCGTCGGCCAGGGGTTGGATGACCTCGATAGTACTCGGGTTCAAACCGTACATGGCTTTGGCTTCCTGACCGATGGCCATGGGTATCCGTTGCCGGTTTTTCAGGGCCACAAAGGTGGGTTCCATGAGAAAAGAATCGTTGGAAAATAGATAGGCCACCGAATAGGTCGTACCCAAATCGATGGCCAGGTGCTGAAATAAAGGCATGGGCAGTTTCTCGGATTATAGCCCTTCGCCGGCTAATTCTTCCAATAATTTTTTTTGACGTTCCGAGAGCTTTTTAGGGACCTTGACGCCAATTTTTACGAACTGGTCTCCTTTGCCTTTGCCTCCCAGGGCCGGCAGGCCATATCCTTTCAGGCGCAGTTTTGATTGAGGCTGGATTCCGGCCGGGATATTGACCTGCAAAGACTTGCCTTCCAGGGTCGGGACCTCCACCTTGGTCCCCAGGGCCGCTTGAGAAAAGAGGATTTCCTTTTCCACTACCAGGTTCTGATCTTCGACTTTAAACACCGGGTCCTCCAGGATCTTGATCTGGATATACAGGTCTCCGCTGGGTCCGCCCGAAAAACCGGGGACTCCTTTCCCGGGAATACGGAGCTTTTTGCCGCTGGAAATCCCGGCCGGGATCTTGACATTGACCTTTTCTGTTTTTCGGCCGATGGGAAAAGAAAGCTGTTTCTCAGACCCTTGGGCCGCCTCGCGCAGGGTGATGGAAAGCTCGTACATCTGGTCCTCCCCCCGCTGGGGACGCATTCTCTCCCCTTGCTGGGCAAAGGGATCACCGTAATCGAAAGGCTGTCCGCCCCGGTTGAAAGTATAGGCCCGGTATCCGCCCCCGCCGGGATGGCCGGTCCGCTGGCCGAAAATATTTTCGAATCCGCCCCCAAAGCCGAATTCCCGGAAAAGATTGCTGAAATCGAACCCACGGAAGATATCTTCCTGGCTGTAGCGCTGTTGAAATCCTTCGGACCCGAAGGTGTCGTACTGCTTCCTCTTTTCCTTATCGCTCAATACCGCATAGGCCTCGCTGATTTCCTTGAATTTTTCCTCGGCCTTTTTATCCCCTTTATTCCGGTCAGGGTGATATTTCATGGCCAGCTTGCGATACGTCTTTTTTATTTCCTCTTCACTGGCCTTTTTTTCCACCCCAAGGATCTTATAATAATCTTTGTCGTTCATAGTAAAACCTCTTTGCCTTCATCAGGAAAGGTCTTTTTCCTGCCCCCAGGCTATTAATCGGTCCCAGCTCTTTGATTAAGGGCTGTTTCTTATAACTTGTTTTAATTATATTCATTTTTCCGGTTATGTCAATCTAATTACCGGCTCTTTCCCACACGGAAAGGCATCTTTTTCATTGAATCATCGCCCGCCCGATGCTATTCTCTATATTCTTCATTCCCTATTTCCAACAGGATGATCGTGGATTCTTTCCTTAAACAGCTAAAAAATATTCCTCTGGGAGAGATGATCTGTTTTCATCAAAAAATCCCGGCCCGTCCACCCCGATGGGGACGGTTATCCGCTCCCTTGCCGGATTGGATCCAAAAGGCCTTGGCCGCTAAAGGGATCACCCGCCTTTATGCCCATCAGGTTGAAGCCCTGGAAAAAATTCAAAGCGGGGGACCGGTCATAATCTCCACCCCCACGGCCAGCGGGAAGTCCCTGATTTACATCCTGGCCACTCTGCTCCGCCTGACCGACGACCCCTCCTCCAAGTCCTTGTACCTCTACCCGATCAAGGCCCTGGAACAGGACCAAAGAAAAATCCTGGAAGAATGGGCAGCGGAGATCCCGGAAGCCCACCAGGGGCTTTCGGCCATTTATGATGGAGACACACCGGTTTCCCAGCGCAAAAAAATCCGTCAGGATCCCCCTCCGGTCCTGATTTCCAATCCGGACATGCTCCATATGGGCATCCTGCCCTATCACGAACAATGGAAGGATTTTTTTAAGAACCTTAAAGTGGTGGTCATTGATGAGGCCCATGTCTATAAAGGCATCCTGGGGAGTCATGTGGTCCAGCTCATCCGCCGGCTGCGCCGGATCTGTCGTCTTTACGGCAGCGACCCCCAGTTTGTGCTCTGTTCGGCTACCATCGCCCGGCCCGAACGGTTTTCCGAGTTGTTGACCGGTTTGTCCTTTGCCGTAGTGGATCAATCGGGTTTCCCCTCTCCGGGCAAGCATTTTCTTTTTCTCAATCCGGACATCAGCGCTTCCGTGATCGGGGCCAGGCTCCTGGTCTACTGCCTTTCCAAAGGGAAAAAGACCATCCTTTTCACCCAGGGTCGAAGGGTTACCGAGCTGATCCATATGTGGGCCGAACAAATGGCCCCGGCTTTAAAAGGAAAAATCAGCTCCTACCGGGCCGGATTTCTGCCCGAAGAGCGCCGGACCATCGAACACCGGCTGGCTTCGGGTGAATTACTGGGGGTCATTTCCACCAGCGCCCTGGAAATGGGGATCGATATCGGCAGCCTCGATGTTTGCCTCTTGGTCGGATATCCCGGCAGCGTAATCAACACCTGGCAGCGGGGCGGTCGGGTAGGAAGGAGCCGACGGGAATCGGCCATCATTTTAATTGCCGGACCGGATGCCCTGGATCAATATTTTATCCGCCATCCCGAGGACTTTTTTGACCGCAGCTTTGAAACGGCGGTCCTGGATCCGGACAACAGCCCCATCCTCAAGGCCCACCTGACCTGTGCCGCCGCCGAACTCCCCCTTTCCTTTTCCGACCCTTTTCTCCAGCCCGGGAGCTACAACCGGGAAATAGAGGAACTGGAAAAAGAAGGCCGTTTGCTGCGGACCGCCGAAGGGAAGGAATGGATCTCGGCCAAAAGATTCCCTCAACGGGAGGTCAACATCCGCTCCGTGGGCGAGGCCTTTACTATTTTGACCGACAAAAAGGGGGAGGTGGTGGGCACCCTGGACCGTCTGCGGGCCTTCCGGGAATGCCATCCCGGGGCCATCTACCTGCACAAAGCCGAATCTTTTCTGGTGGACCGTTTGGAGCTCAAAGAAAAAAATGTCTATGTCGGCCGCCGGGAAGTGGATTACTACACCCGCATCGTAGCCCAGAAAGAAACGGAAATCATCGAACGGGAACAGGTCCGACCGGCAGGGAATTTTCTGATCCACTTCGGCCGCATCCTGGTCACCGAAACCTTTACCGGGTATGAAAAGCGGGCTATTCATGGTCAGGAGCTTCTGGGGGTCTATCCCCTGGACCTGCCTCCCCAGACCTTTGAAACCGAAGGATTATGGCTGGAAATCGAATCCGTGATCCAGGATCAGTTAAAGACCCAGGGCTTTCACTTAATGGGCGGGCTCCACGCCTTGGAACACAGCCTGATTAGCATCTTTCCTTTATACGCCCTTTGCGACCGGGGGGACATCGGTGGTATTTGTTATCCGCAGCATCCCCAGGTGGGAAAAGGGGCCATTTTTATTTATGACGGCTATTCCGGGGGGGTGGGATTGGCCAAACGGGGTTATGAAATCATCGAAGACCTGTTGCAGAAGGCCCTCCACCTGGTCATGGACTGCCCCTGTGAAAGCGGCTGCCCCTCCTGTATCCATTCTCCGCAATGCGGCTCGGGCAACAAACCCCTGGACAAACAGGGAGCGCTTTATCTCAGCCGGTTGCTCCTGGGACAAATTCCTGTCCTGACCCCTGTGAACCGGGACAACGATTCCCCGAATCAATCCCCCTCCCCGCCGGCGTTTATTCCCTCCCAACGGGACCTGCGTCTGGGTTTTTTCGATCTGGAAACCCAACGTCTGGCCGACGAAGTAGGCGGATGGGGGAACAAACATCTGATGCGTTTGTCCGTCGGCGTGGTTTACGACAGCGGGGAGGAGCGCTTCTATGACTACGGAGAAAAAGAGGTCAAGGCCCTTATCGACCACCTGAAGAGGTTCGACCTGGTGGTCGGCTTTAATGTTAAAAGCTTTGACTATGGGGTGTTAAAAGGGTATTCTTCCTTCGATTTCAGTGTCCTTCCCACCCTTGATTTATTGGAGGACATCTTTTCCGTTCTTGGCTTCCGCTTAAGCCTGGACCATCTGGGCCTGAAGACCCTGGGAAAACAAAAAAGCGGCAACGGTCTTCTGGCTGTGCAATGGTTCCGTGAGGGACAATTTGAACTCCTGACCGAATACTGTAGGCAGGATGTGATCCTCACTAAAGCCCTCTTTGAATTCGGAGCGGAAAAAGGACACGTCCTGTTTGAAAGCAAAGGCGGCCAGGTGGTTCGCTGCCCGGTGGATTGGACGACGGATCGGGTCAGAAAAATATCCCGCACCTCCTAAAAGTTTATCCTTTTTTGGGGATGGGCGTCAAAGGGAGACGGGAGGCGAAATCCGAAATTTAAAACAATCAGGAGGTAGGCGTTATGCCGATTTATGAATATGAATGCCGGGATTGTCATAAAAGGTCCTCATTCCTAATCATGAATCCGGAAAAAGAAATCCCGGATCTGCGATGCAAGCCATGCGGCAGTCCCGGTCTGGTACGGGTGGTTTCCAGGGTCAACGTCATCAAATCCGAGGAGGCCCGGATGGAGAGCCTGGCCGACCCTTCAAAATTAGGCGGCCTGGATGAAAATGATCCCAAGAGTATCGCCCGCTGGATGAAAAAGATGGGCAAGGAAATGGGCGAAGATATGGGCGGGGAAGACTTTGACCAGATGATGGATGAAGCCATGACCGAAGCGGAAGGGGGCGGAGGTTCGGGTGAAGCGGGCGGACCCGCCGAATATGGGGATGACTTATAACCCTGTGCAGGATTGCAGGTTAAACGTATGACGTTTCATCACAAGGTCGGTTTCAAGCTCGGTTTCATTTACGTACTTTCTCTTATCCTGGCCTTGTCTGCCGTATTGGTGGTGGCCGAATCCATCATCTCCCAACAGGTTCATAAAAGACATCAAAAAAAGCTGGAGGTGTTGTCGGAAAAGGTTTTTTACAGTTTGGAAAAACAAAAGGACCAGATGCGTTTATTGTCCACGGCCATGGCTAATTTCGGGCGCATGGGGCCTTTGACTGCCAGAGAAGAGAAGAGCAGTATCCGAACCTTGCTCAGACCCATATTTAAAGAATCGGATATTGATATCCTCTTTGTCACCGGTCAGGAATGGAAAGAACTGGTGCGAATGGAGTCGGAACAGTTTGCCGGGTTGAAAACGGAAGAACGCAATCTGATTAAAAAGACCCTGATCGGTACCCAAGGCGCACGTTTGGGTAAATGGGAACAGGGGGTTTTTATTGGCAGCAGCGCCCCGGTCTATAATGAAGAAGATCCGGTGGGGCGCGTTTATTCCGGGACCCTGATTGACCACACCTACTTGGACGAATTGGCCAAAGGGATGGACGCTTTTATGGCTATCGTGGGAGAGGGGAAGGTAATCGCCGGCACCTTTACCAAGAAGGGGGAAGGGGACAACGAACTGGAATTCTCCGGAGAGCTGCTCCAGGATATAAAGGCCCTTATGGATCAACCCCTCTCCGTAGTAATCGAAGACAAGGCCTATACCATGAAATCCCTGCCCCTGCGTAATCGCTCCGGCGACATTATCAGCTATCTGGTCATCGGCCTTTCCCGGGGAGAACTCAACCAAACCGTAAAATTCCTGCGTCGGACCATTTTAGGGGTGGGCGGCGGGGGCGCTTTCCTTGGGGTCCTTTTGATGGTACTTTTGACATCGGGCCTGCGCAAACAGATCGCTCTCCTTTCCAAGGGGACCGAAAAAGTCGCTTCCGGGGAAGCCACCGAGGTTATCCCTTCCATAAGCAGGGATGAGCTGGGGGCCTTGGCCGAATCCTTCAACCAGATGGCCCGGACCCTGGAGGAGCGGGACCGGGTCCTTCAGGAAGAAAAGAAAAAAATTCTGGCCAATGTCGATTTTCTTTCCATGCTGGTCCATGACGTAAAAGCCCCCATGGCCGGGGTCCGTCTGATGCTGGAGTCCCTTTTGGAGGAAAACCTGTCATCGGAAATCAAACGGCAGTTGACCGGTATGGGAGAAAGTATTGAGGAGCTTCTGGGTCATCTTTACAATGTCCTGGCCATTTCTAAAATTGAAAAAGGCCCTTTTAACCCGAAACTGGAAGCAGTGGACCTGAATGCCTCGGTCATCTATGTGACCAACCAATGCCGGATCATCGCCGATCGGAAAGGCATCCAAATCCGGGAGGACCTTGATCAAACCTTGCCGGTCCTGGAGGCCGATGAATTTTATCTGGAACGATTGATCTACAACCTGCTGGCCAATGCCCTCCATTGGACACCGCCCCAGGGATGGATAGAGGTCAAAACCGGCCGAGAGAACCAAAGGGAGGCCCGGGGAATTATCCTGGAGATCACCGACAGCGGGCCCGGCATATCTCCTCAACAACGGCCTTTTCTTTTTGATAAGTACATTTTCAACCAGGAAAAAGGCGATTTGAACGGGACCCATTCCGGGCTGGGATTGCATATCTGCCGGACCATCGTCCAAGCCCATGGTGGGACCATTGAGGAAACGGGGAGGCCGGGAGAGGGCGCCCGCTTCCGCTGTTTTTTTCCATTGGATAAATCAGCGGACCATCCGAAAGGACCCTAAGCTGTTTTCCTCCGGAAAGGCCGTTTTCCGATGGAAACCCACTAATAATCCCGTTGAAGGTTTGCATACTTTATGGCTCGAATACTGATCGTTGACGACGACCGGAATACCTGTCAGTCCCTGAATACGGCCTTATCCAAAGATGGCCACCAGATCTTTGAAGCCCATAACGGAAAAGAGGCTCTGGGGAAAATCCGCGATCAGGAGGTGGAACTGGCGGTAATCGATCTGATGATGCCGGGTATGAACGGACTCGAATTTTTTGAAACCCTGAAAGCCCTGAGGCCGGAGGTCGTTGGCGTCATGATTTCCGCCCAGGCCACCGTGGAGACAGCGGTGAGCGCTATTAAAAGCGGCATCTATGATTTTATTTCCAAACCTTTCCGCCTGGTGGACATCAAAAAATCCGTCGCCAAGGCCCTGGAGGCCCAAACCCTGCTTTCAGAAAATAGGCGCCTGCGTCAAGCCTTGAGGGAAAAAGCCTCCTTTTCCAAAATCATCGGCAACAGCACGGCCTTCGAAAGAGTCCTGGAACTGATTTCCAAGGTGGCGCCCAGCCGAACGACGGTCTTGCTCTCCGGTGAAAGCGGGACCGGAAAAGAAATAATCGCCGAAGCCATTCATTTTGCCAGCCCCCGCGGGGAAGGCCCCCTGGTGAAAATGAACTGCGGGGCCTTGACCGAAACCCTTCTGGAGTCCGAATTGTTCGGTCATGAAAAAGGGGCCTTTACCGGGGCCTATCAACAACGGATGGGCCGTTTTGAAAAGGCCAACAGCGGGACCCTGTTTTTGGATGAAATTGCCGAAATGAGTCTGGCCATGCAGGTCAAACTCCTGCGGGTGCTTCAGGACGGGGCCTTCGAACGGGTAGGCAGCAGTAAAACCATTCAGGTGGATGTCCGTATCCTCGCCGCCACCAATAAGAACCTGGAGGAGGAGGTCCGGGCCGGGCGTTTTCGACAGGACCTTTTCTATCGTTTGAATGTCATAACCGTAGAGATACCTCCCTTGCGGGAAAGGAGGGAAGACATCCCCCTCCTGGCCGGTTTTTTCCTACAGAAGTTTACCCGCGCCGAAAATAAAAAAATCGAAGGGATCTCACAGCCGGTGCAACGGATGTTCACTGATTACCACTGGCCAGGGAATGTCCGCGAATTGGAAAATATTATGGAACGGGCCGTTTCTTTATGTCAGGGCCGGACCATTGAGCCGGAGGATCTTCCCCCTCGACTGGCCGAATCCATCTGCGGGGAAAGCCGACTGGAGATACCCATCGGGATTTCCCTGGAGGAAATCGAGCGACTGGTCTTGAATAAAACGTTACAAAAAACAAAGGGGGATAAAAAAGCCGCCTCGCGGATGTTAGGAATCAGCCTTTCCAGCCTTTACAACAAATTAAATCAATCCCCAAGGGAATACTCGCCGGTCAAACCATGAACAGGCCTAGAAAAATATCCATAGCTTTCTGGGGCCTTTTTGTAATTGCAGGTCCAGGCCTTTCTCCCGCACCGGGGGCTTCGGGAAAAACCAGCGGGGTAAAGCCTCCTCCAGGCGTGGAGACCAAGGTCAAACAGATGCCGCGATCAGGCAGCCCGGTAGTCCCTCTTTGGAATTTCCATTGGGAGAAGGCCCGGCAAGCTGCCCTGGCCCAAAAATATTCGGAGGCGGTCCAATCTTTCCACCAGGCCTTGACCCTGAAACCGAATCTGGATGAAGCCCGCTTGGAACTGGCCCAGGTGCTCAGGACCATGGAACGGTGGGCAGAGGCGAGTAAGGAACTGGGGATCGTTGCCGAAAATCAACCTCTCAATTCCAGGATCCAGAAAGACCTGGCCGATTTGCTCAGTCAACAGAAAGAATATCGGCGAGCCAATGAACGTTATCAATGGCTCTTGCAAAAGGACCCAGACAACCTCTCCCTTCGTTTATCCCTGGCTTCCAACTTTTATCAGCTTAATGAGCTGGAGAAAGCCTTGATAGAATGGCGGCAGATCCTCATCCGCGACCCTCAGCATCTGGAAGCCAGAATACATCTGGCCGATGTCCTGGGAGCGACCCGTCGCCTGGATGAATCGACTATGATTCTGGAAGGATTGGTGAAACAGTTTCCCAGGCAGACCAATTTCAAAAAAAAGCTGGCCCAGAACCTGGTGGCCTCGAAGAGGACCAAAGAGGCCCTGCCCTATTTGCAGGAACTGATCCGTTCGGACCCCGGAGATGCCGACATTCAGTTACTGTTGGCCCAGGTTCTTTCGGCCGGAAAACAGTATGACCAGTCGCTTACTTATCTTGAAGCCTACCTGAAGAAGAAACCGGACCAAAGTGCCGCATTGCTGGAAAAGGCCCGGGCTTTGTTTTATACCGGAGAATACGGTCAAGCCCTGGAAATTTTCGAAAAACTGACAAAGAACGATCCGGGGAATCTCGATCTGCAGAGGGAAGTGGCCGACGTTTATTTTTCTTCCGGAAAAATTTCTGAGGCCCTGTCCGCCTATGAAAGTTTAAGTAAAAAGCTTCCCAATGAATATCCGTTGCATGAAAGGATCGGCGAATTAAACATCCAGAATAAAAATTACCCAAAAGCGGCGGCCGCCTTTGAGTTGGCCCTGGGGATCGAGCCGGAGAATCATTACGCTCAACTGAATCTGGCTCGGGCTTATAATCTTTCCGGTGAAAAAGAAAAAGCCTTGCGGATGTACCGTTCGATTCTCCAGGTCAGGGAAGACCGCCTGATACGCATCGAAATGGCGGACCTTCTCTATGATCTGAAACAATTCCCCGAAACCTTCGCCATCTTTCGCCAGCTTCTAAAGGAACAACCCGGCCTCTGGGAGGTCCGTTTCAAGCTGGCTTCGGGTTTATTCCAACAAAAAGAGTATAGATCTGTCTCCGAACAACTGGAAATCCTGATTCGGGAACAACCCGAAAACGCCGCTGTTAGGATCCTGAGCGGTTATAACGCCCTGGCTCAGGGCGACTACCTTCGGGCACAAAAAGCCTTTCAAAGGGCTTTGGCTCTGGGAGAGGACACCGCTAATACCTTGCTCAGATTGGGAGAATTATACCGGCTCCTGGGTCGTCCTTGGCAGGGCATGGCCTATCTGGATTGGGCCTTGAACCTAAAACCCGGGGATATGGATATCATGATCGAAAAGGCCCAGGCCTTTTCCGATGGCGGTGGGCTGGTTCAGGCCCGAAGGATCCTGGAACCCCTATCCATTAACTATCCGGAACATTTCAAGGTCCAACGGGCCTGGGTTCGAATGTTGGCCGCCCTTGACCGGACCGATGAAACCGAAGCCGGATGGAAGAACCTGGAAAAAAAGTTTCCCCAGGACCAGGAATTGATCTTTCAAGACCGGGCGGATTATTATCTTAAGCGGGGTAAAAAGGATTCAGCCCTGACCGCTTTAAAAGCGGCCCGGATACGCGCCCCCCAGCAGCAGGAGGTTTTGAAAAAAATCGGCCGGCTGCTGCTTGAAATGGGGCGATGGGAGGAAGCTGAAATTCATTACCTGGATCTGGAGAAAAAGAAAATTCTACTGGAGGAGGTCTATGGCGGGAAGGCCTTGATCAGATATCATCAAGGCAGGTTTGATTCTTCCAGGGAGCTTTTGTGGATGGGCCTGGTTAATCAGCCGGATTCGGTGCGAATCCGTTTCTGGATAAAAAAGGTTATGGAAAAAATCGGGTCCGACCCGGGGAACATGAAGAAAATGGAACAGGCCCTTTTGGAATTTGCCCGGACCCAGGAAGGGGGGCTTTTAGACTTGGCTGACCAGTACCGGAAAACGGGGGATTCGCCCAAAGCCTATACCCTTTACCACGAGATATTCGAAAAAGAAGAGGCCGATGACGATCTGATCCGGTCGGCGATCCTTATGCGGGAAGTTTTTCCCAAAAGGGAAAAGGCCACCCGGCTTCAGGAGTATTTGGAAAACCTGCAAAAGCGTTTTCCCCGAAATCAAAGGATCTCCCGCCTTTTGATCGAGCACTACAACCAGGAAAAAGAATACGATCTGGCGATAAAAACCATTGATGGACTGCTGAAAATAGAAGATCCCCTGGACCCGGTTTTATTGACCAAAAAGGGGAGGATCCTGGAAAGATGGAACAAGCACGGTGATTCCCAGGCCGCTTTTCAGAGTCTTTTGGATCCGACGGTGGATACGCAATTATTGGATAGGATAAGGATCGCCTTCCCCGACCGGGGACAGAGCCTGGGGCCCTTTCTGAAGGAAATTGAAGGGGCCCCGAAAACCGCTCTTTACAATGGAATGTATGAGGAGATTCAAAAAAGAATCCCGGTTCTCCTCCAGGATCGGGAAATTTCAAGCAAACTGTTGCCCCTCCTGGAAGACCTGGAAGCGCACTATATGATCCAGAAAAAGGTTTTTTTGGAAAAAGAAGGGAAGGATCATCTCTGGAGAAGGCAATTCTCTCAGGCCAGACCTCTGTTTGAAGAACTGAAGGTTATTGATCCCGACAACGAAGATGTGGAACAGGACATCTATCAAAGTTACCGCAACCAGAACCTGTAGTCGGCTCAAAGATCATAGAATAGTATTTCGTTCCTTTGATCGGCCCGGGGAAAAACTCCCCTTAATCACTATCCGGGATCTTTTCGGCTCCTTTTTGACCTGACTCTCTTGAAAAATGATCCTTTAGAATTTTCCTTTTCAGGACCCGATGCCAGTCGGTGAAGGCTCCCTCTTTCCGGTCCTGCGCTATCTGATCGGACATCATCTTCAGTTTTCCCTCCAGATCATCCAACATATGCACCACCAGGGCCTCGCGGGTCTGAGGTACAACCGGCGAGCCGAATTCCAATTGGCCGTGATGAGCCAGGAGAATGTGCTCCAACTGAATCAATACCAGGGGGTCCTCCCATTCCATCCCCTGCCCCGCCTCATGAACCATGGCCCAGCCCTGGATCAGGTGGCCGATCAATTCACCGGGAAAGGTATTGTGGGCGGAAAGCGGTCCTTCCAGCTCCTGTAATTTTCCGATATCATGGAGTACCGCTCCGGCCAGGACCAGGTCCCGGTTCAGTTCCGGGAAGATCTTGGCCGTCTCCCGGGCCAGCCGGGTCACCTGGCAGGTATGTTCCAGCAGTCCCCCCTGATAGGCATGGTGGTACATCTTGGAAGCCGGCCATTTCTTCCAGGCTTCTTCATGGCCTTCAAGCAGGGCCAGGGTCAAATGACTCAGCCCGGGATGCCGGATTTCTTCCCTGGCCCAATGAAGCAACTCCTTCCAAAGAGCGGAGAGGTCCAGGTGAGAGGCGGGGATCAGCAAGTCAGGATCAAAACCGGCCGCTTCCAGCTTTTCGGCAGGCCAATGTTCAATACCCTGAATGCGTTCAATGCCGATCTGGAACTCGTCCTGGAAGGTTTCCACCCGCCCGGCCACTCCGGCGAACTGGCCCTCGGAAAACAAAGAGTCGAAGCGATCCACGTTCTCGCTCCAGATCTTGCCGGGAAGGGAGCCGCTGCGGTCGGTCAAAGAGAGGTCCAGATAATCCTTGCCGTTACGGGTTCGACGACGTTCTTTTTTCTTGACCAAAAAAAACTGATTTATTTTGTCGCCGGGTTTGAGATCCGAAATAAAAATGTGGGGCATGGGACCTCCGCTTTGCTCGTATCTCGTTTCTCGTGGTTCGTGTCTCGGAGCTCGTAACGTATATCTTGTTTCCGGGGAAGGTGCGTTTACGTTTTCAGGTTCCCGGTCTCAGGTCGCAATTTTTTAAAGTTGAATTGCGCATCACAAAGAACGAGATACGAACCACGAGTCACGGGATACGGGCTACGAATTACGAACGATAATATTCCTCAATCGCTTCCACCAGACCGGGAATGGCGTACTCCTCAGCCGTGATAGTCACCTCAAGGCCGTTATCCCTGGCGGTCTTGGCCGTTATGGGACCGATACAAGCCACGGCCACCTTTTTCAACAAAGGAAGGATTTCGGCTCGGGAAAACAGAGACAGGAAATTGATGACGGTGGATGAACTGGTAAAGGTCAGGCAGTCGATTTTCCCTTGGGACAATTTTTCCCGCAAATCATCCTTGTTCTCATCGGCCGGCAGGGTCCGGTACGCAGAAACCACAGAGACCTCCGCCCCCATTTGATTCAATCCTTGGGGGAGGATATCCCTGGCCTGTTCCGCCCGGGGTATCAAGACCTTCAAACCGGCCAGGGGCAGTCGGGATAAGGCCTCCAGCAATGATTCGGCCACATATTTTTCGGGTATCAGATCCGGACGGAGATGAAAGGATTTGAGGGTTTGAGCTGTGGCCGGTCCGATGGTGCCGATTTTAATCCCCCTTAAAGCACGCAGGTCCTGTCCCTGATATTCCAGACGTTCAAAAAAGAAACGGACCCCGTTGGGACTTGTGAAAAAAAGCCAGTCGAAGTCCTCAATCTTTTTTAAGGCCTGATCCAAGGCCCCCCAGTCCGAAGGGCCGACGATGCGGATGGTGGGAAATTCCAGGCAATCGGCCCCGAGGTCGGTCAGCCGTTCCACCAGTTCGCTGGCCTGTTCCCGGGTGCGGGTGACCACTATGGTTTTCCCGCTCAAAGGCCGGGTTTCAAACCAGTTCAGCCGCTCTCTCAAGGCGACGACTTTCCCCACCACAAAGATGGAGGGGGGGCCCAGGCCCGCTTTCTCGGCTTCCGGCACAATGGAATTCAAGGTCCCGGTAACGGTTTTTTGCCCGCCGGTCGTCCCCCACTGGATCAAGGCCGCCGGGGTATCGGCCGGGCGTCCGTTCAGGATCAGTTGCCGGGTTAAAAAGGGAAGATTTTTGACCCCCATGAGGATGACCAGTGTTTCGGCGCCCAAGGCCAGTTTGCTCCAATCCAAACCCGATCCGGCTTTGGTCGGGTCTTCGTGACCGGTAATAAAAGCCACACTGGTGTTAAAACGGCGATGGGTCAGGGGAATGCCGGCATACGCCGGAACGGCAATGGCCGAAGTGATCCCGGGAACCACCTCAAAAGGGACCCCGGCTTGGGCCAGGGTCTCTGCTTCTTCCCCCCCTCGTCCGAAGATATAAGGGTCTCCGCCCTTTAAACGGATCACTTTTTTCCCCTGGGAAGCCTTTTCCAAAAGGAGTTGATTAATGTCCTCCTGGGGCAGGGTGTGATCCCCCCCTTTTTTCCCGACATAAAGGATTTCCGCCTCGGGTGGGACCAGCCTTAGCAGGGTCGGACTGGCTAAAAAATCATAAATAACCACTTCGGCTTGACCAAGCAATCTGGCCCCTTTCAGGGTAATCAATTCCGGGTCCCCCGGTCCGGCGCCGACTAAAAATACCTTTCCCTTATCGGCAGCTCTTTTATTATAAGAATGTTCCATAAACCTCTTCCAGGATCTCCCGTCCTCCCCGTTTAAGCAGCCTTTCCGCCAGGCCAATCCCCAGGTCCCGGGGATTGGAAAAGTCCCCCTGCATCTGTTCTTTGATGACCCGACCGCCGTCCAAACCGGCTACCAGACCGGCCAGAATCAATTGCCTCCCCTCGATGCAGGCATACCCTGCCAGAGGCACCTGACAGCCGCCCTGGAGACGGGATAGAAAAGCCCTCTCCGCTTCGGTGCACAAGGCCGTTGCCTGGTGATAAATAACCCGCACCACTTCCTCAATCCGACTATCCCTTTCCCGGATTTCCAGGGCCAGAGCTCCCTGTCCTACCGCCGGCAGACAGATCTCCAAATCCAGATAGTGACTGATCCGATCCCTGAAATTCATTCGATGCATTCCGGCCGCCGCCAGAATAATCCCGGATAGATCTTCGGTCTCCATCTTTCTCAAACGGGTTTCCAGATTGCCCCTGAGGGGTATAATCTCCAGGTCCGGTCTATAGGCCAGCAACTGGGCCTTTCTTCTCAGGCTGCTGGTTCCTATCTTTCCCCCTGGGAGCACATCCTCCAGGCGAGTGTACTCTCGTCCGACAAACACATCCCTGGGGTCCTCCCGCTCCGGCACGGCGCCGATGGTCAATCCCGGCGGCAGTTCCCCGGGCATATCCTTCAGGCTGTGAACCGCCAGATCAATTCGCCTTTCCAGCAGGGCCTCTTCGATTTCCTTAACAAAAAGACCCTTACCGCCGACAGCGGATAAAGGGACGTCCTGGATCTTATCGCCTGTCGTTTTAATGAGTTCCAATTCGAAGGAAAACGCGGGATGGTGAAGGGACAGGGCCTCCTGGACCCAGCGGGCCTGGTGCAGGGCCAGGGGGCTCCCCCGGGTCCCGATTTTAATGGGTTTTTTTTCCATGAATGAAAACGAAGGGAGACAGGTGACGGGTGTCAGGGGAAAAGGGAAAATGAGTCAGTCCCAAGAAATTCAGGACCGGAAAAATGTGACCTCGAAAGGAATCCCTCGTCACTGGTTGCTCGTCTCTGGCCGCCTGTTTAGTGACAGGAAGAACAGTTGCCGGAAGAACAACTTCCGCAACTGGACGAACTTCCGGTACCCACAAAGCGCTCGTTCCCTTTAAAGGCGAATTTGGACATCTTTTTTTCCAGATTTTCGGTGTTGCATTGGGGACAGCAGACCTTTTCCGTGGACTTAAAGACGATAGTTTCAAAATCCCGGCCGCAATCCAGGCAGGTGTATTCAAAAATAGGCATGAGATAAGCTCCTTGTTTTCCTTTTCATTCCATAGTAATCATCCCCGGCCTCACTTTCAAGCCGTCAGATCCCGGCCCTCCAGCAGGGCTGCGGCCAGCAGGGGCAACATCAGTTCATGCTGACCGGTCAGGTGAAAACCCCTTCCCCCTTCCAGGGTCGGTCGATGAACTACATTGGTCGAAGGGCGGTATTGTCGGATAAAATCCAGGTTAACGGCCGTAAAGCGGCCCAGGGGATGACCTAAATTTCTGACTAAGGTAACGGCTTTTAAAAAGACCTCGGGCAGGATGACCGCCGAGCCGATATTGAGATACACCCCCTCCTCCAGGGTCCGGACCACCGAACAAAAGGTCTTAAAATCCTTGTAGCTGGCCTGTCCGGTGGCGGCGGGATCCATGGAGGGGTGGAGGTGAATGATATCGGTACCTATGGCCACGTGAACGGTTACCGGGATACCTAAGCGCCTGGCCGAGGCCAGAAGGCTGTATTCCAGAAATGGGAACTTGGCCCTGAGTAAGGCCTCTCCCACCGCCACCCCGATTCCTTGGCCTTTGGCAGCCCCTTTTTTTATGGCCCGGTTCAGGAAGTGAGAGGTTTCCCGGGCCATGCCAAAATTCCCCTTAGCCAGTTCACGCTCCACATCCTCGGAGGTACGGCCGACCATGGCCAGTTCCGTATCATGGATAACCCCGGCCCCGTTCAGGGCCAAAGCGGAGATGAATCCCTCTTTCATCAGGCTGATCAAAACCGGAGTCAACCCCACCTTGATCACATGGGCGCCCATGGCCCAGTGCAGGGTTTTCCCGGCCTCTTTGGCCTTTATCATGGCCTTGACGATGTCCTTGAAATCTCCGGCCCCTAAAATATTCGGTAACGTCGTTAGAAATTCATAAAGGGACCCCCCGGCCGTCCAGGGGCGGGAAAAATCCTTGATATCGACCTTGCTCGGCCGGTCTTTCAGGGAATACGTCTTGATGCCCTTCAGGGAAAGAGCAGGGAACGGTTTGGATTTCATATCTGATTGAAAAACCTTGTAATTAAATAATTAGAGTATAGGACAAGAACCAAACGGGGTCAAGGACAAAAAAACATCCTCCTTAGTCGCTTACGAATAGCATTCTACGCAAATGGGATAGAATTTATTCAACAACGGTAAGTTAGCCGGACCGAATGAAATATTTTCGGAATTCCGTTTTGGTTCCGGCTGGTCCGGGTTGGGAGATGATCGAAAATCCCCCCGCTTTTTTTGAGAAATTCATTTTCATCTTTATAAAAATACGCTTTGGGTTATAATGCCAGCCTGACCGTTGCCGGATTTCATCAACAACTGGTGAACCGTGGTCGATCATTTATGGAGGAGAACTTATACTTAGATGTCTGCCTCAAAACCACTTTCAACCAACGGTGCCCGTCCGAAAATCAAATTACCCAAAAAATTCGGCGGCCGGCGCATTAATCTGAAAAAAATCGGGTTATGGGTTATGATCCCTATTGTCCTCCTCATTCTAATTTCATTCTACCTCCTAACCTTTCCGGAAAAGAAAAATTACCAGGACCCTGAATTCATCTGGCGAACCGTAAGGGGAACGCCCGAAGGAGACCTGCTGATCAGGGGAAAACATATCGATCAGATAAAAGGAAATGTAAAAGACCTGATTCGGGCCTTGAACAAATCCGATCAGGATCCGGAATCTTTTCGCACACCCAAAGACCGAGAAGCCGCCGACCCGCCGAAGGTGAAGCTGAAGGAGATCAAAAACAAGACCGCTTTTGTGGAAATCATCAACGCCGAGTACCTGACTCAAAGGATGGGGTCTTCCGGCGCCGAGGAGTTTTTGGCCGTGGTCACCTATACCCTGACCGAACACCCCAATATACAAATCGTCCATTTCATTTTTGAAGAAGGGGACCACGCTGTCCCCGGCCCCTATTCCAGGAAATATTTTCTCACTAATTGGAAGGTGGGTCAATAGTCCCCTTGGCCGAAAGGGCGGAAAGGGGCACCTAAAAACAAACAGGGAGGTTTAAATGGAAGGGTGGACCGATGAGGAATTTGAAAATCGTGATCTGATGGCCCCCTGCGGCCTCTATTGCGGGGTCTGCGGTGTTTATATCGCTACTCGTGACAAAAATGAAAAATTTAAAGCCGTCATGGCCAATCTCTATGGCACCCGGCCGGAGGAAACCGAGTGCCTGGGCTGCATGCAGCCCGACCCGCCGCAAAAGCTTTACGGGTATTGCCGTTCCTGCGCCATACGGGATTGCCTCCGGGTCAAAGGGTTATATTCCTGTCACCAGTGTCCGGAATGGCCCTGTCCGCTCATTGAAAACTTCGGCCTGGCCACTGGACGGCGGGTAATGAAGCGGACCATCCCCATCTGGCGAGCCAAGGTAGCCGAACTGGGGGATGAAAAAGGCAGCATCGAATGGGCCCGTTCGGAATGCGAACGCTATCACTGCCCTTCCTGCGGCAAACCCCTCTTCCGCGGTGCCCAGCGCTGCCGGGCCTGCAAAACCGAGGTGGCCGATCAACTGGACGGGTCTTTATGAACCCCTCTTATTCCGGTTGGGCATCCATAAAACCCGGAAGTCGTATTATCCCGACTTCGAACTTTTTTAACCCCCTCTGAAAAAATCAAAAGGAGAAGTATGGCTATACCGAATTTGTTGCTCCCAAATAAAACCGCCCTGGTCACCGGTGCCCGGAGAGGATTAGGCCGGGCCATCGCCCTGGCCCTGGCCGAGGCCGGGGCCGATGTAGCCGTCTGCGACCGGGTGGAGGAAGACGGGGATTTGACCGCTACCTGTAAAGCGATTGAGGGTCTGGGGCGACGTTCCCTTGGGCTGCTGACCGATCTGACCCAAAAGGCAGAGGTGGAAAACCTGATTCAAAAAATAAAAGGAGCCTGGGGAGGACTGGATATCCTGGTCAACAACGCCGGCGGCCGGGCCGGACTCTCCCCTCTGCTGCATGAGACATCGGAAGAGGACTGGCAGTCGGTCATGGACAACAACCTTAAGGCCGCCTTTCTTTGTTCGCAGGCGGCGGTCAAGGGCATGATCGAACGCCGGAAGGGTAATATCCTGAACATGGCCTCGGCTGCCGGGCTGAAGGCCTTTACCAAGCGGGGTTCCTACAATATCGCCAAGGCCGGAATAATCATGCTGACCCGTAATCTGGCTTGGGATCTGGGTAAATACAATATCCGGGTCAATGCCCTGGCCCCTTCCCAGGCCTTGACCGAAGGGGTTCGGAACCGGATGGATCCGGAAACCCGGGAAAAAGCGGAGAAGAGCTATCCGCTGCGCAGGCTGGCCGGTGTCGAGGAAGTACTGGGACCGGTCCTCTTTTTAGTATCCGAGGCCTCCAGCTACATCACCGGCCACACCCTGGTCATGGACGGAGGGCTTTTGGCCTGATCGAAAACATATTTCTATCCTTTGAAAAATCCCTTATTCACAGGTTGTTCAAAAATGAAAAAAGAGGCCTTGAGTTCCCTCCCTGAAGGCAGTTTGTTTTTCCCCCCCGACGGTCCCGGCAGGATATATTCCTTTTCCAAATACGATATTGGAAGGGACCAGATTAGGCCTCGTTTGGAAATTACTATTTCCGAATGAGGCTTTATTGGAAGACAAGCATCAGGATGGAACGATTTGGTGCAATCGTTTTTGTACATGCTCCGGGACTTCATGGGGGGTAAGGTGCCGGCAGATTTCCAAGGTCCGTTGCAGCATGGTTAGACAGGTTTTACACCGGGAACACTCTTCCATATGTTTTCTTATTTCCCGGCAGGATTGAGACTCCAGCTCGCCGTCCAGATATAAAGAAATTTTTTTAAAGACGGCCAGGCATTTTCCGGGAAGAGGTTTATTTCCGGTGCTCTTCATAATAGCCTTTCAATTTCTCCTTCAGGAAAAAACGCCCCCGATGAAGGCGGACCTTGACCGTCTCCGGTCTGAGATGCAACAGGGAAGCGGTTTCTTCCGTGCTGAATCCCTCCAAATCCCTCAAGACCAGGACCAGCCGGTATTTCTCCGGCAAAGAGGTGACGGCCTTGCGGACCTGCTCGGATAATTCGCGGTTGATCAATTTTTCCAGCGGTTCCGAAATCCAGGCCGGCGGCTGTTTGGAACCCACGATATCTTCTTCTTTTAAAAAATCCTGAAGGGGAATCTCTTTTTCCCGAGCGCCTCTGGTTTTTTTCCTTTTTTTGGTGCAGACGGACCCGGCGATTTTATAAAGCCAGGTTCGGAATTTGGATTCAAATCGGAATCGGTTCAGATAACGGTAGGCAGTAAAAAAAGTGTCCTGAACCATCTCTTCGGCATCCCGTTGCTCAGGGCATAGGCGCTGTCCGAAATTGAAGAGGTCTCTTTGATATTTGCTTATCAAGCGGTTGAATAGCTCTTTTTCACCGGATCGAACGGCTTCAATCACCGCACCATCTTCATCGAATATCATCCGGGGGGGCGGTTTTTTGCTCATCCGCTTTTCGGCCTGTCAACTGACAGGCATCTTTCATTCAGGTTGAAACCCCAAGTTTGGGCAGGAGATAGACCTGTAAAAAAATCCACAAACCCACCACCAAAAGCACAAGAGCGATTTCCTTCATTGTATTCTCCAAAGATACAGCTAGGATATTGGTTTTGTCCACTTCTTTTTAAAAAGGGCGCTGAACAACAGGGCAAACAGGAACAGCAGCATGAAAACGATATGGATGAGATCCAGATAGATTATAATTAGCGGGGAAAAGTTTTGTCCTGCCAAATTTCGAATGACCAGCAGGACCCCGGAAATAATCAGGCCCACAATCAGCCCTCCCCTTAAGTAACCGCTCAGGGTTAATCGGACATCGAAACGCGCCGAAAGGAAGTATTCCGAGGCTCGATAAAAGACCAGAGCGATCAACAGGGCGGCAGCGATATAATGGATGACATGGGTCACATAATATTGGGCCAGCCAGCCCAGGCCCGGTATGTCGGCAATATAGTACCGTTTAAAAATAGGCATTTGTGCAAAACCGGACAGGACAATAAACCCTATGATCAAAACATACAACCAGTAAAGGCTTCCTTTTCGAAAACCGATTGACTTAGACGGATTGGGATTCATTTTTTTCACCCCTGTCATTCTTTTTGGCTTTCCGGTAAAAATTCCCGAAGGCGGCGGCCACCCCGGCCAAAGGGGCCAGAATCATGGCCGTGGCCAGATTGTTTCCCTGTTTCATCGAATCGGCCACTTTTTTAAGATGAGGTTTCCCGCTCCCGGTCTCTATGGCCTTGTTCAAAACCTCAAAAGGAACCGGGGAGACATAAAGCGTATTGGTCCCCCCATTCTCATGCTCTCCATAAATATACCCTTTTTTCTCTTTTGCCAGGGCATGGGCCTTGCGCAGGATTTCCTCCCGGGGACCGATCTCCTGGACCTTTTCCGGGCAGACCTCGACACAGGCCGGAAGTTTACCCTGGGCCACCCGGTCATAACAGCGGTCGCACTTGTACATGACCCCATTGCCTACCAAAGAGGGCAGGATGTCTAAATAAAGTCCGGTTCCCGTCTGCCGTTGGGGGATGGACCAGGGACAGACCTCTTTGCATTTAGCTCCCCCCAGACAAAGATCGGAGTCGAGGCGGGAAATGCCATTAGGCAGTTGTTTGGCCGCCCCCCAGGGACAGAGTTTGACACAGGGGGGATTGACGCAATGCATGCATCTACGCGGCAAGGTGAGATTGTAATCCTTCCCCTCATAGTTGACCAGGGCGCTTTGAATATAGAGCCAGTTGTAGGGGGTCAACCGTTCCGACTCCTCCCGTTTATCCGACCAGTCCTCGACCTTGACCCTTTGGGGATACATGGCCGGAAACGGTTTTTTCGGTTCCGGAAATTTGGGTGCGTTAATCTCCCGGCAGGCCTCGACGCAGGCCCCGCAGCCTATGCACTTGCTGATATCAAGCAAGGTGGCTAATTGGGCCGGATTTTCCGCAGATCCCTCGGAAGGGATGCCGGCAGCCGCCAGAGCGCAGGCGGCTGCCCCGCCTTTAAGAAAGGACCTTCTGCTGATGGATTGGGGCATGGATACACCTCTTTTATTCAGATGAAAGATTACTCTTTTATATTATAACATCTTATGAGCCTGTTTTAAACAAAAGGGTTACAAAAAAAGATTGACCAGGCATAACCCCTTCTCTATACTCCAGGTCACAGGGTCGGACGATGGTTTTTTTTCATACCCCCAAGGAAAAACTCATGGAAAATATTGATGAAATACGAAAACATTACGGGCTGCATGCCCAGGATGACCTCAACCTAAAAGAGCTGGCCCAGATCCTTCTCCCTTATGCCGACCAGATGGCTGATGATTTTTATGATTACCTGGCGGAAGACCCCTATTCGGCTAACTTTTTTAAAACCAGCGCGGCAGTCAAAAGGAGAAAGGAAACCATTATTGTCTGGTTCCAGAACCTTTTGGCCGGCAATTATAACAACAGTTACCTGGCCAAGCTCAGGAGGATCGGACAGGTTCATGTTCGTATCGGGTTAAAAGGACATTTTTTCATAACCGCCATGAATTTTCTACGGACCTTCTGTATCCGTCATACCACCCAGGCCGACCTGGAGGAGGCAACAAAGAATGATCTTTTAGAAACCTTAAACAAGGTCATTGATTTAAATCTGGACGTCATCACCAGCTCTTACCGCGAGGCCGAACTGCGCAAGGTTTTCCTTTCCTACAGGGCCGAATCGGTGATGATTCAATGGTCCGAACGCCTGATGCATGGGCTGAACCTGGTCCTCTTGATCGGTCTTCTGGTTATGTCCCTGGGAGTGGTCACTCTCCTGGGATCCGATGTCTATCATGCTTTTTCTTCTGATTTACAGCATGGAGTCATCAAGGCCTTGGGTTCCCTCCTGATCCTCTGGATGATGATCGAATTGCTTCATACCCAGGTGGATGTGCTTCGAGGGGGAAAATTTCATGTCCGGATCTTTCTGGAATTGGCCCTGGTGGCTTTCATCCGTAAGCTTTTCGTAGCCAGTGTAGAAAGCAAAGATCCCATTTCTTTCGCCCTGCTTTTGGGCGGAACCCTGGCCTTAGGATTCATTCTTTTTCTGCTGGCCAAAAGTGAAAGTTGGGAAAAATAAAAAAGGACTTCTAAGATAATGAAACCTGCGGCACTTATTTTCGATCTGGACGGGACGCTCCTGGACACCCTGGACGACCTGGCCGACTCCATGAATCTGGTATTAAAGCGTTTCGGCTTCCCCGGGCACCCACCGGAAGCCTATAAATATTTTGTCGGAGACGGAATGGAAGTACTGGTGCAACGGGCTTTACCCATTACCCATCGCGATCAAGCCACCATCTCCCGCTGCTTTTCGGCCATGCGCGAGGAATATGCCCTCCGTTGGAAAACAAAAACCAAACCCTATCCGGGCATTCCCGACCTGCTGGATGCACTCTCTCAAAAGCGCTGGCCTCTAACCATTTTATCCAACAAACCCCACGATTCCAGCCGCATGGTGGTGGCTGAACTGCTTCCCCGCTGGGATTTCCGACTGGTCCTGGGGGCCCGTCCTTCGGTACCGAAAAAACCGGACCCGGCCGGAGCCCTGGAAATAGCCGAAAAGCTGGGAGTATCGCCGGAGGGTTTTGTGTATCTCGGAGACACCGGAACGGATATGCTCACCGCCACCCGGGCCGGCATGTTTCCCGTCGGTGTTTTATGGGGGTTTCGTCAAGCCGAGGAACTAAAGGAAAACGGGGCCAAGATCCTTTTGGAAAAACCGCTTGACCTGCTTGGTTATCTTGAGGCCAATCCCTGATAAATCCAAACCCGGCCGTTGGAAGGGTCAGAGGGTCGATCACGGATGCACCCTTACTGAGAATTACGAGATACAAGATACGAGATACGAGATACGTTGCTTTTTCTTCTCCTCTCCAAAACCTCAAGAAAAAAATGAGTACCCGAACCCCTTAAAATCTAAAAACCTTCAATACTTTTTGCCAGGAGCGGGTCTTTTAGAATAGCCTTGGCAAAAGTGATATACTTGGCCACAATAGCCCTGACCGCCAACTGCAGGGTGTAGGGCCGGATGGGTTTCTCCACCAGATAGGTGATGTTGGAGGCCACACACATATTGACCACATCCTCGCTCACGTTCCCGGTGATGATAATCGTATCCTGGTAAGCCCAGGGGAACTTATCCACTATAGCTTCCAGAAAGCCGAATCCCGTATCGTCCTCGAGAAACACATCCAGGATGAAGATGGCCACACTCGACTCTTTTTTACGGCAGAAGGCGAGAGCCTCCTCGGATTTGGTGAAGGCATACACCTGTCCCCAGGTATAAAACAACTTGACCATCATGGAAATAACATCACAAATCACAGGATCGTCATCGACGATGATCACATCCAGACTTTCGACCATGGGCCCTCCTGCTCGGGTTTCTCTTTATTCCAGCCTTTAAATGACTTTTCCTATAATCCCCGGAAAGGATTATTTAACAATAACGGAAAGCTGTCAATAAAAAACCCCGCACCCCTGGCCTCTTTCCCGGAAAAGGGGTTGTTTTACCCTTTCGGATATGCTACAAAAAGACGCTTTTCGAAACTTTAGAGAAGAGGAAGACTGGAAAAGAAAAGCACTGGCGGATAGTGCTTTTTCAAGGAGGAAGTATGGTTGCGGACCCTTTTTACAAAGGCAAAGAGGTCCTGATCACCGGCGGGTTAGGATTCATCGGCAGCACCCTGGCCATCCGCCTGGTGGAGCTGGGGGCCCAGGTCACCTTAGTGGATGCCTTCATTCCCGAGCTGGGGGCCAATCCCTTCAACATCGAACCGGTCAAAGACCGGCTGCGGGTGGTCAAAGGCAATCTGGGCGATCGCTCGATCATTGATCCCCTGGTAAAGGGAAAGAACATGGTTTTCAATATCGGCATGCACTCCTGCCATCTAAAATCCATGACCGATCCGCTATTCGACCTGGAGACCAATGTTATTCCCCAGGTCCATTTCCTGGAGTCCCTGCGGGCCTACAATCCACAGGCCAGGGTGGTCTATATAGGGACCCGGGCTCAATTCGGACAGGCTCTGACCATCCCCATTACCGAAGACACCCCTCCCAATCCTAAGGATATCTATGCCGCCAGCAAACAGGTGGTGGAATGGTATCACCTGCTTTTTCAAAAAATTTGCGGCCTCCAGGTCACCTCTCTTCGTTTGGGCAACACGTACGGACCCCGGCACCAGATGCGGCATGCCCAATACGGGGTGCAAAATTTTCTGATCCGACTGGCCCTGGAGGACCAGGAGATAAAAATCTTCGGCGACGGCTCCCAGAAAAGGGAAATGATTTATATAGAGGATATTGTCTCCTGTCTTTTGCTGTTAGGGGAAAATCCGCGCTGTATCGACCAGGTATATTGCGTGGGCAGCGCCGAGTCCATTACCTTTCTCCAGTTGGTGGAAGCCATCATTCGGGCCTGCAATTCGGGCCGCTTCGTCCATGCCCCCTGGCCCGAGGACCGCAAGAGCATCGAGGTGGGCGATGTAGTCACCGACTTCTGCAAGCTGACCGAGCACACCGGTTGGAAACCGACCACCCTCCTGGCCGAAGGTTTAAAAAAGACCGCCGAGTTTTACAGAAAAAACCGAAAGCACTATTGGTAGCATGATAGGGCAGGACGGTCTTGAGGATACTTTATTCCCCATCTTCCGCCCGAGGTACTCCGAACGACGAACGCTGAACGACAGACGGGGTTGCAGGGTCTTTTCCCCCTTATGAAAGAAAGGTGAAGGTGTTTTCCTACTGGACAGCCATACTCCTGGGTATTATTGAGGGATTGACCGAGTTCATCCCCGTTTCCTCCACCGGGCATCTTATTCTGGCCGGGCACCTGCTCGCCTTCAAGGACAGAATAGCCGCCACCTTTGATATTGTTATCCAACTGGGGGCCATCCTGGCCGTTGTCTTGCTCTATCGACGAAGATTTTCGGGTCTGCTGCCGGGCAAAGGCTGGATGAATCAGGGACGGTCGAAGACCGGTTTTTATGGGTTTCGCGGTTGTCTGCTCCTGGGGTTGACCACCCTGCCGGCGTTGATTATGGGTAAATTCGCTTATCCCCTGATCAAGGAATATCTGTTTAATCCCACCAGTGTGGCCGTGGCTCTGGCTGTCGGGGCCCTGGCCATTCTGGTCGTTGAAAGATGGAGACCGGCGACTGAGGCAGATACGCTGGACAAAATCAACTGGACCCAGGCCTTGGTCATCGGGCTTTTCCAGTGCTTTTCCATGTGGCCGGGTATCTCCCGGGCCGGGGCTACCATCATCGGCGGATTGCTCAACCGTCTGGACCGCAAAACCGCCGCCGAGTATTCCTTCCTGGCCGCGGTGCCGGTGATGATGGCCGCCTCGGGATATGATCTCTATAAAACCTGGTCACTCATTCAACCCGGAGACCTGTTATTTTTAGGAATCGGCTTCTTGGTTTCCTTCCTCACCGCCTATATTACCGTTTCGGCCTTTATCCGCCTCCTGGGCCGCTGGACACTGAAACCCTTTGCCTGGTACCGCTTGGCCCTGGCCCCCATTATCTTGCTTTTCTGGCCGGAATAAGGGGCCGGGATCATATCCCCTGATAACGGGTGTAGCGGTCGTATTCCTCCTTCAACCAGTCAGGCCAGAATTTCCGGTCAATGGGATAGCTGGCATCCAGGGCTTGAAAAGACCCGTTGCCGGTCACTTTTCGAATCCGCTCCTGGGTATTGTATTTGACCTCATCCACCCCGACCAGCTTGGCCACGGCCCGGTTGATCTCCTCCAGGGTCTTGTCGTAGGGGTTGTTCCCTTTGAAAGCCCTTTGCACCGCCAATTCCTGCAGACATTCCGACCCCCGATGCCATTCTTTGAAAGAAGGGAAGAACATGGGGCCGTAGGATATCCAGAATTCGATATATCTGGCCCCGGCGTTGTAAGTGACCCAGACCGATCCCCCTTCGCTGACGCTGCCGCGAACGATGCTGTCATCTCCCATGGCCACATTTTTTTCCCGTAACAAAGAGTCTACACCGCCGAACTTGAGGCCCACCTCCTTGGAACGGGTGGATACTTCCCCTTCCTGAAAGGTGCGGACTGCCTGGGGCAGCTTGATTAAAGCCGGGTAAAGGTTTTTCTTTAGCCCTTCAGCGAGCCCCACCGTCACCCCCCAGCCGGATTCGGGGTTGGGAATGACCACGTCAGCCCGGGAGGATTGATAGAGGTCCACCAGTTCCAATCCCAGTTCACGGCGAAGCTGGAAGATTTCTTTTCCCCGAAAGAAAGACCCCACATTACCGAAATAAACCCCCTGAAAGATATCGGGCAGTAAGGATTGCTCTTTTAGTCTTTGGGTCTCACATCCCCGGGAGGAACAGATGGTCATCTCCGCCCCGTCATATTCTTTTTCGGTTACCCCTTCCAGTCGCCGATGGGAGCAGGATTCCGAGCTGGCCACAAAGGTCTTTCCAATAGTGGCGTAGCAGAAGGGTTCAAAGGCCAGGGCGTCGTTCAGGGCGATGAGCAAGGTCTCCTTCCCGTCATAGACCAGGGCGGTCAGGGCGAAGGTGGCCCGGCCCTCCAGTTTCTCGATCAGTCTGGATCCGGCTTCGAAACCGATCCCGGTTTCATTAAAGTATTTATGCAACAGGGCCCCGATGATTTCTGTTTTATTGTCCGTTTGCAGGTCGTAATCTTCATCCAGTTCGGCCTTCAAATCATCGTCCTTGATCAGATAGCCGTCCATGGTCAGGGCCATTTTGAGTCGGGCCGGCTTCCTGGGTACAATCTCTATGGGTTCGGCGTTGACTTTTTCCACCATCTTTCTCTTGGTGTAACCCAGATTGCCGATGGCGGCCACGGGCTCCAGGTCCTGAAAGTTACGGATCACATTATAATCGACGACTTCGGCGATCCGTCCCAGACCTTTGTGAATATAAATCCCTTTGCGGGTCCCCACAGCCAGCCCGGTGCTGGCCTTTCCTCGATGCTGACAGGCCCCGGTGGCCAAGAAGGTCTTGTTCACTAATTCCGGATCACCCGGCCCGTAAATCCCGACAATGCCGTCCATTAACGTTCTCCTTTAAGAAAAAAGTAATCCTTGGGATTAGGATGGGGCTGAGTATATGCAGAAAAAAAGAAAGGGTCAAGCCGGAAAGCTAAGAAAAAAGAAGTAACCTTAGTTTTTTTCTCCCTCCTTTGAATTCAATTTGTTAAGGAATTTTTTTCACCTTAACTAAACTAATCCTCATTTTTTGCCGATATAGATAGAGGATAGTTTTCGAATCCTATAATTGAACACCGGCCATCATTGAAAGATCTCTTTCCCGGCCGGATAATCACCCTATTCCCTTGGGGTCTGATCTTGGCCCGGGGGCAGGTTGATATCCGGCAATTGTAGTCCGTCTGGAATCTCGGCGGCTGAAATGAAGATATCGCGGCATTGGCCGCCTGATTTCTATCAAACGAGGTGATCATTTATGTTATTGGAAATCCGGAATGTAAACACTTTTTACGGAACCAGCCATGTCTTGCAGGGAATTTCCATAAATGTTTCCCCTGGGGAAATTGTAGCCCTGTTAGGCAGAAATGGAATGGGGAAAAGCACCACCTTAAAAACGATCATGGGCTTTGTTAAACCTAAATCAGGATCGGTGATTTTTAAAGGGAAGAATATTACCGGACTCCCCCCTTATAAGGTCGCCCAGGCCGGTATCGGTTATGTTCCTGAGGATAGGCGCATCTTCGCTAAATTGACCGTATTTGATAACCTGATGATGGGCGTCAAGGGTGGAAAAATAAAAAACCTGGAGGATCCAAAGACCTGGACGATTGAGAGGATTTATTACCATTTCCCTTTGTTGAAAAAAACGGCCGACCGGAAGGGCAATTGTTTGTCGGGAGGAGAACAGCAGATGCTGACCATCGGCCGCTCTCTGATGGGAAATCCAGAAATCCTACTGGTGGATGAACCTACCGAAGGTCTATCCCCCTTCATGGTTAACGAAGTCAGGGATATATTGGCGGAAATCAATAAGACCGGTGTTTCCATCCTTCTGGTAGAACATAATTTGAAAGTGGCCCTGTCCCTGGCCCATCGGGTATATTTAATGGGAAAGGCCTTTGTCGGTTTTTCCGGTTCCGTAGAAGAATTAACCGCCAACCCGCAGGCGCGTTCAAAATATCTTGAGGCGGCTTAAGGTTTGTCCCTCCTTGTATTTTCCCCGGGCCAATTCAATAACAATATTGAATGACCGTAACAGCCGTTAGAGTTACTACATTAAATCAGATTTTAATTAAAGGTCAACCGGAGACCTGACCCCATTGGCGCTGGGGTGGCAGGATATGACCTTCGGAAAATACTTTTCTCGGCGATCTTTCCGTCTTGGCGGTGAATAAAAACTCCTTTTTCAAACAACTAAAGTAATATGATTTTTTTTATCCGGAAGTTTTGATTCATACTACCGTCGGCAGTCGGCTTTGTTAAGCCAAAAATCTTTCTTAATACCCTTTCTCCCTGGTCGTGGTAACCGCCGTAAGGCCCAACCACCCCAACTTGCCCTTGATTTTATCAGGCCTTTTTACCATAATGCCTTCTCGTTCGGAAAAACATTTTTCGGATCCGAATCCATCAGGGGTGGACTACTTATGAAAGCAACACGCTTATTCATTCATGGCCTGGAAAGTTCAAGCGGGGGAACCAAAGGCCTCTTTTTTCGCCGGCATTTTCCCGACATGCTCATTGAGGATTATTTCGGGTCCTTCTCCCAGCGTATGGTAACGCTAAAGGGACTCCTGGCCGAAAAGGACCGGATACTCCTGGTCGGCTCCAGTTTCGGGGGGCTGATGGCCGCGGTCTATGCCTGTGAGCATGAAGAACAAACGAAAAAAATTATTCTCCTGGCTCCTGCCCTGCATTCCGATTATTTTCGACCACATCTGAAAAAAAAATCGAATGTCCCCGTCATTATTTTTCACGGCCGCCAGGACCAAGTGGTGCCCCTGGAGCCGGTGCGGGCCATCGCCGGGCAGGTCTTCAAAAATCTTCAGTTCAATGAGGTGGAGGACGACCATTTCCTGCACAGGACTTTCAGGACTTTAAATTGGAAAAAGCTCTTGGAATGACAGACGGCACTTCCGCTAAAGCCGACCTTTAACAGGTCCGGTCTTCTCCCTCATTGAACGCCCTGAACCGTAGCCTACCTCTTAACCCCCTTTATCCCAAATATCTTTAAAGGATCATAAATGCCGCACACAAACGCTGACCTCCGAAGCCTGGTCCGGATCCCAGTCCCCTCCCAGGCCGGCAACCACTTCCCTCAGCTCCCGGTCGATATAGCTCGCCGCAACCCGGAATCCTTTTTCCCGATAAACCGACGTGGGCATCCCCCCCATGAATTCGATAATGGCTCGATATCCGGGACAGCCTTTGGCCACCACGGCTTCAAACCCGGCCGATTCCGCCCATTGCAGGGTTTCCGACAACAGCGTCAGTCCTATTCCCTTTCCAAAATAACTCGGATCGCGGGCCGGGGAATCATCGGTCTGTCCCACATGATAGCAGAACAAGGCCAGGGTCTTTCCGGGAGGTCCGGGGCCTGTCCCTGAAAATCCATCCAGTACAAGGGGTGGTGCAATCCCTGAGGGGATATGGTATGCGGGACATAAGGCCGGAATTGCAACTGCCCGATAGGTCTTTGACCTTCAAAGACGGCCATAGCCGATGATCCGATACTGGAGATCCGCTCCCGGATCTCTTCCGGTTCCCCCTGTCAGCGTATCGGCAGAAGACCCAGATCATCTTCTGAAAAAAGGCGATACTTAAAACGGCCGGCTTCCATAGTGATCCCTCCTGAATTATTTCTTTGAGTAAATCCTATCAAATTTTTCCAGGATCTTCTATAATAAATCCCAAAAAATGGAGGACTCTCCATTTTTTGGGTTGACCCGCCTCCAGTCGAATCAATCCTGGAACCCCAACGTGGCTAAACAGGAACGTAAACTCGGGAGCCATTTCTTCCGATTCTTCTCTTTGGCGAGAAACACAGGAACAAAGGAGGCGGGACAGCTTATGAATAAACACTCTGAAAGGGAGAATGATGAAAATCAAGGACAAGGTTATCGTAGTAACCGGTGGGGCCGCCGGCATAGGCGAAGCCCTTTGCCGCCGCTTTGCCCGGGATGGGGCCAAAGGGGTAGTGGTAGCGGATATCGATGAGGGAAAAGCCGCGGCCGTGGCCCGGGGCATCAAGGGAAAGGCCTTCCGCTGCGATGTCAGCCGGGAAGAAGATATCATCAATCTGGTCCGCTTTACCGAAGAACAATGGGGACCGATCGATCTTTTTTGCTCAAACGCCGGTATCATCGCTGTCGGTGGGGTGGAATGCCCAAACGATCAGTGGCAACGCATCTGGGAGGTAAATGTCCTGGCCCACATCTATGCCGGCCGGGCGGTCATCCCCGGTATGATCAAGCGGGGCGGGGGAGCGATCATGATCACTTCCTCAGCGGCCGGGCTCCTGAGCCAGATCGGTTCCATGCCCTACTCCGTAACCAAGCACGCCGCCGTGGGCTTGGCCGAAAATATGGCGATTACTTATGGCGATCAGGGGATTAAAGTGTTCGCCCTTTGCCCCCAGGCGGTACGCACGGCCATGGCCGGTCCGGACGGCGGGGTGGCCGCGGTCGATGGGCTCATGGAACCGGATCAGGTGGCCGAGGCGGTCATCGCCGGTTTGGAGAAAGAGGAATTTCTGATCCTCCCCCACCCCGAAGTAAAAACCTATATACAGAGAAAAACGAGTGATTATGACCGCTGGCTTCAGGGCATGCGCCGGCTCCAGGCTCGATATTTTTCCGGCGGACCGCTAAAGAAGCCATAACCTGACCGGGACTGAAGGAGGCGAAACCTCCGGCGGATGTTTTATGAAAGAAATCGAATTATATGATCCGGTAAAACGTTTTCTGGAAAGTCAGGGCTATGAAGTAAAAGGGGAAATCCGGGACTGTGATGTATTGGCGGTCCGGGGAGACGAAGAGCCCGTGGTCATCGAATTAAAACTCTCCCTCAACCTGGAAGTGCTGCTCCAAGCGGTGAACCGTCTCAGCCTTTCCCCGCTGGTCTATATCGGCATCCCCTCTTCCTGCAAGGCCTTCCAACGGCAACGGCGCCGTGTCATCAAGCTCCTGCGCATGCTTGGAATCGGTCTCCTCTTGGTCCCGGTCAATCCCGGACGGGGCCGGTTGAATGTCATCCTGGACCCGGGGGAATACCGTCCGCGGATACACAGCAAACGGCGAGTACAATTACTCGGCGAATTTCAACTGCGGCAGGGGGACACCATGCCGGGTGGAAGCGGCAGGAGGCGGGGTATGATGACCGCCTACCGGCAAAAGGCGATTCGGATCGCCCGCTACCTGGCCGAGAACGGTTCGACCAAGGCTTCGGTAATCAGCAAGGCCATTGAGGAGTCCGAGGTCCGCCCTCTCCTTTACCGCAATGTTTATGGATGGTTCGACCGTCTGGGGGAAGGGGTTTATCAGCTTTCCCCCCGGGGGAAAGCCGAGCTTCCCCTTTGGAACGATCCCCCATAGCGCTTTCCTCCCCTTCATCAACCAGACCTCATCCTAACCGAAGAAAAAAGGGAAAGGGGGGAAAATAGCAGTGGATCAACGACCGGTGAAAATGGGCAGAAGATAAGGCCCTTCGGGAATTACGGCCAGGTATTTATCCTTCTTTCCGGCCAGGCATTC
>JBFMBU010000019.1:0-12464 GCA_040755035.1 Thermodesulfobacteriota bacterium
ATCGGGAGTCGCCGGAGTTCGGCCGAGACACTGGGCAATTTTTACGGCCACTTCCACCTGTTCATAGCTCCCCTTGGCCAGCTCCCCCTTCGGCAGGCGGATATTGTCTTCCAGCCCGACCCGCATATGCCCGCCGAGCAGACAGGATTGAGTGATGCACCTGAATTGCTCGATAGCCACGCCGCAGGTGGTGAAAACGGCCCCGGGAGGCAGGGCATGCATCATGGCTACAAAGGCATCGGCCCGAAAGGCCGCCCCCCCGGCCACACCCCAGACAAAATTAAAGACCATGGGATCGGAAAAGAAACCCTGCTTGGCTATGAGCAGGGCATTGTCAATCCCTCCCATATCATAGACTTCTATCTCCGGTTTAACGCCGTTTTCTTCCATGGCCCGGCCGAAGTCCTGCAACATGGTAAAGGTATTTTCAAAGACGCTGTCCATTAAAATCTGGCCCGTTTTTCGGTCAAAAAAGCTGAAATTCATGGTATTGGTATTGAGGGAGGCCATTTCCGGTTTGACGGCCAGTATCTGTTCCAGCCTCTTCTCACGGGTAGTGTCCCAGGCCATTCCCGAACTCAGATTGACGATCAAATCCGGGGTACGCTGGCGAATGGCCTCGTAGGTCGCTTTGACCCGTTCGATATCATGGGTCGGAAACCCGTCATCTCTCCGCGGATGAACATGGACCATGGCCGCCCCGGCCTCCCGGCAGCGATGCGCTTCTTCGGCAAATTCTTCCAGGGTGTAAGGGACATTGGGGTTCTGATTCTTGAAAGTGCCGGCCCCGGCCAGGGCGGCCGTAATAATGACTTTTTCGGATAACATGTCAACCTCCCTTTCTTTTATCTGCTTGACTAACTGGCTTAATACCTATATAAAAAGTGTAGGTGTTGTTTGTTCTACAAATTGTATACAATAGATATACAAAGCCAAAGGGCAAATGTCAAGGGGAAAAACATCGGTCCAGGAGCCGGCACTTCTGGTTTCCGTACCCAGGCCTGTTGAGAGCAATATCCTTTCCGAAAAAAATACCTGCGGGAAATAAGGGAATATCGCGCTTTATGGAAAAAAAACAGAAAAACAAAACCAGTTTGGTTGAAGTGGCCCGCCAGGCCATTGAGGATCAGCTTCTGACCGGCCGACTTCGCCCCGATCAACATTTAAGGGAAGCCGAGCTGGCCGAAAATTTCGGTATCAGCCGAACACCCCTGCGGGAAGCCCTACGACAACTGGAAACCAAGGGTCTGATTAAAAAACGCCACTCCCTGGGGTATGTGGTCGTCTATCATTCCCTTGAAGACATCCGCAACAGTTTTGAAGTCAGACTGCCTTTAGAGAAAACGGCTATCAGGCTGGCTTGTGAAAATGCTACTCAGGAACATATCGATCGCGCCTCCCGGATTCTAACCCGGTATGACGAAGAACTGGCCGCTCCCCATAAGCCCCAAAAGGGATTGGTTAAGCGCATCAATACAGACAGTGACTGGAACGGTCTGTTTCACAAAGAATTGTATCAGGCCGCCGGCAATGAACTGCTGACCAGACATATCCTCAACCTGCGGGATCTTGACCGCTTGATTCGTATTACCCTGGACTTGAAGCTGGCGGACTTTCAAAGGTTTCAGGCTCAGCATCATAAAATTTTGAATGCGGTCAAGCAGAGGAACAAAACCAGGGCGGAAAAGGAGGTCCAGGAGCATATTCTGACCTTATTCAGGTTTTATCTGCGGACGGCATCGGATTATACGATTCGCATTTAACGGCAAAATAAATGAGGGTCATCCCCACCCTTCTCCCCCTGACCTCCAATGTATTTTTCCCCTTGCCCCGCTCATTTCGTTGTTCTATACTCTTCAACAAAAATTAAAAGTTCCCAATGGGAGGTAAGGTATGAAAGATCTGCTGCTGATGTATGCCAAGTATACGCAAAGGGCGAACGCCTCGGTCATCACCCTGCTTGACGGCTTATCGGAAGAGGCTCGGAATGAGAACAGGAAAAGCTACTATAAGACCCTCTCCGGTCTCGCCGGTCACACCTTCGGCGCCTGCGCTTTTTTCCACGGGCTTTTACGTAAGGCCCTACCCCAGATTTCCTCGGCCCTGAAAGCCACCGAAGGCCTCAGGGTCCCCAGAGGAGATATTTTCAGTAGTGACCAATGGTCCGAGCTCAAAAAAGCTGTAACCCTGATCGATCAGACGACCGTCGATTTTGTCGCCGCTCTGACCGAGAGTGACCTAAATCTTCCGATAAAAATCGAGTGGTTCAAGGGAAATCCCGATGCAGTGCCCCTTCATTATCTTTTGAGTACGATCGTTATTCACGCCACCCATCATCGGGGGCAGATGTCGCAGATACTGGACGAAATGGGTATCGAGCATAATTTTTCGAGTCTGGATGTCGGATTTCTGCCGAAGTAAAGATAACCAAGCAGGGCTTTAAACGCTATGTTAATAAAAATATCGGTCGGGAACGTCAGAGCAATCCCTTTTTCAGGGGCATGAAGAATCCTGTTAAGGAGAACTTATGAGTATTCCATGGGTTTATATAGGTTCTATTGGAAACCATACCGGGCAAACCGTTTGTATCAAAGGCTGGCTGTACAACAAGCGTTCTTCGGGAAAGATTCATTTCCTTCAACTGCGGGACGGGACCGGTTTCATTCAGGGAGTGATGGTCAAGAAGGATGTGGATGAAGCGACCTTTTCCGCGGCCGACAAAATAACCCAGGAATCTTCGGTGACGGTATTCGGCATCGTCCGTGAAGACCAACGGGCCCCTTCGGGTTATGAACTGGCCTTGTTGTCTCTGGAACCGTTACAGACGGCGGTCGATTACCCCATCACCCCCAAGGAGCACGGCACCGCCTTTTTAATGGAAAACCGTCATCTCTGGTTGCGGTCCAGCCGGCAAAGGGCCTTGCATCGCCTGCGGAACAGGGTGGAAAAAGCCATAGTGGACTTTTTCTTTGAAAACAACTTTATCCGTACCGACACGCCCATTTTGACCGCAACGGCCGCTGAAGGGACCTCCAATTTATTTGCCACCCAATATTATGATCTGGGCGCGGCCTATCTAGCCCAAACCGGGCAACTCTATCTGGAAGCGGCCATCTTTTCTCATGGACTGGTCTATAATTTCGGCCCCACCTTCCGCGCCGAAAAATCAAAAACCCGCCGTCATCTTTCCGAATTCTGGATGGTCGAAGCGGAAGAGGCCTACTACGATAATGACGACAACATCCATCTCCAGGAACGCCTGGTTCAATACCTCATCGTCCGCTGCCTGGAAGGCTGCCGGGAAGAGTTGAAAGTCCTGGAACGGGATACGGTCAAACTGGAAGAGGCGGTCAACGCCCCCTTTGCCCGAACGACCTATGATGAGGCCGTCAACCTACTGCAAGGCCTGGGAAATCCCATTCAATCGGGCGACGACCTCGGCGGAGATGAGGAAACGGCCCTGAGCCTTCATTTCGGCAAACCGGTCTTTATCATAAATTATCCCAAAAAGATCAAAGCCTTTTATATGAAGGAGGACCCTCAAAATCCGGAGCGGGTCAAGTGCGCCGATCTGATCGCCTCCGAAGGGTACGGGGAGATCATCGGCGGCAGCCAGCGCGAAGAGGATTACGACAAACTGTTGGAGCGCATGCGGGAATTTGACATCCCCCTGGAACCGTATCGCTGGTATGTGGATCTGCGAAAATACGGCTCCGTGCCTCATTCCGGTTTCGGGCTGGGGATTGAACGGACCGTAAGCTGGATCGCCGGCATATCCCATGTCCGGGAGGCCATCCTCTTCCCCAGGATGCTGTATCGGATCTATCCCTGAGGATCAAACAATGGCTTCGTTTTGGAGTAACTAATCCAAAAAAAAGGGACCGTACTATGGAGCTGTATGAAGCTATCGCCAAGAGGAGGACGGTTCGGGGATTCAGTGAACCGGCTTCGGAAGGGGCCTTGCGAAGAATCATCCTGGCCGGATCCATGGCCGCCTCACCGATCAACAGTCAACCCTGGGAGTTTATCGTTGTTGAGGATCGGGCCATCGTAGAGCAGATCGCCGAGCACAAGTTTCAGCAGAACCAGAAATTGTTTCCCGGCCCTTCGGAGCTGTGGGGTGAGGATCAGGAGGCCGTGGAAAAACTGCTCGGTCTGCCGGAGGGGTATAAACTAACGGCTGTAGTCCTGGTGGGGAAACAAAAAGGCTATCCGAAAATTCCTAAACTTAAGCGCCGTCCGGACTGGAGCTGGCTCCATCAAAATCGTTTCGGAAAATAACCGGGATCCGGAATACTATGGAGGGAACCATGAAAAAAGAAAAAGGGGAAAAACGAGCTTTCCCCCGGGGAAAACTATTGCGACCGCTGGTTTATACCATCGCAGGGCTTTCCCAAAAAGGGTATATCTCGGACTTAAGTAAGGGAGGATGCCACCTGTATATTTATTCGGATGAATCCTTTCCTTTGGAAATCCCCTTTGAAATCGAGCTGCGTCTGGAAAATTTCCAGGACCCCATCCAGGTTCAGGCCAAAGCGGTACGTGAAGGCCCTTTTCTCTACCAGCCCTATCCGGAAAGCCCGCAAGATATCAACCGCGAAATCGGCATCCAATTTTTACTTGTGACCGAACGGGACAACGAATGGATCCGCCGTTATTGCTGAACTCCCCAACCCGGACCAGCCGGAACCAAAATTGGATATTCCGTAACACTTCAAGTGTTTTAAAAATGTTTTAGCCACGGACGCACACGGACAAAAGCTGGACGGAAGATATTTTGCCCGGCCTCGAACAAGAAGATGCCGGGCAAAGCAAGCCCTCGCTGGCGCGAGGGTGGATTTAGGTGCCCGAAGGGCCTGGCAGTGAGGGGGCGGCAAGTCGCCGCCACCTCGTCCCGCCTTTGTCTGTGGCAAAAAATGATTTTCAAATTTTAAACAGGCTAAACTGATACGATATTCCAAAATTCCTCATTCGGTCCCTATTTATCCATTATTTTAGAATAGTTTCTGTCCAAACTACCTTGAATCCCTTTTTTAAGTTAGTAAGATAATTATTTCGAACCTTCTCCCCGACCTGGGAAAGAGCGTTTGAAGCGGACCAGAATTTTATTGACAATATACTTTATACATATATACTTTTAACATAGTAATTCGGCCGGATCCCCTGACCCATCCGGAAATGGGAGAATGGAATGTCCATTAAATACGCCGTCTTAGGTCTGCTCCACTACCAGGACATGTACGGTTACCGGATCAAGGACCATATCGAAAAGAATTTCGGTTTCATGTGGACGGTCAATTTCGGTCAGATCTATAGCAGCCTCAAGGCCCTGGCCCAAGACGGCCTGATCACCCTTAAGGATGTCCTCCCCTCGGAAAAAGGGGCCCCCCATAAAAAAGTCTACTCCATTACCGAAAAAGGGCGGAAGGATTTCGGAAACTGGCTGCGATCTTCCCCGGAAAAACAACTTCTCCTTCGCGACCCCTTTATCCTCCGCTTTATTTTTTTCGGCTTCGGCGACGAAGCTGAAGCCTTAAGCCTCGTTGAGGAACAAATCGGACTTTATGAAAACCTCCTTTCCCGCCGCAACCGGAATTTGTCCCGCTGGAAAAACCAAGGTCCCTTCGTGGTCATGGCCGCCGAACTGGGGGTGGGTTTTAATGAAATGCATCTTCAATGGTTGTACCGCGTTCGGGACTATCTGACGGATAAAAAACAGGGGCCGATCCGGAAACGAAAAGTCCGCCCCTTGGACAGCGGGGGAAGGTTGCTTAAACGCACAGGGGAAAAACAAAAAATTGCCGAAAAACGATCCATTGACCTGTCAGCAGGAGGGGTGAAATGATTGAAGACTACTCCATTGAAACGGTTTTAATCGACGGGAATCCGGTCCAGAGCTTCAAACACCGCTTTAAAAGCGTTCCGGCCCTGTTCGGGAAAGCGGTGGAGACCTACAGGGAAAGACCTTTTTTATTTGAAGGAGAAAAAGGGCTGACCTTTTTAGAAACCCAAAACCGGATTTTCCGGATTTCCGCATTTTTAAAAAACGAATACGGCCTCCGAAAAGGAAGTCATGTCGGTCTGCTGATGGAGAATTCCAATAATTTTGTCCTGGTTTTCCTGGCCATACAACAACTGGGGGCCACAGCAATAGTGTTCAATCATCACCTGACCGGGACGGAGCTGGAACGGCAGATGGAAGTATCCGATCTGGATCTCATGGTTTTTTCGCCGGCTTTTTCCGCTAAAATGGAGGAGGTCCGCTCAGAAAAAAAACCTTCCAGGACCTTATTGTTCAGCCCCGATCAAGCGGCCGCCCTCCCGCTCACCGTCGTTCCACCCGATCCCCCGGATATCGATGAAGAGGATACGGCCGTCATTCTTTTTACTTCCGGAACGACCGGACTCCCCAAGGGAACCATGATTACCCATCGGAACCTTATCACCAGCGCCTGCAAACAGGGTTATTATTCCGAAAAAGAAATCCCTTTGAAAGATCCCTCACACAGTAAAACCCTTCTGGTCGCCCCGCTCTTCCACGTCCTGGCCCTGCAGGAACAGTTGTTTCCGGCCATCTTTTCCGGTACGACCATGTATATGATGCCGGTATTGCTGCCTGAGCCGCTGCTGGAGCTGATCGTCCGGGAAAAAATCAACATCCTTACCGGTACCCCCACCTTATTCTGGATCCTCCTCCATAAAACCCCCATTCAAAATTATGACCTCCGCTGCGTGGAAGTGATAAAGTACGGCGGCGCTCCCATGCCGCCGGATCTGCTGCGGGATATTAAAAAGATTTTCCCCGAGGTGCGTCTGGTCAACGGTTACGGGTTGACCGAAGCCTCAGTCATCACCCTCCTCCTTGACCAATATGTCGAACAAAAACCCACCTCCGTCGGCCGTCCGGCCCTTTGTTCGGAGGTAAAATTTGTCGACCCCTTCGGGAAAGAGGTCAACCCCCATGAAATCGGGGAGCTGGCCGTCCGGGGAGGCCCGGTTACCAGGGGTTATTACAAACTCCCGGAGGAAACCCGGAAAGCCTATCGGGAAGGCTGGTTTTTCACCGGGGATATGGGTTTCCAGGATGAGGAGGGTTTTATCACCCTGGTGGGGAGGAGCAAGGAGATGATCAATCGCGGCGGGGAAAAAGTCTACCCGGTGGAAGTGGAAAACATTCTCCATCTTCATCCCAGGATTTTGGATGTCTCGGTCCTTGGCCTCCCCGACCCGGTAATGGGTGAAATCGTCGCCTGTGCGGTTATTCTCAGACCAGGGAGTGAAGCGTTGGACCTGACCGAGCTACAGGACTTCTGCCGCAGCCAACTGGCCTATTATAAAATTCCCCAGCGGATGTTTCTCCTGTCGGAGCTGCCCAAAAATCCAGGGGGAAAGGTCATGAAAAAGAAATTATTGGAGCAGATTCAAACGACATCCTAAAAAAACCCTCCGGCCGACTGTCTGCGGCAGGGGAAGGAAAAGGGAAGATAACCTGCTGCCCTGTGATGTTTTTCCGAACAACGGAAAATTGGACCTGGGGAAAGAGATTTTTTTCAGTTTCACGTCCATACTATTATGAGTCGGTTAATTGAAGGTTGAAAGGAGCCATTCTATGGATTTTCAGTTGAATGAAGAACAACGGATTTTTAAAAAGGCGGTCCATGATTTCGCCGATCAGCGTCTGGCCCCTTTGATACCGGCCTTGGAAAAACCGGGCCGTTTTATGAACCGGGAGGACTTGAAGCTTTATCAGGAAATGGGCCTTTTGGGTATCTCCCTGCCTGAGAGCTTCGGCGGAGGAGGACAGACGGCCTTTGAGGCCATTTTAGCCATTGAAGAATTGGCCCGGGTCAGTCCCATCGCGGCTTTTCCTGTTTTTGAAACCAGTGTCGGACCTATCCGTGTTGTGGAACAGTTCGGCACCGAAGAACAAAAACAACGCTTTATCCCACCCTCCTGTTCCGGGGAAAAATTGATGTCTGTGGCCATGACCGAGCCCGGAGCCGGATCGGCCTTGACCGATCTCAGCACCAAAGCGGTCCTGGTCGGAGACCATTTCCTGCTCAACGGCCAGAAGCGCTTTATTTCCGGAGGGGGCCATTCCGACCTTTACCTGGTTTATGTACGCTTCGATGAAATCAAGGGAGCCAAGGGAATCGGCGGTATCGTTGTGGAAAAGAATTCCCCTGGACTTTCCTTCGGGAAACAGGAGGAATTCATGGGGCTGCAGGGTATGCCCAGCTCCGATCTGATCTTTGAAGATTGCCGGGTACCCAGAGAAAATCTGGTCATCCCGCAGGGGGACTTTGCCAAATTGATGCAAGCCTTTGATGTGGAGCGTTGCGGGAACGCCACCATGTCCCTGGGTATTGCCTGGGGGGCGCTTGAGGCGGCCAAGAAATACGCTCAGGAGCGGCAGGCCTTCGGCAAGCCCATCTGTGAATTCCAGGCCGTCCAATTTCTCCTGGCCGATATGGCCATGAGGGTGGAGGCGGCCAGGCTCTTGATCTACCGTGCGGCCACCAATGCCGGTACGGGATTGCCTTCGGTCTATGAATCCTCGGTGGCCAAGTGTTTCTCCAATGAAATGGCCAAAGAGGTTACGGATATGGCCCTGCAGGTCTTCGGCGGTTACGGCTATTCCAAAGAATATCCTATTGAACGGATGCTGCGGGACAGCCGCGGCTGGCCTCTGGCCGGGGGAACGGTCCAGATTCAGCGCATCAACATCGCCGGGGCCATGCTGGGAAGGCGGTTCAACCAACGCTGAACCGTCGAGAGGGAAATCATTTCTTAAAATCTCTGAAAAGAGCGGGACACCAAAAGGAGGATAAACACGATGTCGAAAAGTATTCGAACGAAAACCGTCTGGTGTTTAATGATTTTGTTTTTGTGCATGGCCTTGGCCGCGACGAAGGGATCGGCAGCGGAAAGCAAGGTCCTGAAATTAGGGGTGCCGGTTCCACTGACCGGTCCGGCCGGCCAGTGGGGATTGAACGTCAAGTGCAGCATGGAATCGTTAAAGCGGTTTTTTAATGACCGGGGCGGAATCACCGTCAAAGGGCAGAATTATAGGATCGAGATGTATTTCGCCGATGACAAATATACGGCCGCCGGCGGAAGGGCTGCGGTTGAAAAACTGATCTACACCGACAAGGTGGATTTCCTGGTTGGGGCCTTCGGCGCCGAACCGGTTTCGGGCTGGGCACCCCTTTCCACCAAAGAAAATAAACTGGCTGTCATCGGGGGTCCGATTTGGAACCCGAAACCGGAGTGGCCTTATCTTTTCCGGGTTTCGGCCAGTAACGACGAAAGAAGTGAAGCCCTCTATACCCTGATGCGGGAAAAGTTTAAATGTAAAAGCGTCCTTTACGTCCTGGCCGATGATATGGATGGAAAACAGGTCAAAGAAAACGCCCTGGCCCAGGCCAAGCAACGAGGCAAGGAAATAAAGGATTTCATCATGGTCCCGCCCCGGACCACCGATTTTTACCCTTTCCTCAGTCAGGCCTTGAAAACGAATCCGGACTACATCTATTGCAAGCTTCCGCCGGGTTCCGTGGCCCTGGTGGTCAAACAGGCCCGGGAACTTGGTTATAAGGGATATATCACCAATCCCAGTTCCATGCCCGGGGACCTGGAAAAATGGCAGCAAATCGCCGGGGTGGAAGCCTCCAAAGGGTATATCGGGATCATGGTTTCCCCTGAAGAAGACAGCCCTATGGGGGAAGAGAATATCAAGTATTTCAAAAAAGACTGCCCCAACTTCCAGGTGACGGATCTGGCCTATTCCATGGGACCTCATATCCTGTTTCAGGCTATTGAAAAGGCCCAAAGCCTGGAACCCGAGGCTATTCTTAAGGTCCTGCGAACCACCGAATTCAAGAGTTTTCATAAGATCGCGGTTAAGGCCAGCGGAGAAAAGACCTTTGGGATCAAGAACCACATGTCTGTTCCTGTTTCCTTCAGCATGATTACCGGGAAGGGACAGGTTCAATTCCTGGGCAGCTTCAAGGAAATGACCCCATAATTTTTTTGAAAGGGGACTGGATTTCATGACCGAGTTCCTGCAGGTGGGATTGAACTGCCTCGTCCTTTCGGCCAATTATATTCTGCTGGCCTTGGGCTTGACCTTGATTTTCGGGATTTTAAGGGTCTTGAATTTCGCTCACGGGACTTTTTACATCTGCGGGGCCTATGTGGTCTACGCCCTGGTTCAACGGGCCGGGCTCCATTATTTCCAGGCGGCTTTAACGGCCATGATCGTCATCGGCGGCCTGGGGATTTTTATTGAAGCCGCTGTCCTTTACCCTCTCTCTGAAAAAGTCAAGGTAGCCTCTTTAGGCGCCATTCTGGGGGTAAGCATGATCCTGGAAGGGGCTTTGGCTTTTATTTTTGAAGGGGAGGATGTCACCATAGGATCTCATTTCAAAGGAATCCTGACCGTCCGGGGGGCGACCCTTTCCCGAGAGAGGCTGATGGTCGTCCTTTTATGCGGTCTGATCGTAATCGGGTTGTATGTCTGGATCCGCCGCACCCGGCAGGGCATTGCTATCCGCGCCCTGGCGGAAAATCCCAGGGTGGCCGCCCTCCAGGGCATCAATATCCGTTTCATGCGTTTTCTGGTCATGGGCGTCGCTTCCTTTCTGGCCGCTGCCGCCGGGTCGATCGTCACCCCCCTTTTCTATATCAATCCCTTTATGGGCGGGGGCATTATTTTCAAAGCCCTGCTCATAGTCGCTGTGGGAGGGATGGGAAGTATTGAAGGGTCCATTCTGGCCGGACTTTTGATCGGCGTCGTGGAATCCATCGGGGTAACCTATTTGGGGCCGGTGGCTGAAGTGGCCTCTTTTTTGATCGTTATCGCCGTCTTCCTCTTCAGGCCGCAGGGTCTCCTGGGAGTGGAGTATGAATTTCACTGATCGGAAAAAGAAGATCATTCTCCTCTTCCTGGTGTTGGGTTTGTTTTTGCTTCCTCTCTTCTTTCCCAATCCGGCCAGGATCGGAATGTTTGTCGGCTGTGGGGTGGCCAGCATCCTGGCTATGGGCTGGCTTATGATCCTCCGAATCGGCTGCCTGAGCCTGGGGCAGGCGGCTTTTTTAGCCATCGGGGGATATACATCGGCCCTTCTGGCCCAAAAGGCCGGTATCAGTCCCTGGATCGGATTGCTGGCCGGTGGGACGGCCTCAGGGGTCGTGGCCTTGGTTATCGGGGTGGTTGTCCTCAGGGTGAGGGGCTTATCCCTGTCCATTATCACCTTTGCCTTTGCCGAAATGGTACGTCTCCTTTTTTCCACCCTTGATTTTTTCGGTGGTCACGGTGGAATCACGGGTATTCCCTCCTTCACCCCATTACCTTTGCCTGCTCTGGGAACGGTCCGCTTCGATTCCCCCCTGGCCAGTTATTATGTTCTGCTCTTGATTGTATTGGTCTGCGGAACGGTCATGTGGCGCATGGATCAATCGGCCCTGGGCCGTATCTTCAGGGCCCTGCCTCAGAACGAAGCCCTGGCCCAGAGCCTGGGGGTGCACCCCTTGCGCTATAAGGTGATCAGCTTCGTCACCGCCTGTTTTTTTGCCGGTGTGGCCGGGGCCTTCACCGCCCATTACTACAATGTACTCTTCCCGGGTAGTTACACCCCGATCCAATCCATCTTTGTCCAGATCCAGGCCACGGTCGGCGGAGTCGCCTCCGTGGCCCTGGGGGGGTTCCTGGGAGGATCGCTGATGGTAATGGTCGAATCCTGGCTTTTGAATGTAGATTCCCGTTGGGTCTATATTTTTTACGGAGCGGTGATTTTAGTGGTGACCTTTTTCCTGCCGGAGGGGCTGCTGAGTCTTCCGCAAAAAATAAAACAGTTTACGAAAAAAAAGTAAAAGGCCTTTATGCCCATACTGGAGCTAAAACAAGTCAGCCGCAATTTTAAAGGACTGGCTGCCCTGAACAAAATTGATATCGAGGTCCGGGAAGGGGAAATCCTGGGGATCATCGGCCCCAACGGGGCCGGGAAAACGACCCTCTTCAATATTATATCGGGATTTCTGAAACCGACCCGTGGAGAAATCCTCTTTCAGGGAAAAAACATCGTCGGACTGCGACCGGACCGTATTGCCCGGGAGGGTCTGGTCCGTTCTTTTCAGGGGGCCGGTCTCTTCCCCCTTTATTCCTGTTTGACCAATATGATCATGGCTCATCATCTCCATCATCCTATCGGTTTCTGGCAGACCCTGATCCATTCTCGGGCCTACGGTCTGAGAGAAAAAGAGGTTAAAGAACAAAGTCTTTCCCTCCTGAAAATGTTTCACCTGGAAGAGTTGAAGGATATGGCGGCCAAGGACATTCCTTACGGCAACCAAAAAATGCTGGGCCTGGCCATGGCCATGGCCAGCGGTGCCCGGATTCTTCTGCTGGATGAACCCGTAGCCGGGATGAATCCGTCCGAGGCCATGGCCATGGCCGGACAAAT
>JBFMBU010000020.1:0-10103 GCA_040755035.1 Thermodesulfobacteriota bacterium
GGTCAAGAAAACGAAGGGGATCTGCTCGGACCTCGTTATCGCAGGTCGGGACCTGTTCATAGCTTCCTCCCTTTTCCGGCAGTTCGAATACAGGATTGGACACCAGAGAGGCCATCTCCCAGGCCCGGGATAACCTTTCGGCCACCCGGTCTCCTTCAGACAGGCTGACTACCGATTCCCCCAGTACGGTTTGCCCCTTTTCCTGATAGGTCTTGTATAATAATGCCGAATATGTTTCCGTTTCCACCACCCTCTGGGAATCGAGGCGGTCGAAGACCAGATAGCGCTGGTAGCTTTTTTTCCTCAAGCGGCGGAGTTCCCAGGATGAAATCCCGGGAAGGCTCTGGATCAAGGTTTGTATTTGCTGCAGGGTCATACCTTTTTTGCCAGCAATATGTTGATAACTATTTACTTTTTTGTCAAATAACCATACTATGGAGCTTTAATACAGTCAAGGAAAGAAAATCCACCCCCCGGGATTGGTGTAATGCAGCTAAACCCGAAGGAAGGTCAAGGGACAGATGAAAAAGCTCCTGTTAATTAATCCAGTCGGGCAAAAAAGCGGATTTTTGTTGAGTCTGTTTTCCACGCCCCCCCCACTGAGCCTGGCTTACGTAGCCGCCGTTACCCCTGATCATTGGCAGATAAAAATTTTAGATGAAAACTTTGTCCCTTTTGTTTTTGAGGAAGCCGATTTGGTGGGGATCACGGCCTTTACCAGCAACATCAACCGGGCTTATGAGATCGCAGCCCAGTATCGGGAAAAGAATATCAAGGTGATCATGGGAGGGATTCACGCCTCCATGCTGCCGGAGGAGGCCTTGCGTTATGCAGACGCGGTGGTTGTCGGGGAGGTGGAAGGGATTTGGGAAAAAGTCATCCGGGATTTTGAAATGAACCGGCTGCAGCCCCTTTATCAGGGACCCCTGCTGGATCTGAAGTCCTATAATATTATCCCCCGCCGGGACCTGCTGCACCCTACTTATCTCTGGAACTCGGTCCAAACCTCCAGGGGTTGCCCTTTCAATTGTCGCTTTTGTTCGGTATCCAATTACCTGGGAAGGGAGTACCGGCAGCGGCCGGCGCAACAGGTTTTAGAGGAAATTGAAAAGATCCCCGGTCAGTATATCGCCTTTATGGACGACAACCTGATCGGTCATAGTCCGGAAAACCGAAAAAGAGCCGCGGAGCTGTTTGAAGGGATGATCCGGAAGGGACTGAAAAAAAAGTGGTGGACCCAGACCTCCATCAATGCCGCGGAAGATGAGCGCTTGGTCGAATTGGCCGCCGGGTCAGGGTGCATGTTTGTCTTTCTCGGTTTTGAAACCACCAGCCCGGAGACGTTGAAGGAAATGAAAAAGGGGGTGAACCTATCCGTCGGTGCCGATAATTATAAGAAGGTTGTCGATAAATTTCACAAGCACGGGATCGCCGTCTTCGGATCCTTTATTGTTGGGAATGATTTCGAGTCCCCCCTGTATTACCGGAAACTGGCCAAGGACCTGGTCCGGTCCGGGGTCGATATCGTCCAGATCAGCATCATGACCCCCCTACCCGGTACGGATTTGATGGAAGAGATGGAAAAGGAAAACCGGCTGGTTTTTAATAATTTCCCGGAAGACTGGAAAAAATACCGTCTCTCTTATGTGGTGCATGAACCCCGGGGTATCGATGAGGAAACCATTTACCGGGGCGATAATTTTCTTAAAAAGAGGATTTATTCCTTTCCCACCTATCCCTACCGCCTGATGAAATCCTTTGTCGGTTTAAAAAACAGAGAAAGCTTTTTCATGGTAAAGAAATTCAACCAGACACTGAAAAAAAGCTGGCAGAACGCCCATTATTACAACAAATACCCCCACAGTCTGACTTAGTCCACCCAAGAGAGGATCCTTTTTCAGTTTTCCAGGGCCTGGGAGACCTCGTTCAAAAGCTGGTTGAAGGTCTCCAGGGCCTCAGAAAACTGGGTTTCCAGCTCCCTGACTTTTTCCTGAGAACGCAGCAATTCGGTCTGCAGCCGGTCCACCTCCGCATATAAAGATTCCTTTTCCTGGCCGGCCTGATCCAGGTTCTCTTTCAGAAAATAGATGCGGTCGACAATTTCTTTTTTCCAACGGTCTACGGTTTCCTTCATGGCCGGCGTTTTAAAAACCGGACCGCTAAAGGCCTCTTCTTCAAAATCGGGTTGTCTGTCGGGGGCCGGGAAGGCCAGAGGGGCGTTGGTTTCAAAAATATCACTCATCGTTTTTCTCCTTTTGCTCGCGAATGTTACCCCTGCGTTAGGGGGAAGATCTTTTCCAGAAAAAGGACTACCTTGGTCAGGTCCCGGACCGCTGTCGACTGGGGAGCCAGAACCGGAAGCGGCACCTGGTTTTTGACGGCTTGCGGTACTTTTGGGTCTTCACGAACCCTAACCGGTATGAGAAATCTTTGATAATACTTCTTCAAGGCATCACGGTTTTCCCGGTCCAAAGGCCGGTGGTTGTTGAGTTTGTTGAGCAGGATCCAGATCGTGTCGAAGGTATAATGAAAATCACGGCCGCTTTTTTGAAGAAAACCGAAAAGGGTTTTCAGGCTCAGATAAGAATAGACATCCGGCAGGGTGGGGATGATCAGGTTCCGGCAGGCAAAGAGGGCGTTATAAGTGATCAGATTCAAATTGGCTCCGACATCGAGCAGGATCCAGTCATAGGGATGAGGTCCCATGGCGCTCAAGGCGTCTTTTAATTTCCATTCCCGCCAGGGTTGGGAGAGCAAAGCCGTATGTAAATCAAGATGGCTTTCGGCGGCCGGCACCAGGGAAAGCCGGGGAAAGGAAGAGGGCTCAACCGCCTCAGCTAAGGGACGCCCATGGATCAGGACATCAAACAGGGAAAGAACCGGATTCTGAAGCGGTCGATTGAGGGATTGACTCAAATGGCCCTGAGGATCAAGGTCGATCATCAACACCGAATGACCTTTATCCGCCAGTAGCCAGCCCAGAGTGCTGCAGAGGGTGGTTTTCCCTGTGCCTCCCTTCAAACTAAAAAAAGTAATCATTGGCATAACCCTTTTCCCCTTACCGCCGGCAAATAAAACAGAAGCGTCTCAAGAGATTACCCTTCATCAAACAAATCCCCCTGGATTTCCCTGGGGACTTTTTTCCCGAAATGTTTATAAGCCAAAGGTGTGGCCACCCTGCCTCTCGGGGTGCGGTTCAGGAATCCGCACTGAATCAGGAAGGGTTCATAGACATCTTCCAGGGTGTCTTTTTCCTCGCCCAAGGCCACAGATAGGGCTTCCACTCCTACAGGACCTCCACTAAATTTTTCAATGATGGTCAGAAGGATCCTGCGGTCCATTTTATCCAGCCCCAGGTGATCCACTTCCAGCATCTTTAAGGCGTCCTGGGCCACCTTAAGGGTGATCCGGCCACCCCCTTTAACCTGGGCATAATCCCGAACCCTTTTTAAAATCCGATTGGCCACCCGCGGAGTGCCCCGGGAACGACGGGCAATTTCCAATATGCCGGCTTCCTCCACTGGGATTTTCAGGATATCTGCCGAACGGGAAAGGATGATTTTCAATTCCTCGGCCGAGTAAAAATCAACCCGCAGGATAACCCCGAAGCGGTCCCGCAGCGGGGGGGTGAGCAGCCCGGCCCGTGTGGTAGCCCCGATGAGGGTGAAGCGGGGCAGGTCCAGCTTGATGGACCGGGCGCTGGGACCCTGGCCGATGAGGATATCCAGTTGAAAATCCTCCATGGCCGGATAGAGGATTTCCTCCACCACATGATTGAGACGATGGATTTCATCGATAAAGAGGCAGTCCTTACCCTGAAGATTGGTCAACAGGGCAGCCAGGTCGCCGGGTCGTTCGATCACCGGTCCGGAAGTGCCCTTCAGGGAAACCTTCAATTCCTGGGCGATGATATTGGCCAGGGTGGTTTTCCCCAGGCCCGGAAACCCGTAAAGTAAAACATGATCCAGGGCTTCTCCCCTTTCCAGGGCGGCCTGGATGAAAATTTTTAAATTGGTTTTGACTTCCTCCTGACCAATAAATTCGGAAAGCCCCCTGGGACGCAGACCGGCTTCCAGAAACCTCTCTTCTTCCGTTAACTCCGGGGTGATAATCCGGTCGTTTTTCATTTAGACAGGGCCTTCAGGGCCATCCGAAGCAATTCTTCGAGGGAGAGGGTCCCTTCCGTTTCTGTTTTTATCTTATTCAAGGCTTTATCGGCCAGGTTCTGGGGATAGCCCAAATTTACCAGGGCGGAGACGGCGTCTTCAAAAACGGTTGCCTCTTCCCGACTTCTGGTCAGGATCGGAGGAATACCCCAGTTCATCTTTCTTATTTTGTCTTTTAGTTCCAGGACGATTCGTTCGGCGGTTTTTTTGCCCACACCTGGGATCCGTTGTATCCGGACGTTGTCTTCGGATAAGAGGGCCTGGCTCAGGTCCTGGGGAGAGATGCCGGAGAGGATATTCAAGGCCACTTTGGGGCCGATACCCGATACTCCCAGGAGAAGCAGGAAAAGATCTTTTTCCTGGGGAGTCAGAAATCCGAAAAGCAGGATGGTATCCTGGCGGACATGGGTATAAATATGAAGGCGAACCTCCTGTTCCAGGGCCGGGAGGTCATAAAATGAAGACAAGGGGACGGCCACCTGATAGCCGATCCCCTGGGTGAAGACGACCACCGATTCCGGAGATTTAAAAAGCAGGCGGCCTTCTAAAAAAGCGATCATTCGTTGTCCTTAAGCGGGTAGAACCAATTCAGGTGACAAAGACCGGCGGCCAAGGCATCGGAAACATCCTGATTTTGAATGGTACGAAGACCCAATAGGATTTTTACCATTTCGGAGACCTGGTTTTTTTCAGCCCGACCGTAGCCGGTGACCGCTTTTTTTATCTCCAGAGGGCTGTATTCAAAAACCTCCAGTCCGGATTCCACAGCCGTCAGCAGAACCACTCCCCGGACCTGTCCCAGGACAAGGGCGCTTTGGACATTTTTGGCGGCAAAAACCTTTTCCACTGCCAGATCGGTGGGACGGTGGTCCTGAATGACTTCCAAGAGGGCCTGATGCAAGCGCCGGAGACGGAGGGGCAGGGAAGGCAGAGCGGTTAAGCGGATATATCCGCTGAAGATATGCTCCATCTTTTGGCCTTTTTTTTCGACAATCCCGAAACCGGTGATCTGTGAGCCGGGATCAACACCGAGAGTACGGCCGGGCCGGCGTGAAGCCATTTTTCAGCCAAGGGCCTCCATGACCTTATCCGGAATGTCGAAATTGGCATAGACATTCTGGATATCGTCGTTCTCTTCCAGGGCTTCCACCATCCGAATCATCTGTTCCGCATTTTTGCCATCCAATACTACGGTGTTTTTAGGGAGCATGGTAACTTCCGAGACCTGGGGGGTCCATTTTTTGGCCTCAATGGCCAGACGAATTTTTTCAAAATTTTCCAGGGGGGTGATTACTTCCCACTCATTTTCCTGCTCGCGGATATCATCCACTCCCGCTTCCAACCCCCACTCCATCAAGGCCTCTTCTTCGATTTTGCTTTTTTCAAAAACGAAATACCCTTTTTTTTCAAACATCCAGGCCACACACCCGGTTTCACCCATGCTCCCCCCATTTTTAGTGAAGATGTGTCGAACGTCGGCCACAGTCCGATTCTTATTATCCGTGAGTACCTGGGCCAGGATGGCTACGCCGCCCGGGCCGTACCCTTCATAAATCACTTCTTCGTAGGCCGTTCCCTCACCCCCTCCGGTCCCTTTTTTAATGGCCCGGTCGATATTATCTTTGGGCATGTTTTCGCTTTTGGCCAGGGCGATGGCGGCCCTCAGACGGGGGTTTCCCTCCGGGTCACCCCCTCCGGCTCGAGCGGCCACAGTGATCTCTTTAATGACTTTGGAAAAAATCTTTCCCCTTTTAGCGTCGGCTGCCCCTTTTTTCCGTTTTATGGTACTCCATTTGGAATGGCCGGACATACCTTCCTCCTTATTTAAAATCCTTAGGATTTTCTTTTAGTTGATCGGTCTCATAAACCCCTGCCCGATCAGATAGATTTCGGGGCTTTCGGCCCGGGAACTTTTAGGTTTGTGGATGTGGATCTGAAAAAATCCATTTTTCATCCTTTGGATAACGTTGCCGGTTTCAGGACCTTCGAAAATTTTCAGAACCGCAGTTCCTCCTTTTTTCAATAAATACTCCCCCAAATCCAGGGCCCGGTTATTAAGTTCCAGGGAGCGTTGTTGATCCAGCCATTTTATCCCGCAGGTATTGGGAGCCAGATCGCTCAGAACGACATCAGCCCGACCGGCCCATTCTTTAAAGGATTCTGGAATCAGCGATTGAATGTCCCCCTGTAAAAAAAAAATATTTGGGGACAGGGGGACTAACGGTCTTTTAAGGTCCACCCCCAAAACCCGTCCCTCGGTTCCCACCGCCTGGGAACAAAACTTGAGCCAGGAACCGGGATGACATCCAAAATCGATGATTCGCTGCCCTGGTTTAATAATATGATATTTGTCTTGAATCTCTTTTAATTTGTAAACCGATCGGGCGGGATATCCCTCTGTTTTGGCTTTGACCCGAAAAGGGTCTTTGCGAGAAGGATGGGCCATAGCGAATAATCCCAACTACCAAGGAATTATATAAAAATTCATCCCCGGTCCTGGTCATAATAATCATAACTTCTTCATTTTTGCAATGTAAAAAAGTGGGAAGGAATCCGGTGCCAGACTATGGATTCATTTGGCTGCCGTTTAACCTCTTTTCCGGAGGGTTTGCTGGGCCGGCAGGATGAGGGGCTTTGAAAAGGGGTTCTTCGGCTGAAAAACCGTTAGTAACTGATGAATAGAATTCTGCACAAATTGGGTGGAATTACTTTTAAAACGGGAAGTTGGCCGGAAGGAATGAGGAATTTTGAACTATTCAATTTGGTTTCCGGTTGTTCGGGTTGGGGAGAGGGAAAAAAGGAAAACCCCTAAGAGAATCGGCAAGCAGGGAATCAACCGTTTTTCTTTTGCCAATATTCCCTGAATTCATGGGCATATTTTTGGACCCAGTCCCAGACGGCTTTATCACCCAGGTCATAGCCGGCTTTTTCCGATTCAATCCATTTATGTTTCAAAATTTCTTCCAATTCTTTGCGCAGGATTTCCGATTGCGTCACTGTTTTTTCCTTTTCTCTCATGGTCTGGTATATCTTATTTTATAACAGATTATTTTCTAAAAAACTAAAATACCCTTCCCGGGCGATAATCAGATGGTCATGAATCTTGATCTGCAGGTTCCTGGCGGCCTGGGTCAAGGTCCGGGTCAATTCCCGATCCTCAAGAGAAGGATGGGGGGAGCCTCCCGGGTGGTTATGAACCAAAATCAAGGCCGTGGCCTTGAGACGGATGGCCTGTTCCATCACTTTGCGGGGATAGACCACGGTCTGGTCGACCGTTCCCTCCTGCAAGACCTCTTCTTCGATAACCTGGTTCCGGGTATTCAAATAGATCATCCGGAACTGTTCATCCCTGAGCCAGCCCATCTTGGATTGGCAATAGGCGATCAATTCTCCGGGGGAGGCTATTACGTTTTCCGCCTTTAACAATTTGTCCCGGAGGAACCGATCGGAAGCCTCTTTAACCAGCTTGACTAAAAGAGCGCTATGTTCACCCAGCCCTTTGACGTTCTTCAATTCTTCAAGCGGGACTTCAAAAATGCCGCGAAGGGAACCAAAGGTTTTTATCAGGTCTTTGGCCAGGGGTTTGGTATCTTTCCGGGCCTGGGCAAAGGTTAGGATAAGCTCCAGTACCTCATAATCCGGGAAGGAATCCAATCCGCTTTTGGAAAAGCGTTCCTTCAAACGTTTCCGATGCCCTACATAATGGGGAACTTCTTTATCCGGATGAATAAAAAACCCTCCCTGATTATGTATTTTCAGGTGCTAACACCTTGAAATCAGATTAAATAGCCTATTTTCAAAACCCAAGTCCCTTCAAAACATATTACGTTATCATAACTAAGGAAAAAAAAACAATATTTTTTATTTCAGTCCATTGAATTTCTTCAGGAGAGTTGTGAAGTTTTTCCTCTTGGAGGCTGGTTTATTCGCTATCTGATTCCGTCAGCCATAAGAGGGTTTCTGAATAGGGTGAGGTGAAGTGGGGGAGCCACTTCACCTCTGGGCCGTTTTCCCTCCCCTGGCCTATCTCACCCTTAAGGTGCGGGATAGGGATAGGTGGCTAAGAAATTGGATTTTACTTCCAGGGGGTAGGCGATATTGAGATAACGGTCCAACCCCGGTTTTAGATCGAAATCCGGCCACCAGACCACTCCCTTGATGCTGGGGTTCCCGATGGCGGCAAAGCGGGCCCACATCTTCATAGTGACATCCGTCACCCAGACATCCATAAAATCGAGCCCCGGATCCACAGGCAAACCCGGTGGGGCGGCGAACAAGGCATTTCTATGAAAGCGGATCAGGTCGATGGTCCCGAACTGGTAGGCCACTTCCAGGCCGTGATAGGCCTTTAAACCAAAGTTGCGCCAATTGGACGGGACCTGGCTGAATACATAGACATACAAATTGGATCGGCCGTTCAATAAAACCGGCGCCCAGACCGTGGTGCCCTGATGTTTGGCCAGTTCTGGCTCCCCAGCCCCGATCATGACCGGCACATCGTTTTTCTTCCCTGCGGCCATGAGGTTCCAGATCGTATCCGGCAGGGACCAGCCGTCCACGGTATAGCGGGTTTCAAATCCTGAAGGGATCGGCTGCCCTGATCCTGGGGAGGTAGTGGCCTTGATGATATCCTGCCAGGATTTGCTCCGGAGTTCAGCCAGTGAAGACACCCCAAGGTAATTGGAAAGTTTTTCTCCGTTAGTCCAGGCCAGCTCTTTGGTCTGAAAGATATAACTGTCGGCGCTTCCACCTCCGGTTCCGGCCCCGATGCCAGCTTCGATGATGGCCCGCTGAAAAAGTCCTTTGGCTAAAGGCGAGGCCAAGAGCCAGACCACTTTGGCCCCTCCACCGGACTGGCCGAAGATGGTCACGTTATTGGGATTCCCGCCAAAAGCAGAGATGTTTCTTTTGACCCATTTCAAGGCGGCGATGATGTCCAACTGCCCGTAGTTACCGGAGGCCCCGGATTCAGCATCCAGCCAGGGATGAGCTAAATAACCTATTGCCCCTAGTCGGTGGCTGACCGTGACCAGGACCACCCCATGCTGGGGCAGGGGCGGGGTGTTATAGGACCCCATGTTCCCGGAGCTGGCGTTTAAACCGCCGCCATGAAGCCAGACCATGACCGGAAGTCGGTCCTTGTCATTTTTTGCCGGGGTCAGGACGTTCAGGTAAAGACAGTCTTCCCCCATGCCGGATTCGGGGATACCTCCTGACCAGGCGGCAGTAGGGAAGGACTGGGGGGCCCAAAGACTGAACTTGGTGCTTTCCCGGATCCCCTCCCAGGGGGGCACCGGTTGAGGAGGTTTCCAGCGCAGATTGCCCACCGGCGGGGCGGCAAAGGGTATGCCCCGATAGATGCGGACCTCTTTACCGATTTCTCCGATGAGGGTGGAAATCCCCGTATAGGGGACCGCATCGATCACCGTTCCGGAAACGAAACCGGCATCGGTTAAAACGGGGTCAACTATATGAGCGCCGAGAATCCTGCCGTAGTTGGCCGAGACATAACCGGTGGTGAGCAAGAAGAAGCCAAACAAAAAAATTAAGTTCAATGCAAAAAATCGAAGATTTCTTTGAGTAATCATCAGGTAATCCCTTTCCCAAGGGCAGGCTGCCGGTTTATACCCCCGACAGCCTCCCCTTTCAAAAATGCTTTCAAAATGTTTTTAGCGGATCATCACTTGTCCGATTCATTAAGTTCAATCCCTGTTTTTTTTAGCGGGGGGGCTGGTTGCCTGTTACTAAAGAGAACCCATCCCGGATAAGGGGTGGAACCCCGATGTCAAGAAATTGATCTCCGCTCCCATACTTCGGCCAGGCCCAGTTAATCAGACGATTGCGTAAAGGGCCTTTGACCGGGGTCGGGTTACCCACTGCGGCGAAATTGGTCCACATGGTCATAACCACATCCTGGAGCCAATAATCCTCAGTATT